>JADQBV010000190.1 GCA_016278415.1 Halanaerobiales bacterium
TCATTTTGCTCTTGTCCTCTTCAGTTAATTGCCCCATTAAACCAAAATCAATATATGCGAGTTTGTCTTGTTCTAAAACAAAAATATTACCCGGATGGGGATCAGCATGAAAAAAACCATCTATCAATACTTGCTTCATAAATGCCTGAGCCCCTAAGATAGCTAATGATGGACCATCTATATCTAGATTTTCTGGACTTTCAATATCACTTAACTTTATTCCTTTAATCTCCTCTAAAACTAGTATTCTCCGAGTAGATGACTTTTCATAAATATTAGGGATAATAATCCTATCATTCTGCTTAAAATTCTTTGTAAATTTATTAATATTAGCTGCTTCTCTTTTAAAATCAAGTTCTTTTTTTAAACTATCTCTAAACTCTTCAATTAATTTTGATGCTTGGAGGAAATCTGGAAAAAGACCTCTATCTTCTGCCATCAAAATTAGGTTTTTTAAAATTTCAAAGTCAGACTGTACTATTTTTTCAATACCTGGTCTTTGTATCTTCAATATTACATCTGTACCATCATGTAGTATTGCTCTATGTGTTTGGGCTATTGAAGCAGCGGCCTGGGGCTCTTTATCAATTTTTTGATAATACTCCATATAATTATTACCTAATTCATCTATTAAAACCTTTTCGATTTCTTTAAAAGGGACAGAATCTGCCTTATCCTGTAATCTTCGTAATTCTTTTATGTAAACAGTAGGTAATATATCTGCTCTGGTACTGAGTAATTGTCCTAACTTTATATATGTAGGACCTAATTCCTGGAGCACCTTTCTAAGTCGGGTTGCAATACCCTTCTTATTCAAATCAGTATTATCTTTATTAAAACGTTTCTTAACGGGAAGGTATTTAGTTAATTCTAAGTTTTCGACAATTACGCCCAGACCATTTTTCAAAAGAACTTCCGCTATCTTCCGATATCTTATTAAATGTCGGTATTGTTTAGAAATATTCATTAATATTTAAACCTCCCAACTATTCAGCAAATCTACAGTTTCAATAATAACTATATTTAGTAAAAATTAATCAATATAATTTATGACAGAAAGTCTACTCTTGGTTTAATTAACTATAGATATTCATATAAAAACGTCAATAAAAACATAAACCCCCCTAAGATAATCAAAGGAGGGGAGTTTTTTGTCTACTAATTTTTAAGAAGTGAATTTCTCTTTCCAGGTTACTAATAAAGGACTCGCAACAAATATAGAGGAATATGTTCCTGCAAACATACCAATAAAAAGTGCCAGCATGAATGTCTTAATTGATGCCCCTCCAAAGAAATATATTGCTAATATAGTAATCAAAGTAGTTAATGAAGTGTTTATAGACCTAGATAATGTATCAACAACAGCCTTATTAGCTAGCTCTATAAAAGGTGTTCTCTGCATTAATTTCATATTTTCTCTAATACGGTCAAATATAACAATCGTATCATTTATAGAATAACCAATTATAGTAAGTAATGCAGCTACAAAAGGTGTATTTACCTCTCGTCCCAATATCGCAAAAAGACCAACTGTTATTAACACATCATGTAACAAGGTTATAATTGCAACAATAGCAAAACGAAATTCAAATCTTACACTAATATAGATTATTATAGCTATTGAAGCCAGTAATAGAGACCATAAAGCCTTAACCCTTAATTCTTGACCTATAGTAGGTCCAACCATATCTGTTCTTAAAGTCTCAAGAGTTGGAAATTCAGCTTTTAATGCATCCTCAATATCAACAATCTGTTTGGGACTTAATTCTTTTGTCCTAATTAAAACCCCATGAATTCCGCCTTCTTCTGATTGTTGTATCACAGCATCTTGAGCAAAATCTATATTTGATAATGCTGCACGTACTTTTTCATTAGATACCTTATTATCAAATTTATACTCCAGAAGTGTTCCTCCATTAAAATCTATACCTAAATTCAGTCCTTTAAAAGCTGTAAATAATAGACCTATAATAATTATTGTCAATGATATGGTATACCATATTTTCCTTTTTCCTAGTATATCCATTCTTACCGCCTCCTTTTCAGGCCGAAGGCCGCTGGACTTTTTAATATTTTTGTATTTGCGAATAAATCGATTACATTTCTTGTTACAAAGAACGCGGTAAACATACTAACTACAACACCGATTGCAAGTGTTACAGCAAAACCACGAACAGTACCACTGGTAAAATATGCTAATATCAAAGCAGTAATTAGTGTAGTTACATTTGCATCAATAATAGTAGCATAAGCCCTTTTAAAACCAGCATCAATTGAAGCACGTAATGTTTTACCACTTTTTCGTTCATCCTTAATTCTCTCAAAGATAATAATGTTTGCATCAACAGCCATACCTATAGAAAGTATTAACCCGGCAATACCAGGAAGAGTTAAGACTGCCCGTAATCCTGCTAAAGTACCCAACAATATAACACCATAAATAGCTAAAATTACAGCCGCTAACAAACCAGGAAAACGATAGTAAAATATCATATAGATACCTACTAGTAACAAGCCAAACAAACCCGCTGTGATACTCTTTTGAATAGAAAGTTCTCCAAGAGTAGGCCCAACTGTTTTTGCTTGAATTGCTTCTACAGGAACAGGCAAAGCACCTTCTTTAATTAAAGTAGCATGGTTTTGGGCGTCAGCTACAGTTTTATAATTGCCAGAAATTTGACCTCTCCCTTTAATTACAGCCTGTACTGTAGGATTAGTCAATAGTTGCTCATCAAGATAAATACCTATTTTTTGTCCTATATATTGTCTTGTAATGGCCTCAAACTTCTTGGATCCTTCACTTGTTAGTTCAAAACTGACAACCGGTACTCCGTACTCATCACGAATAGCAGATGCATTTGCTATTGCTTCCCCAGTCATCAAAATATCACCATTAGCATTTCTAAATGTTAACATAGCAGTTCTACCGATTACCTCCATTGCCTCATTAGGATTATCTACCGCAGGAAGTTCAACAATTATCCTGTCTTGTCCCTCACGCTGTACTGAGACATCACTCAAGCCTAAAGAATTTACACGGCGTTCAATAACATTTTTAATCCCACTCATTACTTCATTATTAATTTCCCTTTGTTCAGTGGGTTTTGCCTGTAAAACTATATGTGAACCTCCGCGTAAGTCTAGTCCAAGATTTATACCATAAAAATTAAAAAGTAAATATGAAAAAAGTAAGATAGCCACAATAAAAGCTAATTTAAATCTTCTTTTCTGTCTATATCTCATAAATTTGTACCCCCCTGACATTCCTCGATTATTATAGTATTTTAATTATGGTTAATTACACGCATCTTATTTAACGGCCAGTATACCCAAAATGCTTTGCCTGATATAGATCTATAATCCACATAACCAACATATGAAGGAATACGGCTGTCAGCACTATGATTCCTATTATCTCCCATTACAAAAACTTTATCATTAGGTACTTGAAAGGGACCGAACTTTCCTATCATATCTTCGTTGATAAAATCCTCTACCAGAGGATTACCATCAACATAAGTAACTCCTTCTCTAATATAGATAGTCTCACCAGGTAAACCAATAACTCTTTTAATAAACTTATTATTTGGTGCACCACGTGGTGTGAAAACAATAATATCATATCTTTCTGGTGGATGAAAACGGTAAATAAACTTATTTACAAAAAGCCTCTCACCATCATGAAGAGTTGGTTCCATAGACTGACCATCAACTACAAAAGACTGAGCTACAAATGTAATGATTAAAAAAGCCAGAATACCAGCGATTATTAGTGATTGAAAAAATTCCTTTATATCTCCACTATCAATCATAAAAAACCCCCACGTTGAAATTATTCAGACTTTATTTTCTCTTCCTTTTCTTTTTTACTTGTAACTTCTGGTTTAATAACTCTGCCAATGCTACTTCTTATCATATCAATATCAACATTAGATGATATACGTAATCTTATATTATCATCTTTTATTTTAACTACCTTACCTTTAATACCACCGATTGTTACTACATCATCACCGGCTTGTAAATTACTTAACATCTCTTTATGTTCCTTCTGTTGTTTCTGTTGTGGTCTAATTAAGAAAAACCAAAACACCCCAAAAATTACTACAAAAGGTAATATGCTTGCTAAAATCTCCATAGAAAAAATCCTCCCTATAAATATATTTTTTAAAGAACTCCACTTTAATTTATTCAACAGTAATATAAAAATTCCTGCTAAATTTTAAATTAATGTTTAAATTTGTTATAAAATTTTTCTCTGAAATCTAAAAATTCGTCATTAAAAATTGATTTACGCACCTTTTTCATAAGATCTAATAAAAAATAAAGATTATGATATGTTGTTAATCTAGCACCAAGAATTTCATTTCGTTTAATTAGATGCCTTATATATCCCCTGGTATAATTTTGACATACATAACAATCACATTGATGGTCAAGTGGAGTAAAGTCTTTCTTATAGACAGCATTTCTAACTGTTATTCTACCTTCAGAAGTAAAAACTGCCCCATGTCTAGCTATACGAGTAGGCATTACACAATCAAACATGTCTATACCCCTCATTACACCCTCTATAAGGTCTTCAGGGGTTCCAACACCCATAAGATAACGAGGCTTGTCATCAGGCATATAAGGTACAGTAAATTCAAGGACCTCATACATCTGCTCATTCTTTTCACCTACACTTAATCCACCTAATGCATAGCCAGGAAAACCAATATCTACCATTGCTTCAACACTTTTCTTGCGCAAGTCTTCATATACCCCGCCTTGAATAATTCCAAAAAGGGCTTGCTTATCGTTTGTCATAGCTTTCTTACTTCGTTCTGCCCATCTTAAAGTCATATCTAATGATCGAGCAACATAATCATATTCTGCTGGATATGGCGGACACTCATCAAAAGCCATGACTATATCAGAACCCAAATCCATCTGTATCTCCATTGATATTTCAGGAGAAATAAAGTGTTTTGAGCCATCTATATGTGATTGAAAATGAACACCTTTTTCTGTTATTTCATTTAAATCAGATAAACTAAATACCTGAAACCCTCCACTATCAGTTAATATTGGTCCATCCCAATGCATAAACTTGTGAAGACCACCAGCCTCTGCTATCAGTTTGGAACCAGGTCTTAAATATAGATGATAAGTATTAGACAAAATAATTTGTGAGCCCATTTCCTTCAATTCCTCTGGAGTCATTGCCTTAACGGTAGCCTGAGTTCCAACAGGCATAAAAATAGGTGTCTCTATTTCCCCATGAGGCGTTGAAATTTTACCTGTCCTAGCAGCTGTATTCTTTTCTTTATGTAAAAGTTGATATGTCAAGGACAAAATTCTTCATTCCTTTCTGTATAGCAAATCAAACAAGATGATATTATATTATCAACATAGCATCGCCGAGACTAAAAAACCGATATTTCTCCTCAACTGCAATCGAATAAGCAGACATAACCTTATCTTTACCTGCAAAAGCACTTATTAACATCATAAGTGTTGATTTAGGAAGATGAAAATTGGTTATCAGGGCATCTATCACCTTAAACTTATATCCAGGATAGATAAATATATCTGTCCATCCTTTTGCTGCTTCAATTTGACCCCTTTCACTGGCAATTGATTCAAGGGTCCTTGTGGCTGTTGTACCAACAGCCACTACCTTTTTCCCTGCTTTTTCCGCCTCTGTGATTTGATCTGCAGTCTCTTTAGATAAATCATAATACTCTGAATGCATCTGATGGTCTTCTATATTATCTACTTTTACAGGTCTAAATGTACCTAGACCTACATGTAAGGTTAAATAGGCGATATTTACTCCTTTTTCTTTTAAACAATTAAATAACTCATCTGTAAAATGAAGACCCGCTGTAGGAGCAGCAACAGAGCCCCTCTCTTTAGCATATACAGTCTGATAACGACCAGGTTCTTCCAATTCCTCTGTTATATATGGAGGTAAGGGTAATTCGCCCAGTTCGTCGATAAGCTCATCAAATTCACCAGAATATTTAAATTTCATAATTCTTCCACCAAAATCAGTATATTCTAAAGTTTCACCTATCAGTTTACCATCAGCAAAGGAAATTTTTACACCTTTTTTTACCCTTTTTCCAGGCTTAACCAATACTTCCCAGATATCATCTTCTTTTTCATTTAACAACAAAACCTCTATATCTGTACCAGTAGGAACTTTCTTTCCAAAAATCCTTGCTGGAATTACCTTGCTATTATTTAAAACCAACAAATCACCTTCATCAAGATAATCTATAATATTCTTGAAGGTTTTATGTTCTACCTCACCATCATTTTTATGTAAAACCATCAAGCGAGATTCATCTCTAATATCAACGGGTTGTTGAGCTATTAACTCCTCCGGTAAATGATAATCAAATTCCTCAACTCTCATAAACAAACCTCCAGCTATTTATTGCTGCTAATATTATTTACCATTTATGCAAAAGTTATCAATGTACCTAGATATTTACTCAATCAAATAAGTTATCATCTTGTTTTTTATGGGGTATATCCAGATGATTATAGGCAGCAATTGTAGTAATACGACCTCTTGGGGTCCTATCTAAAAATCCTATTTGTAAAAGATACGGCTCATACACATCTTCGATAGTCTCTCGTTCTTCACTAATAGAAGCTGCCAGAGTATTCAGACCAACTGGTCCACCATCAAATTTAGTAATAATAGTTTTTAATAACTTATGGTCTAAACTATCCAGACCTAGGTTGTCAATCTCTAGTAATAGCAATGCTTTATCGACAACTCCGGTAGTAATATCTCCATCTGCTTTAACCTGCGCAAAATCCCTGACACGTTTTAATAACCTATTACTAATTCTAGGAGTTCCCCGAGAACGACGTGCTATCTCTAAAGCACCCTCTTGAGCTATCTCAATCCCTAATACTCGAGCAGACCTAGCAATTATCTCCCCAAGCTCATCATTATTATAAAATTCCAGTCTGTTTATTACCCCAAATCGGTCTCTCAAAGGTGAACTTAATAATCCTGCTCGTGTAGTAGCCCCGACCAATGTAAATGGTTCTAGATCAAGCCTTACTGAACGAGCGCTTGGTCCTTTACCAATAACAATATCAAGGGAATAATCTTCCATAGCAGGGTATAACACTTCTTCAACCACTTTATTCAATCGATGAATCTCATCAATAAATAAGACATCATTTTCCTGCAAATTAGTTAATATAGCAGCTAGGTCACCTGGCCTTTCAATAGCAGGACCTGATGTAGTATGAATATTAACATTTAATTCATTAGCAATAATATTTGCCAAAGTAGTCTTTCCCAAACCCGGAGGGCCATACAAAAGAACATGATCTAGGGCTTCCCCTCTTGCCCTTGCGGCTTCAATGAATATAGCAAGTTTTTCTTTCACTTTTGATTGCCCAATATAATATTTCAAAAACTGAGGACGAAGAGTCTTATCTAGTACTACATCTTCTTGATTTTTACCGCCAGATATTATCCTCTTTTCTTCCATCATTAATGCTCCTTACCAAGATAAGAAAGTACTTTTCTGATTCTATTTTCTATATCCATAGAACTATCTAAATCTAAAGATTTTATGGCACTGTCTATCTCATTGGCTGAGTAACCCAATCCAATAAGTGCATCATATAAATCTTCATCATAAGATTGAGATTCAATATTGAGATTCAGATTAACAGCTAAATTTTCAACTTTACTCTTCAACTCTAAAATTAGGCGTTGTGCAGTTTTAGGACCAATACCAGATATTTGTTTTAAAACAGCGACATTCTCTGTTAGGATTGCATTTATAAATTTATCATATGACAAAGAAGAAAGTATATTTTTACCAGCTTTAGGTCCTATACCAGAAACACTTAATAATGTAACAAATAATTTCTTCTCCTCTGGTGTATTAAACCCATATAATGCCAGTGTATCTTCCCTTACATATGTATATATATAAAGTTCGATTTCCTTATTCTTAGGATATACAATATTATTACCTGTAACTTCAACCTGGTAGCCTACACCACCAATATCTATTATTACTTCCTCATTATTATTCCAAATAACCCGTCCTTTTAAATATCCTATCAATCAAATCCCCCCCATCGAAATTATTTATCCGATAGTAAAAGTATGTCACTTCATAATACTCCTATTTAAACCTAGACTATTACCGTGACAGATAGCTACTGCTAATGCATCAGCTGCATCATCTGGCCTAGGAAGCTCACTAAGAGACAACAAAGCCTTAACCATCTGTTGAACCTGTTTTTTACCAGCCCGCCCATAGCCTACAACAGCCTGTTTAATCTGTAGTGGTGTGTATTCTGAAACTATAAGACCTGATTGTGCACCGGCAAGAAGTATAACACCTCTAGCCTGTCCAACTTTAATAGCAGTTTTCACATTTTTGTTAAAAAAAAGTTCTTCAACAGCCATTTCATCAGGTTTAAATTCTTGAATAATATCATCTAATTCTTTATAAATTGATTTTAATCTATCACAATTTTCCTGGCCTGCTGGTGTTCGAATCACTCCATATTCAAATACATTAAATTTATTACCCTTTTTTTCAATAAGTGAGTAGCCAACAATCGCCAATCCGGGGTCTATACCAAGTATTAACATAAAAATCACCCCATAACTTATATAGGTATTTTATTAAATTAAACAAAAGCATTATATAATTAAACTTTAATAAATTAAATAGATTATTTAATTGTTTTATATTATTTTTGGTTGTTTTATATTTTAATTGTTTTATAATATACAATCAATCCATATTTATTCGACTAATTATACTATCTAGCACTGATAACAATTCTTCATTAGAATCAATTCTAATACCATTCTTTAAATTAGTTTGTTCCTGTAATGGCAAATCCTCAAGTTCTATTTCCGTTAACTTCTTCAAGTTTTGCTGTCCACTTACACCATAAAAAATAGCCACCTTACCTTCTTTAACTCCTAAATGTATATTATTTTTATCCTTAGGTGATAACTCATTTAAAGACCTATAGAGAATCATCAGTTTACCAGCAGAATATTCTTTAACTTCCCATTGTTTACTAATATCCTTTAATTCACTAACTGTTAATCCAACAAAATTACTTGGCATTGTAATAATGTTCTGTACTAATTTATCACTTTTTTTGTAATAAGTTTGTACAATTAGTGGTGTATTAGCAGAAATATATTTTTCTCCAGCTAATTTAAAATATGTGAAGCTTATACCTTTAGTATCAGACAATTTTGCTTGTATATCTCTGGCCCTATTATTAAGCGATTCCAAGGATTTTAATATTTCATCAGGGAGGATTGATAAATTCATAAGTGGCCTATAATAATAATCAGACTCTTTTCTATTAAGTGAGTCTACTTCATTCCATAACAAGACAATAGTTAGTATCAATATTAATACTATAAAACTTCTTCTATATATCTTTGACATATAATCCATCTCCTGTATACTTTTATGAGTTATTTTAACCACAATAACAAAAAATATACAAAAGACACTGAAAATCAGTGCCCTGGATTATACATCATCACCAATTTGATCCATTATTTCTTCAGGTATATCGAAATTTGAATATACTTCTTGTACATCATCATGATCTTCTAGAACATCCATTAATTTTAAAGTCTTCTTAGCAGTATTAAGATCTAGTTTCATTGTATTCTCTGGTATCATAGCAATATCTGCTGATTCCAAATCTATACCATCTGCCTCTAAGTTTTTTCTAAGATCTTCAAAATTAGAAGGATTAGAATAAATATTAACCAAATTATCTTCTGTTACAACATCTTCTGCACCAGCTTCTAAAGCAGTCAACATCAACTCATCTTCATTATAATCCATTTTATCTAGGTCAACTACAATCTGTCCCTTTCTTTCAAACATCCAGGCAACACAACCTGATTCCCCCAAATTACCTCCATGTTTAGAAAGAAGATGCCTTATTTCTGCAGCAGTTCTATTTCTATTATCGCTCATTAATTCAAGATATAGAGCTACACCACCAGGGCCATACCCCTCATATATAATTCTCTCATATGAAACTCCCTCTAAGTCACCTGTACCTCTATTAACAGCCCTATCTATATTATCATTAGGCATATTATTGTCTTTAGCCTTTTGTATAGCCAGGCGTAGATCTGCATTCATATCAGGATCCCCACCGCCCTCGCGAGCAGCTACAGTAATTTTTTTACTTAACTTAGAAAACAATTTCCCTCTTCTAGCATCTTCCTTACCTTTTTTATGCTTTATGTTTGCCCATTTTGAATGTCCTGCCATCTAGACCTTCCTCCTTTTTACTATTAATACTTCTTAAATAATAAATTCAAATAATTTCAAGTAATCCTTTTTATTTATTACGTTCTAATTTTAACATAATCAGGTGTTATTTTCAATAATATAAAATGTCAAGGGAAGACAGTCAAAACATATACTTTCCTTGACATTATTTTTATTATTGCTAAGATTATTTAATAATAAACAAAGCAAATTTTATATATGATATCAGTTAAGATATTGAATTTTCAATTTTAATTACTTACAATCAAATTTATTAAATAACTATTGTATCTTTCGTAGACGTTTTATTACATCCTGTAAGTTTTCTTTGCCATCTTGCTCCCATAACTCCAGAAAGTTATCAATTTCTTGCAAACCTTTTTCAATAAATTCCTGATCACTTTCTCCAAGCAATGGATCCTCAGAGTCAATTGCTTTTATCATATTAATGGCTTTTTTTAAGGGATATTGTACTTTGTAATATATCTGATCAGTCATTATAAACACCTACCTCTTCTTCGTCTAGTTCTTTCTTTAATTTATCACGTACTGCTGCTAATTTTGGTATACCTTCACTCTCTAAAAATCTAATATAGCCTTCTAAAGTTATTATTCTATTGTCTAAAACCCTCTCACTCAAGTCAATACCAGCTACATCAAAATCATCAACTTTTCCTAAAGTAGAAATTAATCGATCTACAGCATCTAATACATTTACTTTTCTCATTTTAACACCTCGTTTTAGTTGTTATTTATATTATTATATCTTTTGCTAAAAAAAATTCAAATTTTGTAAAAAAACTATACAGAAGCTTCAACCCTATTTTTACCATTATCTTTTGCTAAGTACAATAGTTGGTCAACTTTATCTATAAAATACTCTTTTGTCCACTCCTCTCTATATTCTGTCACCCCAACGCTGACAGTAACAATTAAGGGTTTATTATCATCAAGAAGAATTCGATTATTAGCAATACAATTATTTAATCTTTTCGCTAATTCAATTGCCTCTTTTTCAGGAGTTCCTGGTAAGATTATGGCAAATTCTTCTCCACCGTATCTGGCAACTAGGTCACCATCCCTAGTATACTTTTGTAATAGTCCAGAAAGTTCTTTTAATACTTTATCACCTATTAAATGGCCATAATAATCATTAACTTTTTTAAAATCATCAATATCCATAAAGATAAGCGATATCGGCATCATACTATTTTCTTTAAGTAATATATCTAATCTATTCTGAAAATAAGCATGGTTATATAGTGATGTTAAACCATCTTTATTTGCCATCTCAGCTTGCTTTCGATAAAGATTAGCATTTTGTAATGCAATACTAAATTGATTAGCAAAGGATTCCAAAAAATGATTTTCTATATTATTTAAATGCATTAAAGTTGGATCAAAGATATTAATAGACCCAAAGAGATCATCACCTCTGGTTATAGGTAGAATCACATATTGTATTTCATCACCTTTACTAATATTCTGGGATGGTAATAGTTCAATTATTTCGTCATCTACTTTAGCCAATCCAGAAACAGGACTACGTTTCTTTGATAAATACCCATAAATTCCTTTAGTTAAATCAACTTCAATCTCTTGACTAGATTCAACTGTATTAACTAATGATTTTTGTTTTCTAGTATAAATATCATTAAAAAGCTTATCAGTAAATACAGTAATCGAACAAGTTCTCAGTCCAATAAGACCCACAATAGCATCTAATGAAATATCAAGTAGTTTTTCAAAATCAAGGGTAGAATTAACAAAATCACTTACATTCTGTAAAGTTAATAATTCTGCCAATCGTTGTTCCATTTTATCATAATAATATTTATTCTTTAATATTAGAGAAATATATTTACCTATAAATTTAAAAATCCCCTTATTACTTTTAAAACTTATGGATTTATCTAGGTAGAAAAACAAGACACCCAAAAGGTCATCGCCCTCTTGTAACAATATTAATAAAACACTATCTACATTATAACAATTCTCTATCTCAGATAAAAAAGAAAACTCTTCATTAATTTCCTTTACAATAGGCTCATTTACTTTTTGCAAATTCTTAAGTAAATCACTTTTTATCTTGAGTTTATCTCTATTTATTTTTTCTGGCTCCGGACATATTATGTATTGTGTATTTTTATCCTTACACAAATACAAGCCAGACATTTCGATAGGGAAATGTTTACTAAAAAAGCTATGTACCTCTCTTAATAATATATCTGGCGAATTAGAATCAAGAGATAATAAAATATTCAGGTATTCTTGTTCAAATAATTTTCGGGGCATATTATTTTCCTCCAAATTTGAATAAATAACCCATTTATACTATTTTTTGAATAGGAATTAATATTTATATAGATATTTTGAAATATAATTTGGGTACTTTTACTACCTATTATATAATAACATATGTATTGTATA
>JADQBV010000386.1 GCA_016278415.1 Halanaerobiales bacterium
TCAATTGTCTTCTGTAAAGATTCAGAGTTCATATATGCCAGCATTAATACCTCTCTACTATCCACATCTTGTAAGATAGCCGGCACTAGACCCTGTTCATTAAACTTAATTTCTTCAAATATCTCTTTCATCAAATATACACCCCAAATATTAAATTATATTTCATACCATCTATTCTATACGTGTAGGTATTCCTTCATCAGCTAGATATTCTTTTACTTCTTTAATTGTATATTGTTTTTCATGAAAAATCGAAGCAGCTAAAACTGCATCCGCCTTCCCAGCTAATAGTGCATCCCGTAGATGCTCTGGACTACCAGCACCACCTGAAGCTATAACAGGAATATTAACAGATGTAGATATTGCCTCGAGTATCTCCAGATCATAACCATCTTTTGTACCATCTGCATCCATACTGGTCAGAAGAATCTCTCCTGCTCCAAGCTCTTCAACTTTCTTTGCCCATTTCACTGCATCAATGCCAGTTGGTTTTCGTCCTCCATGTATATAAACTTCCCAGCCTAATTCACCATCTTCAAGGTTCTGACATCTAATAGACTCATCTTCAACTATAAAATCCCGTGCTTCCATTTTAGATTCATCTATATCTGAGCCAGATCTACGCCGTGCATCAATTGCCACAACAATACACTGATTACCAAACCTATTTGCCCCTTCAGATATAATCTCAGGGTTTTTAATCGCAGCAGAATTGACCGATACTTTATCAGCACCTGCCACCAATATATCCCTCATATCATCAACTGTCCTAATACCTCCACCAATTGTAAAAGGGATAAATACTTTAGAAGCGGTCTCTTTAACAATATCTATCATTATATCCCTTTCATCATGAGAAGCAGTAATATCCAAGAAGACCAATTCATCAGCCTCTTCTTTGTCATAATAAATAGCCATCTCTACAGGATCACCCTCATCCCTTAGCTTAACAAAGTTAATCCCTTTTACCACACGACCATCCTTAACATCTAAACATGGAATTATTCGTCTGGTCAGCATTATTATCACCTCATTTCAATTTCGCATTAAGTTCTTCAATGTTCTCAGAAATTTCTCCAGCATAAAGGGCTTTACCCACTATAACACTGGCTATATCTATTTTAACTAATTCTTCAAGGTCTTCAAAAGAAGAAACCCCTCCAGAAGCAACTAAATCAATATCATTAATTTGATTGTATTTCTTCAGACCAACTAGATCAGGGCCTTCCAATGTTCCATCTTTACTAATATCTGTATAGATAAAGACTTTAACACCATAGTCCTTCATCTCTTCAATCATCTCTTCAACAGTCTTTTGACTATCTTCTAACCATCCATTGACTGCTACCTTACCATCCTTTGCATCAACACCTACAACAATCTTTTCTGAACCATGTTTCTCCACCGCTGCCTTTACTACCTCAGGTTTCTGTAAGGCAATAGTCCCTAATATTACTCGATCGACTCCTGATTGGAGATAGTTATCAATAATATCAAGTGAACGGATTCCCCCACCAAGTTGAACTGGAATATCTAAAGCAGCTGTTATTTCCTTAATTATTTCTAAATTAACAGGCTTACCATCTTTAGCCCCATCTAGATCCACCACATGAAGCCTTGTTGCACCTTGCTCCTGCCAGTGTTTGGCCATCTCGAGTGGCTCCTGACTATAGATTGTTTCTCTATTGTAATCACCTTTAACAAGTCTTACACAACGTCCATCTCTTAGATCAATTGCTGGAATTATTTTCACTATAAACCACCTCACAAAAATTTCTTAACGTCTGTAACCCTGATGCGCTGCTTTTTTCAGGATGACACTGCATACCCCAAACATTATCTTTTCTTACAACTGAAGCGAAATCAGTTTGACCATATTGTGTTTTAGCAAGAACATAATTATCACTCTTTGGAGCAACATAATAACTATGTACAAAGTAATAATATTTCCCACTAAGTCCATCAAAAACAGGATCATCTTTTACAAGTTCTACCTGATTCCAACCCATATGAGGAATCTTTCCTACTTTTTCCTTTTCAAATTTAACAACCTCGCCAGGAATCAAACCAAGTCCTGGTATATCATCTGCCTCATCACTTTTATCTAACAATAACTGCATCCCCAAACAGATACCAAAGAAAGGTTTCCCGGCCGCAACCTCTTCCATGATAACCTCTTCAAAACCCATCTTTCTAAGATTATTCATGCCTTCCCCAAAAGCACCAACACCAGGTAGGATAATACCATCACTTCTCTTAATATCCTCATAATCCCTAGTTAAGACTACTTCGATATTAAGAAATTTAAAGGCCTTCACAACACTACCCAGGTTACCAATATCATAATCTATTATGGCAATCATTAATTTCTTCACCTTCTCTTAAAAAATTCTTATCAAATACTTATGTAAATAGATCAGCTTAAACTACCTTTAGTTGACATCGGATTATTTCCCAACCTTTCATCTATTTCTAAAGCCTGATCAAGGGCACGTCCAAAAGCCTTAAAACAGGCCTCAATAAGATGATGTGCATTACCCGAGTTAATCATTCTTATGTGTAGAGTCATTCCACAATTATTAGTTAAGGCCCTGAAAAACTCTTCAAACAACTCTACAGGGAAATCACCAACTAATTCTCGAGAGAATTCTAGATTATCTCTAAAATAAGGCCTTCCGCTTAGATCCAGTACAACCTGTACTAGGGTTTCGTCCATTGGTAAAGTAAAATAACCATAGCGTCTAATTCCTGCTTTATCTCCCAGTGCTTTACTAATTGCTTGACCTAATACAATACCTACATCTTCAATAGTATGGTGTTCATCAACATAAAGATCTCCATCAACTTCAATATCCATATCAATAAAACCATGATAACAGAATAATTCCAAGATATGATCAAAAAAACCGATACCTGTATCAATACTTATATCCCCACTACCATTTAAATCAAGCTTTAACTTTATCTCGGTCTCTTTTGTATTTCTTTCCATCTCAATCTTTTTAAATTTAGTCATTGCACCCACCATTTCTTAAAAATTTTTTTACTTTTTTTAAACCTAGAACTTTTGCTATTTAACTGAATGAATTTTAAAAGTCTCCAGTTGTGTATTGATTTTAAGAAGCTGCTTAGCAAAATAACTGTCTCACTGCCCCTTCATTATAAACGAAAGGTCGGGCCAGCACTAGCCCATCGAGGGCGTCGAAACACAAAAGTGAGTTTTATTTTGTTGCACCACAGGCACCACGATTCTATTATAACCTTCACATTAGTGACGCTTCTTAAATGAAAGAGTAACTGAGGTTTAGACTTTTTCATGAATGAAGTTCAGCTAAATTCTCTTTTTAATAACGCAATGATAATTTAGAAATTAGGCCATCGAGGCCGTCATAGCAAAAGTTTATTTAAACCTCACCTTTATTGCCTGAGCATGTGCATCAAGCCCCTCCAATTCAGCAAGCCGAACCACATCATCCTTAACCTTTGCTAGTTCTTCTTTTTGATAAAAAATGATACTAGACTTTTTCAAGAAATCATCTGTATTCAATGGTGATGCAAAACGGGCAGTTCCACTAGTGGGAAGTACATGATTAGGACCGGCCATGTAATCACCAAGGGGTTCTGATGAATAATCACCTATAAAGATAGCCCCCGCATTCTTTATCTTACCAAGGTATTTAAATGGTTCGCTAACTAATAATTCGAAATGCTCTGGAGCAAAAAGATTCACTAGTTCTATACCAGTTTCCAGCTCTTCCACCAAAATCACTGTTCCATTATCAGTGATTGCCTTTTCAGCAATTTCTTTTCTGGAAAGAGCATTAAGCTGTTCTTTTACAGCATTTATTACGCTTCTGGCTAAATTTTCATCTGTAGTAAGTAAAGTAGAAACCGCTAGAGGATCATGCTCTGCTTGAGACAAAAGATCAGCAGCGATAAATTCAGGATTAGCTGTTTTATCTGCTAATATTAGTACTTCACTAGGACCAGCTAGCATATCTATATCTACAATACCATATACCAATTTTTTAGCTAATGTAACATAAATATTTCCTGGGCCTACAATTTTATCAACAGCCCCAATAGATTCCGTCCCAAAAGCAAGTGCAGCTATTGCCTGTGCCCCACCTAGTTTATAGATTTCCTCAACACCAATCTCATTTGCAGCTACCAATGTATAGGGGTTTACTTTTCCCTCTTTGTCAGGTGGTGAGACCACCACTATTTCTTCTACACCTGCTACCTTGGCTGGAACCACTGTCATCACTACCGAAGATGGGTAAGCTGCCCTTCCACCTGGTACATATGCACCAATCCGTCTTAAGGGATTTATCAACTGACCAGTCATACCCTTATTATAGTCAAACCAATTCTGCCTAAGTTGTTTTTGGTGAAAATCACTAACATTTTGAATAGACTTTCTCAAAGATTCTATATATTTATCATCAACTAATTTATAGGCCTCTTCTATCTCTTCTACAGAAACCCTTAAATTATCCAGTTCCACTCCATCAAATTTTGCAGTATATTTCTTAACAGCCTTATCACCATTAACTCGTACATCATTAATAATCTCTTCTACTATCTTAGTACGGTCATCTTGAAAGTTAAAAGTGTTTTTAGCTAATATTTCATCTACCTTATCTTTATCTGCCGGGTATTTTAATAACTTCATTTTGATTCTCCTTTCATTCGATTTCAGAAACACTTTTCTCTATCTCTAACATTAAATTACTGATAATATCGTACTTTGTCTTATAACTCACATTATTAACAATAAGTCGAGATGATGATTCCACTATATCTGCAATGGGTAATAATTTATTCTTCCGTAATGTAGTACCAGTAGATGTAATATCAACAATCACATCAGCTAGATCAACTAATGGTGATAATTCTACTGAACCATTAAGATAAATAGTCTCAACTTGTATTCCATATTTTTGAAAAAATCTCTTTGTAATGTTTGGGAAAGATGTTGCAACACGGCTATGCTCAGGTATGTCCTTAATATCAGTAATACCTGTTTCTTCAGGAACAGCAACAACTAATTTACACCAACCAACTTTTAGATCTGCAAGTTCATAAAGCCTTTTGCCATGTTCCAAGATAACATCTTTACCGGTAATTCCAATATCTGCTGCCCCATGTTCTACATACACAGGGACATCTTTTGGCTTAGCTAAAAGAAAAGAGTTTCCAGTTTTCTCATCTGTAAAAACTAACTTACGTGATATTTCTTCAATATCAAGGTCTTCTGATATAAAATTTGCTTTCTTTAATATATCAACAACTACACCCATCAAACGACCTTTAGGTAAGGCTGTAATTATATCTGCCATAATGTTTCCTCCCAACCCTGTTTCAATTCTAAAGTTCTTTTATTCTTATCATTTAAATTATTGATTTCTAACTCATTCTCTGATTTAAAAGTTAAAGTCCTCTTCAAACCATTTCCCTTTAAATTATTAACGATCTCCCTATCCTGATGACCACCCTCAGTTAAGACCACAATTAAACCCTTAGCTCTTAATTTCTTTGCTAAACTTAAAGCCAGGATCTCAGTACCTTCATTAGCAATAATCAATTCATCAATATTACCTTGTTTATTGTCATATCCCTGTCTTTTAAGAGCCAGTCTAACCCTTTCTATTCCTATAGCAAAGCCAATAGCAGGAATTTTTCTTCCACTATATTTTTTTAATAAATTATCATATCTTCCACCACCACATATGGTATAACCTAATTTTTCAGTAAAGCCTTCAAAAACAAGACCGGTATAATAATCAAATCCTCTAATCAAACCTAAGTCAAAAGTTATATAGTCAGCAAATCCATAGCTTTCAAGATAGTTATATATTTTTCTTAAATTTTTGATAGCCTCTTTAGAATCCTCATTATTAACTATTTTTTGGGCATCCTCCAAGATATCCAATCTACCTCTTAATAGAGGTATTGTTTTTAGAGTATCCTTATCAGGAATATTTAGTTCCATTATGTAATTGTTCAATCCAACAAGGTCCTTTTTATTTAAATATGTTTTAATGTCAAATTCTAGATCTTCATCTAATTCCAACTCTTTAATTATACCATTTAAATATCCAGCATGACCTATATCTATTTTAAAATCTTTAATACCTGTTTTTTGAAGAGATTCTATAGCTAATATAATAGCCTCCGCATCAGCTAGGTAACTTTTTTCTCCAATAAATTCAACACCAAGTTGGTATATTTCTCTATTCTTTCCTGTCTGTGGTTGGTCATATCTAAAAACTGAAGCACTATATGATAACCTTAAAGGTAGTTCTACTTCATTTAAGCGCGTAGATAGGGTACGAGCAATAGGGGCAGTCATTTCTGGCCTTAATGCCAATATATTCCCTTCATAATCTATAAATTTATATAATTTTTTATCCAATGTTCTTCCCATACCCTCAGTAAGTGATTCAAAATACTCTAATGTTGGTGTAATTATAGGTCGATAACCCCATAATTTAAATACACCACTAATATCTTTCTCTATACTTTTCAACTCTGCTGCAACCCCTGGCAAGTAACTTTTCATTCCACCAGGTGATTTTAATATATTATTTGTTTTTTTCATATCAAGACCTTCCTTTATTATTTTAATACTTTAATTTACTAAAGAATATAACACATAATATTCTTTCTGTCAACATATTTTATACAATTAATTGGAAATTTAATTATATTTATAACATATTTTATTAAGTAATTAGGTTCTTCTTCATTTTAATTGGCGAGAAACGTCCGATTATTTTGCTATTACTTGCTGGTGTAAAGTCGAAATACTTTCTACTAAAATTTGAACTGTAAGTGTATCTTAGTTACTATAGCTTATTAAAAAGAATATTTTATACTTAAAGCAACTTTAATGCAAAAATACCTTAAAATAATCATAAAAAACCTAAAACTATTCTAACTGTTAATATGTGGATATTCCTGTGGATAACTTTAGAGTTACAACTTAAACCCTCCTAGCCATTATAGCAGTAAATAGACAATAACGACAAAAATAGTATACTTTAAGGGTATAATATGTTATATTTTTGGATAATTTTATATTTTTATTACTTATGATGACAAAAAAAGCCACATAGAATACTGCGGCTTAATTATCAACAATTATATATATTTTTCTAAACTTATCCACAATTTTAAGAATATTTTATGATTTTAAGGAAAAATATCATGCTTTCCTTGATATTTTTTTACTCTGCTAAAACGCAAATATTACACTTTGGGTTACTTTTTGTGCAGGTATTTTTACCTAACTCAACAATTAAAGCATGGTACTCATTATATTTTTTCACATTAGTTTTTAAATTACCCATAACCTTTTCCTGTAATATATGATAATCAACATCATCTGCAGTTAAACCTATCCTCGATAATATCCTTTTTGTATATGCATCAATAACAAAGATGGGATATTTACCAGCATAAAGCAATATAGAATCAGCTGTTTCCGGACCAATACCATAAACTTCAAGTAACTTAGACCTTAAAACTTTAAGTTCTTCTTTAAACATAAAATCTAAGTCACCATTATATTCCTGGTACAGAAATTCTACAAAGGCTTTGAGTTTTTTTGCCTTCATATTATAATACCCTGATGGCTTAATTAACTCTGCTAATAATTCTATATCAATTTCTTTTATTAGCTCAGGTGTTATAATATTAATTCCTGAAGATCTTTTATCTAAGGAACCTGAGTATTCTTTTAAATTTTTAATAGCCTTCTCAACATTAGTCCAACTAACAGATTGTGTTAGTATAGCACCAACAGTAGTTTCATAATCGCTATCAGCCGGCCACCATTCCTGTGGTCCAAACTCCTGGTACATTTTTTTATATATTTGCTCTAGCGAATCATCTAAAGACATATTCTGATATAAGCTACATGGATACATTTCCAATCTACTCCAATCTCTGAAGCTAAGAACTCATTTTTTTACACTCATGACCAACTGCTGCTAACGTTTCATGTATCTACGACTGCAAGCAGCAGTAAGTCCCAGTATTGATTCGTCTAAGCTTCAATAATTCTTTGAAGCTAAGAACTCATTTTACACTCATGACCAACTGCTGCTAACGTTTCATGTATCTACGACTGCAAGCAGCAGTAAGTCCCAGTATTGATTCGTCTAAGCTTCAATAATTCTTTGAAGCTAAGAACTCATTTTACTCAATATAGATCTTGCTATTACTATTCCGGATACTGAGGCTTGCATTAGTCCTCTAGTAATTCCAGCTCCATCTCCACCAACAAAGAGATTCTTTATCTTACTTTCTAAATTATTATTAGCTTCTAGTCTGGAAGAGTAAAATTTAACTTCCACACCATATAATAAAGTGTCTCGGGAATATAACCCTGGTGCAAGTTTATCTAGTACCTCTAACATTTCAATAATATCTGTTAGATGTCTATGTGGTAATACCAAACTTAAGTCACCTGGTGTTGCCTCTTTAAGGGTAGGTTCAACAATACCCCGGGAAATCCTCTCTGGAGTTGAACGATGTCCTGCTAAAAGATCTCCTAGACGCTGTACCAGGACACCACCTCCTAATAAGTTTGCTAATTTAGCTATATCCTTACCATAGGTAATAGGTTCATGGAAAGGCTCGGTGAATGTCTTGCTAACTAATAAAGCAAAATTAGTGTTTTCTGTCTTTATTTCAGCATGACTATGACCATTAACTGTTATCAGACCCTGGTTATTTTCGTTTACAACTTGCCCATATGGTGACATACAGAAAGTCCTTACTTTATCATCAAATGTTGGAGTCTGATATATTAATTTTGATTCATATATATTATCTGTTAAATCTTTAGTTATCACAGAAGGACATTCTACTCTAACTCCAATATCAATAGGGTTAATCGTCATATCTATATTAAGACTTTTAGCCTGATTACTTAGCCATTCAGCATTTTCACGACCAGGTGCAGTAACTACATATTCAGCAGAAATTATATCACCACTGGCAGTTTTAACAGCTTTAATCTGCTCATTTTCTACAAGTAATTCTTTTACATTCTCACCAAATCTAATTTCAACACCCTGATCTTCAATTGAATCTTGCATGGCTTGCAGTACAGTTTGACTATACCCTGTACCTAGATGCCTTAAAGTTGCAGGTATGAATTTCAACTGTGCTTTAATGGCTTTTTCTTTTATATCAGCAACACTTTCTTCATTAACACCAAAAACCCTATCTGGTGCACCATATTCTATATAAATATCATCAGCATATTGAATTAATTCAGACAACTTATCCCAGCCTATATATTCATGGAGATTACCACCAATTTCAGGTGACAGGCTTAGTTTACCATCACTATAAGCACCTGCTCCTCCCCATCCAGAAACTATAGCACAACTGGAACACTTAACACAACTAGTATTTCTAATGTTCATTGGACAGATTCTTTTCTTTAAATTTGTTCCTTTTTCTAAAATTAAAATATCTAGATTCTTATCCTTACTTAATAATTCTAAAGCAGTAAAAATACCAGTAGGACCAGCACCCACAATGATAACATCATAACTGTTTTTTTTCATAATGTCCTCCTCAATAGACTAAATGAATTTTTCCTAATTTTAGGGTGATCTTTTTCAAACACCAATATTATATGTTATACTAATCACAGTAAAAAGTCAATTCATTTGTCTTAATTTTTCCTGCTTTTTTCTTACTACTTGAAAGGAGAATTTTCTGTAGTATGATTTATCAAAGAAGCCAGATAACCCTGTAATACCCCAATAATTATGATTGTTGAATATATTCCTATAAAACCACCAATTACTAAAAAATCATAAATTCCATGCAAAAATGCAACCAATAAAAATCCAGCCCAAATTAAGGTTTTATTATCTTCATGTTGTGCTCTACTAAGATAAAATCCAAATACGCCAGTAAAGGAAGCATGTGCAAGACTAGTAAGTACTGCCCTGGCTATACCAACTTGATAACCATACAGAACTGTATAAAAGAGATTTTCAAAAGCTGCAAAACCAAGACCTACAGTTATACCATAGATAATTCCATCTACAGGTTCATCAAAGTCAGGGTGCTGATAATGTAATTTATAGACAGCAAGTGATTTAATACCCTCTTCTATAAAACCTACAATAAAAATAGTCCCAAATAATAATAATAATAACGGTGTCTGCGGATGTAGAAAATCACCAAAGGGTGCTTCCAAAAGACCAGCAGGGATGACAATTAACAAACCCCATATAAAATCTCTCATTATAAGTTTAACTGGTTCTGGGTCATATTTATCTTTTCGGTAGAAATACCATACCCATAAGATACCCGGAAGAATAGATACTAGAAACAATTTAATATAATATATATTAATTACCCCCTTTATATCAAATATCCCCTTAAATCTATCCCTCTATTCTATAACAATTTGCTAATTCCTTTCTCTTACTTAAGTTTATAGAATCATCCACTTCCGGTCATCAATTTATTAGGCAAGTATATGTAATTTTGGTACATATTTTTGATAGATCATTAAAGTTTATTTTAAAGGAGTATCATCAAATGTTTCCTCCACCTTTCCAGCACCTTCTACCTCATAAGCTAAATAATCCCTAAAATTTTTATTAAATGATACTATTATTGATATCAAGGTTACAATTACACCACAAAATATAAATATCAATGATATATTTTGATTAACTAGGTCAAATACTATTCCGGCCAATCCCATAGCTATAGGAGATACACTTGCACTAATTGTTTGCAGCAAACCAAATACCCTTCCCCTTTTTCGAGAAGGTGTTGATAATTGTAAAATCGTTAGAATATTAACATTAATATAGCCATTCAAAATTCCAAATAATAAGAAAAGTAATAGAGACAATAATGCTGCATTAACTAATACTGTAACAACAAGTATTAAACCAGTAAGTATAAGGCTAGATATCATGAAATTTTTTCGTCTATCACCTGAAACCTTTACAGCACCTGCTATTAAATATCCAATCATAGAGCCAACCCCAAAGATAGCCATTAGATAACCATACCAATCCGCAGTTACTCCAAGGAAATTCTCTACATAAAATGGCAATAAAACAATCATAGGCATCATGAAAAAGTTTAAGACAGCAGCAGCCAGAAATAAACTTTTCATTCCTGAATTTTTCCAGACATATTGAAAACCATCAATCAAATCAATTTTAAAAGAATCCCATTCTTCCTTAAAGTTTTTACTTTTTTTCGGTAATTTTTGGGGGATATCAATAAATGACTCACTAAAGGCAGAAAATAAATATGTAATACCATCTACCAAAAACATAACAGGTGCACCAAGGATTCGAAATAATACTCCTCCAATTCCCTGACCGAGAAATGTGGATAATTGTACTGACATTTGATTCATCGAATTTCCTGCAGCTACCTTTTCATCAGGAACTATATCTGGTATTGCAGCAGTAACTGAAGGTCTAAAAAATGCAGCTATGATTCCTCCGAGGACCGCAACTATAAAAATAGATGTTAATAACAATTCAGTATTAGCTGAATAATTGAACATCAAGAAAGCCAAACCAAGTACAGCAAGACCATTTATCAAATCACCTACAACTATTAATTTCTTCCTAGATATTCTATCCGCAACAGTACCTCCTATAGGGCCTAATATAACAGATGGTATCATTGCAGCCATCATAACCAATCCCATCAATGAAGCTGAGCCAGTAATATGCTTTATCCAGAACATCATAGCTATATTAAAGGCCTGAGTACCCATCTGGCTGACCAATTGTCCTTGCCATAATAAGAAAAAATCTTTATTCCATAGTTTCTTTTTATCTACCTCTTTATTTACCATACTTTTAAGCCCTCCCCTTTTAACAAATTAAAAAAATCTGTTATTTCTTCTAACAAATCATACAATTAATAAATAAAAATGTCAATAATTTTTAAATTATTGACTATTATAATACAATATATAGTTATTTTTTATATCAACCTATTTAATAATCAAATAGACAAAAAGGTGTGTACTTGCGCTAGTACACACCTTTTGTCAAATAATTAACCGCTAGTTTTCAATTCAAAAATCTCTTCTTTCCCCTTTGTATCTTTTAAACTCCACACAATTTTATCTTTGGAGACCTTTGGTTTTAATGTAGCTTTATAACTTGCTAGTTGATAAGGTAACTTAGTTTCAATAGCATCAAAAGGACAAGCCTTTACACAGACCATACAATCCCAGCAGTCTCTTTCACTCCTAATATAGGGTTTCCCGTTCTCTTCCTTTATAGCCAATAAATCACCAGGACAGAATTTTGTACAGAAGGGTTCATCCTGGCCTTTACAGGAATTACAGGCTTCATAATCAAACTTGACACTCATACACATAACCTCCATAAGTAAATATATACTTTCTAGCTCCAACTTCACTTTTACGGAACATATCTATCCCCAGCAACTAACTGTTTATACGGACGCTCCATTATTTCTATCTGCTCATTATCAAATCTACTATTAACAAACTTCAACCAGTCCCTATCATTCAAATTCGGATAATCAACTTTGCTTTGATATGCCGGCCATCTAGTTTCTTTTCTATACAATAAATGCTTTATAAGAACTTCAGCGACATCTATTCTATCAATTATTTCATGACAATTCATTAGATCATGTAAATCATCAG
>JADQBV010000068.1 GCA_016278415.1 Halanaerobiales bacterium
CAAGAATATCAGCTAAGTCTCGATTACTTAAAAGATCTGTAAAACTATTTACTTTCTCCTCTTCTAATTCTGATAAAGCCTCAGCAATATCAATTGGATGATTTCTTTCTACCCATGTCTCATTGATAAAAGTATCTTCATTTAGAAAGTCAACTACATCTTCTTTTATCTTTTTAATATTATCCGGCACATAAAACACCTCCATTATGGACATTAAAGAGTTTGCTATGTTTCAGTATATAAAGTTCTTTTATAATAAACTATCATAGATAATTATCAATTTATAATTATTACTTTGTGACAAACAACATATATGAAAACAACAGTAACCCTTATGTATAAAATATTCAACTGCATTATAACATATTTCACTTTATACTCCAAATCTTATGTTCTCCGTAATGCTAAGTGTCTGTAACATTAAAGATAATAAAGGTTGAAGGCAATATAATCTAATACATGTTTTACTCAGTCGTTGAAGCAGCCTCTTTAAGGCTTACTCCATCTTTCAATTGTTTGATTATTAAAGGAATTATTTCAAAAAGATCCCCTACTAACCCATATGTAGCATATTTAAATATTGCAGCTTCTGGGTCTTTATTTATAGCAATAATAATATCAGAGGATTTCATACCCACCATATGCTGGACAGCACCTGAGATTCCACAAGCTATATAAATTCGTGGTGATACTGCAGTACCTGTCTGACCGACCTGGTGATTCTGTGCTATCCATCCATTATCAACAGCAGCCCTTGATGCCCCTACTGCACCACCTAAAGCAGCCGCTAGATCTTCAATTACCTTAAAATTGTCAGCTGAACCTAAGCCTCGACCCCCAGATACAATTATTTCCGCTTCATTAATTTTGATACCTTCCCCAAACTCTTTTACAAGTTCTAAGACTTCGGTTTTCAGAGATATCTGACTTAAATCAAAATTATGTTTAATTACCTCTCCCTGGTTTCCAGATTTTATTGGAGCTGGTTTCATAACTCCAGGTCGAACAGTAGCCATCTGTGGTCTGTGATTTTTACAGACAATTGTAGCCATAATATTACCACCAAAGGCAGGTCTAGTCTGAAGGAGATTTCCCGTTTCCTTATCAATATCTAGCCCTGTACAATCTGCAGTAAGTCCAGTTTTAATTCTAGCAGCCACCCTTGGTCCTAATGAACGACCAATCGCAGTAGCACCTAAGAGAATAATTGATGGTTTATATTTACCGATTACATCTGTCATTATAGCACTATAATACTCATCATTATATGTTTCTAAATTTTGATCATCTATAAGATAGACTTTGTCAACTGAATAGTCTATTAATTTTTTTGCCTTATCAGATAACTGGCTTCCTAATAATAAGACACATAAGTCCTGATTCAATTTATCTGCTAATTTCCTGCCTTCGCCGATTAATTCATATACTACAGTATTAAGTTCACCATTTCGTTGTTCTCCAAAAACCCATACACCCTTATAATTATCAAAATTTAAGTTATTTTCTTTTCGTTTAATTTCGATTGCTTCTACTGGACAAACACTTTCACAGGAACCACAAAGAGTACAAGTGTCTAGAATAACAGCTTTATTATCCCTAATGTCGATTGCATTAAATGGACACTGCCTAATACAAAGTTTACATCCTGTACAATTATCACTTACAAAAATACTCATAATATATCCTCCCCCTACAATACCTTTTGTTCAGTCAAAGCCTTTAACAAACAATCCACTTGATATCCACATTCCCCATCAAATATCCTGGTTTCAACATCCAACTGTGGTGTTGAAACAGAAACCACCTGTGTTGGTGAACCATCTAGACCAATTAGGTCTTCGTTTACATCAAGGTCATTAGCAGTCCAGACTGGTATATCTTCCAATTTACGAGATTTTAAAATACCAGTAATTGAAGGTAGTCTAGGCTCATTAATCTCTTTAATTACTGTAAGGAGAGCAGGTAACTGTAGGCGTATTTTCTCATAACCATCCTCTATTTTCCTTTTAACAGTGATATACTTCTTAGTAGTCTCCATAATTTCCTCAACATATGCAGCATGTGGGATAGTCAAATGCTCTGCTATTCCTGGTCCTACTTGAGCTGTGTCACCATCAATAGCCTGTTTACCACACAATATAAGATCAACACCTTTTATTTTTTCTATTCCCTTTGACAATGTATAAGACGTAGCCAGGGTATCAGCACCAGCAAAGGCCCTATCACTCAATAAAATAACCTGATTAACCCCTAGAGAAATAGCTTCTTTCAAAGAATCCTTTACTTGAGGTGGCCCCATACTGATTACAGTCACCTTACCACCATACTCTTCACGCAAACGCAAAGCTGTTTCAATAGCATGCATGTCATAGGGATTTATAATAGACTTTACACCTTGCCTTATCAAAGTATTAGTCTTTTTATCTATTTTAACATCATTTGTATCAGGAACCTGCTTAATACATACAACAATATTCATTTACTCTAGCCTCCAATCATTTATAATAATAATATTTTAATTAAGACAATCCACATAGCTGCGACTGGAATAAATTATTTCTATCACTTGCCACTCAATCGACATCCATGACTCTATGAGACCTACTTTTTCCAGAGTGTTGAAGCTATTACATTACGCTGGATTTGATTTGTACCTTCATAGATTTGAGTTATCTTAGCATCTCTCATCATCTTTTCAACTGGGTAATCCTTCATATAACCATAACCACCAAATATCTGCACTGCATCAGTAGTAACCTCCATAGCGACATCTGATGCATAACATTTACACATAGCTGATTCCCGACTGATATCCTTTGCACCATTATCAATCATCCTTGCAGTACTATATACTAAAGATCGGGCTGCTTCTGTCTTCATAGCCATATTTGCTAACATATGCTGGATTGCCTGAAAACTAGAAATAGTTTTACCAAACTGCTCCCTTTCCTTTGTATATTTAAGGCAGGCATCAATAGCACCCTGGGCAATACCTAATGCCTGAGAAGCTACACCAGGCCTTGTACGGTCTAACGTTTTTAATGCTACTATATAACCAAAACCAGGCCTTGCTAAGATCTTACTTTTATGCACTCTACAGTTATCAAAGATTAATTCCCTGGTAGTAGAACCACGTATGCCCATCTTGTCTTCCTTCACACCAAAACTAAAACCCTCTGTTCCTTTTTCAACAATAAAGGCTGTTGCTCCTCTAGAGCCTTTACTTTTATTAGTCATAGCAATAATAGTATAGATATCAGCCTCTCCACCATTTGTAATCCATTGTTTGGTACCATTCAATATATAATAATCCCCATCTTTTTCAGCAGTAGTCTGCATATTACTGGCATCACTACCTGCCTCTGATTCTGTTAGGCCAAATGCAGCTATCGCTCCATCAGCCACCCTTGGTAGATACTCTTTCTTCTGCTCTTCGTTACCAAAAAGTAGAATAGGCATTGCACCAAGTCCTGTAGCTGCATAACCTAGAGCAATACCTCCACATACCTTACTCAATTCTTCAGTAACAAGAGACATTTCAAAGATACCACCACCCAGTCCACCGTATTCCTCCGGTATAAAGACACGGAACATATCTGACTGAGCACAAATCTTCATAATATCCCAGGGAAACTCACCACTTTGATCATACTTCTCCACCACATCTGCAATCTTCTCTTCTGCAATTCTACGAGCTAGATCACGAATAATTTGCTGCTTTTCATCCAAAAAATAGTCCATCATTTTCACTTCCTTTCCCATAATAAACCTGTGAAAACTATAATATATATATCTTATATTATAGCGTATTATTTATATATAGTAAATTAACTGTAATTTTTAATTGTAAAAACACAAAAAATTGCAAAATATCATCTATACTATCGACAGATTCTTACTATGTATACGTGTATATTTAATTTTTTTAAAATAACCCTTTACAAGGATTATGTTTTATGCTATTATCCCGTATTTGACAGTTAAAAAAAGCAAAAAGCCGTAATACCCTTATGAATAAAGGGTTTTTACGGCTTTTCTATGTTAAAGAAGTGCGTACTTTTTTTATTTCTTAGTGTCACTAATTATTTTTTTTATTTTTTTATTAGTAACAATTTGATAGTCTGTTCTAAAACCAAAAGTCTCATGTAAAGTATCAGTGAAATCATTTCTTGTATAAGCTGGAATATAACCTTCTCCTGGAGCTTCAAGAAAGTTCATGTCTCTTAAGTTTTGGATGATTGTTGAACAGGTAAAGGCATCACCCAATCTTTTTTCAAGAAGTCGATAAATGATCAATGAAATAAAACAGGTAATAAAATGGGCTTCAATGCGTTCATCATTACTTAAGTAGACTGGTCTTGCTTTAAATTCTGTTTTCATAATACGGAAACAATCTTCAATTTGCCAACGACGCTTGTTAACCTTTATAATCTCAGAAGGGTCTGCTTCTAAGTTAGTACAAACCCCATAAAAACCATCATAAATTTCTTCTTTAGCAATTACTTTTGTATTAATTTGATGAATTTTTTTGTTGGCAACTTCGCCGTCTTCAGTACAGGTTGTTGTTTTAATAAAACGGCGATAATCATTTTGCCTGGCTTTACCTATTTTTGACGGATTGGAATCAATCTTTTTTTGAGCCCGTAGAATTTGTTGCTTGCGAATACGTCTTTGATAGTTGCGATATTTAAAACTAAAAGTAACAATTAATTTTTGCTCTAATCCATTTTCTTTAATCCAACGTTCTTTATAAAAGACTTTAGAAAGCCAACGCTCTTTTTCTTGATCATCCATAGTTTCAATCATTTTTTCTAGTTCTGAAAGGTTATACAATTTTCTGCTATTTGATAATGACCAACCTTCTGGCTTAAGAGCCCACTCTTTAAGATGTTTTTTTAATTTTTTAATAGATTGGGTTGTGATAAAAGCACGATTACCAATATCATTAAAACGTCGATTATCATTGGATGCAAGACCAGCATCCGTACAAACAATAAACTTTGATAATTTGAAATCATCAAGAATTTTTTCTTCTAAAGGTTTTAAAGTTGTTTGTTCATTGGTGTTTCCTTTGTGCATTGAAAAGGCAAGAGGAATACCATCCCCATCCATAAAAAGACCCATTTGCACAATGGGATTAGGACGGTGTTGTTTTGAAATCCCATACTTTTTTAATCCTTTTTCTTCTTCTATTTCAAAAAAGTAATTAGTGCAATCATAGTAAAGAATACCTGTATTACGGTTAGAAATTTTTAGACTGTTTTTATATAGATTAGCTTGAATAAAATCAGATTCTTTTGCAAAAATATCAAGAGCTCGATAAATGTGTTGAAGTTCAAAGTTTGGTTGTTCAATAAAAGTACTTGCCTGGCGATGAGTTGATAACTTGGATGAGGGGAATAAAATACGCCCGAAAATTAGTCGAGATAGGATACTGTTAAGATCGTAAGTAAATTTATATTTATTAGATAATTCATCACATATCTTATCAAGAGCAAGTTCGTAATAGATTTTTTGAAGAAAGAGGTAACCTCCATTAAAAGTCTGTTGTTGGTCCTTTTTAATTTTTTTAACAGGAGAATATTTAAGAATAACTTTCTGTTTTTTCTGCCGCTCTTTTTCATTCAATTCCTTGATATATTCTTTTGCCCATTGAATAGGATCCTCTCCATCTAATTTTTTTATTAAATCATCATATGTACCAAGTTTTTCAACAATTTTAGTAGTACGCTTTCCTCTTACGGTAATATCCTTAATTACATAAAGAGAAGACGCATTTTTGGATTTGGTAATTTTTAATCGCATAACAAAATCCCTCCTTATCCCTTATATTATATCACAGTACGATAAAGTACGCAATAAAAAAGTGGCAAATTTGACATAAAAATAAGGCTATATCAAGGCTTTAAGAGATTTTTATTCTATGCAACTGTCAAAAACCCGCCTCCACATACCTTACTCAATTCTTCAGTAACAAGAGACATTTCAAAGATACCACCACCCAGTCCACCGTATTCCTCCGGTATAAAGACACGGAACATATCTGACTGAGCACAAATCTTCATAATATCCCAGGGAAACTCACCACTTTGATCATACTTCTCCACCACATCTGCAATCTTCTCTTCTGCAATTCTACGAGCTAGATCACGAATAATTTGCTGCTTTTCATCCAAAAAATAGTCCATCATTTTCACTTCCTTTCCCATAATAAACCTGTGAAAACTATAATATATATATCTTATATTATAGCGTATTATTTATATATAGTAAATTAACTGTAATTTTTAATTGTAAAAACACAAAAAATTGCAAAATATCATCTATACTATCGACAGATTCTTACTATGTATACGTGTATATTTAATTTTTTTAAAATTAACCCTTTACAAGGATTATGTTTTATGCTATTATGTAATCAACCCCTTATAAGAACATAAATATATAAGAAAAGGTTTACATTAAAACTAATCAATTTGATGTTTATAAGGGGATAATATATACTTTTTCATTTTTTATCCTCCTTTTAAAGGACCAGCGAATATTCGTTGGTCCTTTTCGGGTTCTAGAGCAAAACTATTTATTTAATCCAAGTTTTCCCCTATATCATTAAGCTCAGATGGTATTGATACCTCTACCTTAGTACCTTCTCCAGGACTACTAGATACATTTACCCAACCATCATGTTGTTCTATAATCCATATAGCTATAGATAACCCTAAACCTGTACCTTTTTTGTCAGAGCGAGATTTATCTACCCTATAAAACCTTTCGAAAATATGTGGAATATCTTCCTGTGGAATACCTATACCTGTATCCTCTATAAAAAACTTAATTGTATCCTGATGGGCAATTACGTCGAGTTCAATTTCCCCAGCACTAGGTGTATATTTTATACTGTTATCTATAAAAATTCTCAACATCTGCTTAATTAGTTCCCTGTCAGCATAAAGCAATACTCTATCCATTCTTTTGCTATAAATATTTATATTAGCAGCTATCATTTCTGTTTCCTGTAAAATTTCAGCCATTAGTTCATCTGTATAAAACTCCATTTTATTTATATCAATTCTATTATCATCACTACGGGCTAAAAACAGCAATCCTTCGACAAGCGACTTCATATTTTGGGCTTCTTTTTTTACCGCTTCAATAGACTCATCTCTGACTTCTTTTTTTTCTTTTCCCCAACGATCCAGTAGATTTGCATAACCCTGAATTACAGAAATTGGTGTACGTAACTCATGAGATGCATCAGAAACAAACTGCCTCTGTCTTTGAAATGCTTTATCAAGTCTATCTAACATTGAATTAAATGTATTAGCTAAATCTGTCAATTCATCATCAGGACCAGTTATTTCTAATCTCTTACTAATATCTGAACCACTAATCTCTTTAGCTGTTTCAGTAATAGAACTTATTGGCTTAAGTGTTCTCCTGACAATAGTATATCCAGTTATAATTGCAGCAAAAATACCTATAAAACTAGTAATTAACATAATTGTTAAAAGAATTCTCAAAAACCTATATTCAGCAGTCATCTCCCTAATAGCCTGTATATAACCGATAAATTTCCCCCGCTCTAGTATAAGGCTAGTTTTATATATAAATCGTCTTCCGCCAATCTGGAAATCCTGATATCCCTGTACTACTGGTATATCTACTCCTCTCAACAACTCAGACTCAAAACGAATGGTTTTTTTATCTGAAAGTAAGCGAAAATATATATTCTGTTCACTACGACTAATCTCTTCTATCAGTCCTGTATCATAATAATTTAATTGTATTAGCCTGTTTGATAGGAAATCCATGGTTTTATCCAGCCCATTACGGGCATTATGATTCATATAATAACGTAGACCCAGATAAGCAGATGTATTTAAAACCAGCAAAACCAGAATAAAGACAAGTACATAGATTGTAGTAAGTCTACCAGAGATTGTTTTGCGCCAGGTGAAAAAATTGCTCATTTCTGATCATCCCTTATCATTCCTTCTCACTCCGTAAAACATAGCCAACTCCGCGAACCGTTTTTATCAACTTTTCATCAAACGGATCATCAATCTTACTCCTTAGATAACGGATATATACATCTACAACATTAGTCTCACCAAGGTAATCATACCCCCATATATTACTTAAAATATCCTCTCTAGAAAGGACAATACCCTCATTTTCTACCATATATACAAGCAAATCATATTCCTTTTTGGTGAGTTCTATTTCTTCCTTATTCCTCTTAACCCTATACTTATCCTTATCTATAGTTAGATTTGAGACTTCTAAGATGTCGGAATGATCTTGATTATTATCGTTTTTTCTTCTTAAAAGTGCACGTATCCGAGCTAATAACTCCTCTATAGCAAAGGGTTTTGTTATATAGTCATCTGCACCTATATCAAGTGCTTTAACCTTATCAGGAACAGCATCTCTAGCTGTAACCATTACGATTGGTATATCAGAAAACTTTCGGATTTTTTCACATAACTCTAGTCCATTAATATCAGGAATCATAATATCCAGTAATACTAATTGAAAATCATCCTCTTTTAACCTTTGTAGAGCATCACTTCCATTATACTCTACAACAGCCTGATATCCTTCATGCTCCAATTCAAGTTCCATCAATCTAGCTAACTGAACCTCGTCTTCCACAACTAATATTTTAGACATAACTAAACCCCCTTATATGTCCTATCTATTATTCCTCCACCTAAACAAACATTATCATCATAAAATACGACAAATTGTCCAGGGGTAACTGCACGTTGTTTCTCATTAAATGTCACTTTACAGGAGTTTCCTTTAACTTTTACTTTAACCCCTTGATCATTTTGCCGATATCTAAATTTTGCCTTGCAGGAAAACTCATCTTTTGGCGATTCTCCTTGTACCCAGAATAACTCTGAAGCAGATAAACCGACAGAAAATAGCTCGGGATGTTCTGAGCCTTGCACAGCATATAATATATTTTTATTAAGATCCTTAGCAGCAACATACCAGGGTTCCCCGGAACCATCACCAATCCCTCCACCCAGACCTAGTCCTTTACGCTGGCCTATTGTATAATACATTAAGCCATCATGTTTACCTATTACTTCCTCATCTAAAGTCCTTATCTGACCTGGTTGAGCAGGCAAATAATTACTTAGAAAATCCTTAAAGTTCCTTTCGCCTATAAAACAAATACCGGTACTATCCTTTTTTTCAGCTGTCTTTAGTCCATGTTCCTTAGCAATTTCTCTAACCCTATCTTTTGGAATATCCCCAATAGGAAATAGGGTTTTTTCAAGTTGTTTCTGGCCCAGTGTACATAAGAAATAGGTCTGGTCCTTATTATCATCTTTACCTTTTAACAAACGATAATAACCATCCTGATATTCCCTCTGAGCGTAATGGCCAGTTGCCAGGTAATCTGCATCTATTTTTAAGGCATAATTGAGGAATGATTTAAATTTTATTTCCTTATTACAAATAACATCTGGATTCGGTGTTCTTCCTTTTTTGTATTCATCTAGAAAATACTCAAAAACCCTGTTCCAATATTCTTGCTCAAAATTTACAGTATAACAGGGTATACCAATCTGTTGAGCAACCCTTTTTGCATCTTCATAATCCTCAGTTGCTGTACATAAACCATCATCATCCTTCTCTTCCCAATTCTTCATGAATACCCCGATAACATCATAACCCTGCTCTTTTAATAACAGTGCTGCCACCGAGGAATCGACACCACCTGACATACCGACAACCACTCTAATATCTTCCGGCCTTTTCGACATTTTTATATTCGACATATAATACCACCTTACAGTTTAAAGTTTCTTTAAAGTATTTCTACAATTTTCTTATATTATCTTAAACGTCTTTCAAAATGTATCTATATTTATATACTCTTGAGAGTAAAAAAATACTATTTCAAAATTAATAAATGTTTTATAAAGAGAATAAAAACTGCTTATAATACTATATGTATTAACCGATTATATACAAAGTTTTTATAGGTAATTATAAAGCATTCGTACAATTCATCTTTAATATCTTATCATAAAATATCATTAATTTCCATTGTCCATGTTTTAAATTTATATTTAAAGGCTCTTATAAAACTTATTAGTATAAAAGAATAATCAAACTGGCTCATACCTTTTCCAGTTTGATTATAGTATACGCATATTTCATTGAGTTTATCTAAAGGTTATTACTAAGATTTCCAGTTTTAAAGATAGACATAACATTTTTGTAATAATGTGTTATTTTAGGACATATTATTATAACTTTAAACTTATACTTTAAGCTTTAGGGTCGTATTGACAGTCTTAAAATAAAGTGACATAATTCACGGTACATTGAATATAGCTTTTTCTACAATATATTATAGCGTCTTTTGTCGATAACACTAGACTTCGACAAAAAGACTATATAATGCTATTTAAATAGGATATGTAAATACCTCAAATACTCTTACCATGAATATATGGTATTTCTAACTATTTAATACATTTCCTGAAGCCCTGTACTTTATCCAATTCATACCCTAAAGACTCGTAAAACTTATGTGCCCTTTTTCGATGTGCACTAGAAACAAACATAATTTCCTTGCAACCCTTTTCTTTTGCAATTTCCTCAATTCGTTTCATAAGTTTATTGCCAATACCCATTCCCCTGTGTTCACTTGAAACAATAACTGTCTCAAGAACCATAGATGGGCTATATTGGGTTAATAATGAATAACACCTGACCCCTGTGATAGTACCAGTAATCTGACCCTCTTTCTCGGCACATAGATAAACATAGTCCTCATTATCTTTATAGCAATTATAAAATTCCATCATTCTTTCCAGGTCTGGAGTCCCTTCATCGAATTCAGAAAACAAGGTTGATATTTGACTTAAATCTCGTTCTGTTATTTCTCTTATATTAATCATAATCTCCTCCTATCTTTAATACTATTACCTAAATTTATTTTAATCCTTCACAAATAACACTTTTCACGAAACATTAGACTTACTTACCTTACGAGTTGCTTATTTTTTCTTCCATAAATTGATTTGTGTATAGCTTATAATAGTAACCCTGTTCTTTAATCAAAGATTTATGGGTTCCTTCTTCAATTATTTTACCATTTTGTATAACTAGTATTCGATCTGCAGCTTTTATTGTTGATAATCTATGTGCTACTATAAAGTTGGTTCTCCCTTTTAAAATATTATTAATGGCATCCTGTATAATCTGTTCCATCTCTGTATCAATAGATGAAGTAGCTTCATCAAGGACAAAAATCCTTGGGTTTGCTATTACAGCACGGGCGAAAGATATCAACTGTTTTTGTCCGGTAGATAATAGTCCTCCCCCTTCTCCAACTTCAGTATCATAGCCCTTATCCAGTTTACTAATAAACTGGTGAGCATTTACTAATTTAGCTGCTTCAACAATTTCCTCTTTACTTGCCTCCAATTTACCATAACGAATGTTTTCACTGATAGTTCCACTAAATAGATGTGGTGTCTGCAATACATACCCTATATTTTCATGTAGCCAGAGTTGTGACCTTTTACGATAGTCCACCCCGTCTATCAATACTTTCCCCTTAACAGGCTCGTAAAAACGGCAAACAAGGTTTACTATTGTACTCTTACCTGAACCAGTTTCACCTACTAAGGCAATGGTTTCACCGGCATCTATGTCAAGATTAAAGTCCTCTAATATTTTTTCTTCTTCATTATAATAAAAACTCACATCTTCAAAGCTAATACTACCTACGATCTGAGGCCAGTTTGCTCTATTTGGATTAAAGCTATCACCGAATTCCTTAATTACTTGCTCATCATCTTGAATCTCTGGCTCTGTTTCAATCATTGATATAGTTCTCTCTGCAGATGCCTGTGCATATTGAAGCTCTGCAAACACCCTGGCAAGCTGAAATATTGGCTCAAAAAATAGGGTTGTATAGGATAAAAACATTACTAAAGTACCGTATTCTATCTCCTGCAAATAAACACCTCTACCACCTACATAGAGAGCAAGAGCAGTACCTATACTTGCTAATGTAAGTACAAGGGGTAAATACAGAGAAGAAAAAATAGCAGCTCTAATCGATGAGCTTCTCATATCCCGGGTTAAAACCGAGAACTCCGAGAGATTCTCCTCTTCTCTTACAAGGGTTTTTGTTGTTTTAGCTCCACTGATACCTTCATTAAATGCACCGGTTATTTTTGAATTATTCTTCCTTACAGTACGATAGGCTGCCAGTATTTTTTTTTGAAAGTAAACGCTTATTAGCAATAATACTGGTAATACTGATATTGTTACTAAAGCTAATTTATAATTATAGACAAACATTAATATTATCATAAAAAACATCATAGTAATTCCCCAGACACTATCTACAAATCCCCAGGATATTATCTGACCTATTTTCCTAATATCTGAGGTCATCCTAGCCATAAGCCAACCAACAGCCTTATTATCATAATATGAAAAAGAGAGCTGCTGTAACTTCTCAAATCCTGCCTTCCGAATATCATAAGACAACCATGTTTCTAATTTACCTGCAAAAGCAATTAGTAGCCAGACATTAAGCCCTTGTAAAAGTACTAACAAACCGTATATAA
>JADQBV010000394.1 GCA_016278415.1 Halanaerobiales bacterium
ACTTGTGTGTATTTAGAATCCAAGTCTACACTACCACCAATATCATCAAAATGAATAGATCCATAACTACTATCCAAAATAGCATCACCTTTGATAGAACTTACTCTCGCTTGACCATAACTTTGCTCTAGCTCTAAGTCACCATCAACACTACTAATATCTACAGCATTATAACCGGATTCAAGATTTAAGCTACCAACATTTTTTACATAGACATTACCATAACGAGCATAAAGTTCAGCTAAGCCATCTACACTACTTACATTCATTTCATCATAATAATTCCTTAATAAAACATCTCCTGAAAAATTACTTGCTTCCAAAGACCCATATTTATTTTCTATGTCCAAATATAAATCCCTTGGTACAAGTAATTGATAATCTCTTTTTATACCATAAACCCCTTCAGGAGTCTCTACATCACTTAAACTAAAAACCAGTTTATTATTGTCCTCTTCAGCGATAATTTCTAACTTTTCCACTAAGGACTCTGCTATTTCTATATTTTTAGCATATACAGTTATCTTATAAGAGAGAGCAACATCATTTCTATCTTCGCCTTTTACATCTATTGACCCTATTGGGTTATTAATATAAACCGTATCAATTTCATTGCTAATATCGATCAACTTATTATTGACCTCGATATCTGCTGAGGGACCCTGGAAGTTATAATTCATACCTCCCTGCTGTAATTCCCGAAATGAATCAGTTTCTAAATGACGAAAGAAACTTTCAAATACCTTTACTCCATTTACTCTAAAATCAGCTACCATTACAACTATGAGAAGAAATATTACTAAACCTACAATTAATTTTTTTGACATATTTAGCACCCCCTATACCTCTAATTGATTTTCCAAAATCCAGGAACCCAATAAAAATAAACCACATATTAATACTATTGAAGCAATTAACGGACCACTACCAATGTAAAAAGTGAATTCTCGGAGGATACCTTCTATATCACTAAAAGAATTGACTGGAATATCTGGTAACCAATTAAATAATGGTGATAATAGAGTTGCACCTCTAAAAATAATGTAATTGCTTGTTATAAATACTACCACTGTTACTATACCGCGAAAACGATCAAAATACAGACTAATTAATTGAGAAAACTGTGTGATTATATAAATCACTAGTGCTGTTAGCCAATAAACTAGGGTTATTTTAACTAAAGTATTTATAATAAAATTATTAGCTATCAACCCCTCAGGTGCCTGAGCTATTACTTCTTGATTGATAAAACCCTGATGAAAAAAATAGATTAAGAGATAATTTATTAAAGTAACTCCAAGATAAAAGGTCATAGCTGAGGCAAGTTTTGCCAAACTTATCTCCCATCCCCTTCTAGGAATAGACAGAATAAAGTAATTAGTATCATCTTTCCATTCCTGTCTAAAGGCATTATAACCTAACCATAATATTAACAATGGGAAAAAACTAAGTGGTAAAAAGCTCAATCCAAAAGTAATTTCTGACGACCATGCCGCCGCTTTATAGAAGAGAAATAATTCCCAGGCAAAGACCAATAGTATTACAACCATTGAGAAAAAGCCAATTGAATATATCTCCTTTTTATATAATTCCCACCATGCTCTCATTGAAATACCTCCTTAAGTAAATCCTGTATGGATAATCCGTGTTCTGCACGAAGATCATCTGCATTTCCCTGTAATAGGACATCTCCAAATTCCAGAAAAACAACATAATCAAAAAACTTCTCTGCTTCCAAGACCTCATGTGTTGATAAAATAATTGTCTGTTCTTCAGAATTATATTCACTAATCAAACCCTCTAGAATTCTTGACCTTGATTTAGGGTCAATACCAGCTAACGGTTCATCCATTATTATTAAAGGCACCCTTCTTGCCATGGTCAAAGTTAGTTTTACTCTACCAACCATACCTTTAGATAAATTTTTGATCCTCGCCTCTGGTTTTAAATTCATAAATTCAAGAATCTCCATTGCTTTATCTTTATCAAAATTTATAAATTGGCTTTCATATAATTCAATTACATTTCTAATAGACATACCTTTATAGAAATAATTGATTTCTGGTAAAAAGGCAATCTGTTCTTTAGTTTTCCTACTTGGACGCTCTCCAAAAATACTTATTTCTCCGGCTGATGGCTTAACCAAACCCACAATAGATTTTAATAGAGTAGATTTACCGCTACCATTAGGACCAATAAGACCAGTAATACTACCTGACGGAAAGTTTACATCTATACCCTTTAAGGCGTCTACACCTGGATAATTTTTAAACATTTTTTTTATTTCAACAGCTGTACCTGTCATTTTTTTACCCCCCTATTCTCCCTTTAAAGTACCCGCTTCACTTTTAATCCATTTTAAAATTTCCTCTGTTGTATAACCTAGAGATTTCATCTCCCGAACAAATTTCGAGGCTGCATCTCTGGCCATTTCATTCTTAATATTCACCAACATACTTTCATCCTCCTTAACAAATGTCCCTTTTCCCCTTCGAGTCTCAACTAGTTCCAAAACTTCCATTTCACGATATGCCCGTTGTATGGTATTAGGATTAACCTCAATCATTTTAGCCATATCTCTTTGTGATGGAAGTTTACCACCAGGCTCTAGCTCTCCTCTAACAATCATTTTTTTGACTTGGTCAATAATCTGTTCATAAATTGGTTTTGAAGCATCAAAGTTTACCTTCATGTTCTCCTCCTCTCAGACAACAATCAACTTTTTCATAGATAATATAGTTTACATTATTTTATAATTATTGCTATGTTTGCTAATTTTCATAGTGCACTAATTATCTAGTACACTATTATTATAAAATGTGATGGTCTATTTGTCAAGTAATTTTTACAAAATAAAAAATACCTCCTAGTAAATAGTCTGTTTTAATGAAAAAGACTGTCTACTTTGGAAGTATCTCAAAAAAATTTTTACAGCACATATCTTTATAACTCAGGCAAAATTTTGTTAAGCAGCATCCTAATATCTGATTTATGGTATCAAGTAAATCAACCTTAAAGGTTTTTATAATGGAAGATTTCTTACAATCAGTCCGTATTGGAGACTCTTCATATTCTTTCATCTTGTTAGCAAAACGTCAATACATAATTTTAATAAATCATCACGATTATTTTTCAACTAAATACTTCCAGTAACGCTTGGGCATATACTGACTTTGAAGGCGAGGGTTTTTTCTATCTTTTATAGCAATACTATTATAAAATCCCTGCCACAATTCTTGATAAAAGGCTTCTTCTTCTGTATAGATGATTTTGTCCGGATTTTCCATCTCTGTTATAAGCCATTCATCTTTATTATATATAGCGGCAATTTTCCTTTTTCGATCATGTATTATCCAGTCCTGATCTGAAAGTCTCTGAGAAAAGTGTGGTGCTATCAAAGAAATAATATTATAGTCTGGTTCAAAAGGGGCATAGAAAACCCCACCTTGTATTTTCTTAAATCTCAACAAGCCTAAAATAAGGTGTTTTTCTTTACTAACCCTACTGCTTATCTTACTTACTTGGTCCACTATATCATTATTTAAATAACTATCTATTCTGCTACCTATTTTAAAGCCAACTTGGAGATATTTATATAATAAAAGGGCAATATCCTTCTCTTCAGATAGGTATGCATTATATATTTTTCTCAACGAGTTAAGAGAAATCTTCTTTTTGATTGCATTATAAACCCGGTCTGACTTATCTAAATCTGTCTCTATTTCAATATTGTTTTCAAATAAGCCATGCTGATAATCCTGATATGTAATAATTTTATCTGGTTTATCCTTTGTATAGAAGGCTTCATAAACAGCTGTCAACATTCCAGGAAAACTACCATCATAGATATAATAATTCATCACTAATTACCCTCCTATTTAGGAGTTAAAAAATGTTAATTTATCATTTGACTTGTAAGACAAATACTTTATTACTTAGCTGAAATAAGAGAATGATTAGAATCTTTTAAACCTAATGTATCCTCGTTAAAATAATTCGTTACTGACTTGTCCGTATTAGCCCATGAGTCATCCCTTTCACCAAATAATGACAACTGTTCCTGACCATAACCAGTTACCAATCTACTTCTTACCAAGTCTTCTCTTATAAGAATTCCGCCGTAGTATTTACCTTGACAGGTAATAAAATAACGGGCTCTTTTTAATACTGTACCAAATTTCTTGAGATCAAAAAAACTAATTGATCCCCTTCGTCGCGAACTAATAATCCTCTGGGCAGATTTAACTCCCATACCCGGTACCCGCAGTAACATTTCATATTCAGCAGTATTAATTTCCACCGGGAAATTTCCTAAATTATTTAAAGCCCAATTTGCTTTAGGATCTAATTCTATATCAAAATTAGGGTTTTGCCTATCAAGTAATTCATCAGCCTGGAATTTATAGAACCGTAATAACCAGTCTGCTTGATATAGCCTGTGTTCTCTCAACAAAGGTGGATTATTTAAAGCAGGTAAATTAGGGTTGTCATTTACCGGCATATATGCAGAATAATAAACCCTTTTCATGCTAAACTTATTATAAAGTCCTTCCGATATTTTCAGGATATGATAATCCGGTTCAGGACTTGCCCCAACAATTAACTGAGTACTCTGACCTGCTGGTACAAAGCTTGCCATCTTTCTATTTTTTCGCCGTTCTTCCTGATTTTCTACTATCTTTGTCCCAATATTCCTCATTGGATCAACTATTGAATCAAACTCTTTCTCGGGTGCCAGGAGTTTTAAACTTTTACGTGAGGGAAGTTCTATGTTTACACTCATTCTGTCAGCATATTGTCCTGCTTTTTCGATAAGAAAAAAATCCGCTCCTGGTATGGCCTTCAGATGAATATATCCATTAAACTTGTGCTCTTCCCGAAGGATTCGGACTGTTTGTAAAAGTAATTCCATAGTATGGTCAGGGCTTCTCATTACTGCAGAACTTAAAAACAATCCCTCTATATAATTTCTGCGATAAAAATTAATTGTAAGATCAGCAACCTCTTGAGGGGTAAAGGCGACTCTAGGACGATCATTAGATACTCTATTAACACAATATACACAATCATATATACAGTAGTTTGTAAAAAGTATTTTGAGTAAAGAAATACATCGACCATCATCAGCCCAACTATGACAAATACCTGCTACAGACCCATTCCCAATACCACCTGGCTTGTTTTTTCGCTTACTACCACTAGATGAACATGATACATCATACTTGGCTGCATCTGCTAATATAGATAGTTTATCTAGCATTTCCATAGTATTCACCTCTGTCGCCGTTTTATTATTTTCCATATATTTCTTATAATCCAGTACTTATAGTTCAGTACTTAAAATACCAAGTTTATTATCTAGTACTTGTGACTTTATATACAGTATTAGCAAACATATTATTGCTTCAACTAAATTATACCATACATTTGTTTAGCAATCAATATAAAACCATAGTACATATCCCACAATGGTATTAGTACTAATCTTGAACTATTGCTTATTTCTGTAATTAAGTGGGTACGCAAAAATGAACTCCATTACCGGAGCTCATTTACATATTTGTATTCCAATTTTATCAAAACACTCCAAAGAAAACTCCATCTGTAATTTAGGTGGAGAGATTCACTCCTTTACAGACCCAAGGAAAATACCTTTGATAAAATACTTTTGTAATTTAGGATATATAATCATAATAGGGAGCATAGTTACAACTATCTTGGCTGCATTCAATGTTCTACTTGAAACCGCCAATCGTTTCCTAATTGTTTCTAGATCGACTATTTCTCCTGGATTGATAGTTACTACCATTTGCTGAATATACGTCTGTAATGGATATTGTTCTGTTCTAGTCATATAAACCAGACCATCAAAAAAAGCGTTCCAATTCCAGACCACTGTAAAGAGGATTACAGTTGCCATAATTGGTTTTGATAGGGGCAAATATATAGAAAATAATTTTCTCCAGGGTCCCGCTCCATCGATACTTGCACTTTCATCTAACTCTTTTGGTAAATTTCTAAAGAAATTCATAATTAATATTATTAGAAAATGATTTACTGCACCCGGTAAGACTAATGCCCAAATAGAACCAAGTAGATTTAAATTCCTGATTGCCATATATCTTGGAATCAAACTGGCCTGGAACATCATTGTAAATATAAGAGCCCACATATATATATTCCTAAACTTAAATTCCTCTTTTTCTTTAGATAAAGGATAAGCTGTAAAAATACCGATAACAAATACCAGTATAGTACTTAAAAAAACTCGCTTAACAGATACCCAAAATGCTACAAAAAATGAAGAGTCATCAAGAATTGCTTTATATGATTCTATATTAAAGCCAATAGGATAAAATGTAACTAATCCTGCTGCTGCCTGTGAACTATTACTAAACGATATCGCTACTGCATTCACTATAGGAAGAAGTGAAGATATAGCAACAAGAGCTAAAATAGTATATATAATCAAATCAAATACTTTATCTTTAAAAGTTGAATATCTTGTCACAAAAATACCCCCTAAAATATACGATAATTGGCAAATTTCTTTGCTAAATGATGTGCAACTATAATAAAGCAAAAAGCTACTGCAGATTTCATTAAGCCCACTGCTGTTGCAAATTCATATTGATTATCCATTAAGCCCATCCTATAAATATAAGTATCCAGTATATCAGCAGTCTCATATACCAATACATTGTACATGTTGAATATCTGATCAAATCCTGCATTTAATATATTCTGCAGACTTAAAGTCCCAAGAAGTACAATAGTTGGGACTAAACCCGGTATTGTAATATACCAAATTTGCTTTAAACGAGAACAACCATCTATTCTAGCTGCTTCATAGAGATTAGGACTTATATTTGTTAGTGCAGCTAGATAAACAATAGCATTAAATCCAAAATTCTTCCAGACATCTGTAGTAATTATTAATGGTCTGAACCAGGTATTACTGGCAAAAAACATGATCGGATCAACATTAAACAAACCAATAAAAGCATTAACAATTCCATCCAGGGAAAAAACATCTTTAAATATCCCTGCGAGTATAACCCAGGAAAGGAAATAAGGTAAATATACAATCGTCTGTACGCTTCGCTTAAACCATCTAGTTCTTACTTCGTTAAGTATTAAAGCAAAAATTAATGGTATGATCAAATGTAAAGCCATCTTCCAAATTGCTATAACTACAGTATTAGATAAAACCCTATAAAATGACGGTATCATAAAGACTGTTTTAAAATGATCCAGTCCAGCCCATGATGAACCGAAAATTCCCTTAGTTGGGTTGAAATATTTAAAAGCAATAACATTGTTAACAAGAGGATAGATACTAAATATTAACAGAAATACTACAGCAGGTATTAACATAATCTGGTAATGAATGTTGTCCCCAAGAGATCGTCTATTAGTAAACATACTATTTATAAGTCCTTCTTTTTTATTATCTTCAAGTTTATTTGTCATATATACCACCTTATATTTGCAATCGAAACCTACTGCTGCTTGTTTATACGTCTGCAAGCAGCAGTATGCCCCAGTATTTGTTCCTCTAAGCTTCAGTAAACCTTTGAAACTAAGACTCACTTTACACAGTAAAAGCTAAGTAAAATTATGTTTAAGACTTCTAGTATGGAATTTCAATTACCATTTAATTTATTCGCCAACAATGCTATTAATTTCTTCTGTAATTGCTTTACCACCTAAAAGATTCCATCTATTTACAAATTCATCAAACTCATCTATTGATTCGTCACCAACAATTATCTGAAGGTAGATTTCGTTTTCTAAATCCTGTAAAATAGCATTTTTCTGTGTCATGGTTTTGGTAGTTCCTGAAAATGCTGGTATATTAAATTTAATATCATTTTCAGCAAAAACAGCAGCCCCCTTTAGCCATGAATTAGCATTACACCATACTCCCATATCGTCTATTGGATCTTCTGCTGATTTATATTGTTTAATAGTATCAACTATAGTCTTTGTTTCCATTGTAGCATCTTCATAGTCTAATTTTCCATTTAGAACCTTCATTACCTGATTATATCTTATACTTATTTCATATAAATATTTAGCACTCATACCATTTATTGGTCGTATATTAGTAGTTGTTTCAGCATACTTAGCGCCAGGATTTGTAAGATTATTATACCAATCCAGTTGCTTCAGGTCAGCTAACTGACTCCAATTAAGCATTTTCATAATTGCTTCTGGATGTTCATAGCCTTTACGAACAACCATAATTTGTCTTACAGCAGGATAACTCCTGGAATTAGCATTTCCATCTTCTGATTTAATAAAATATGCTTCCCATTTTGATTCTGGGTCGTTTTGTTTTGCATTTTGCAGTGGCCACCATGTTGACCACCAGGCTCCCTGGAAAATTCCAGCCTTTCCTGACATTACAGGCTCGACAGCATCATCGCCTGTTTTTAATAAAAACTCTTTGTCTAAAATTCCAGCTTCATACATTTCATTGATTTTTGCTAGAGCTGCTTTAGCTTCTGGTTGTACAGATCCATAAACAACTTTGCCATCTTTATTGATCCAGTCACCAGGGTAGGCATTATATGCACCAAATAACCAGTCAAATGTAGCAGTATCTCCTTTATATAATACCTGTCGTCCAGGCAATCCAGCTGTATCATGTATTCCATTACCATCAGGATCCTGTTCTTTAAAGGCTTTGGCAATTCTAATCACATCATCTACAGTTTCCGGTCCTTCAAGACCTAAATTGTTTAGCCAATCCTGTCTTACCCAGACAATAGGAGCTGCTGTTTCAATATCAGCAAGATTTGGAATAGCCATCAACTTTCCATCAAATGTTACATCCCGAAAAGCAACATTATCTGACTGTTCATGAAATTTCTTTAAATAAGGTGATGCATAGTCATCCCATAAATCTGTCATATCCATAACCATATCATTGTCAACAAGTTTTCTTAGAATATTCAGACCCTGAGGCTCAACTAACAATATAAGGAAATCAGGAAGGTCATTACTGGCAATTAGCATATTAACCCTGTTTTCAAAAGCACTATTTTGATCACTAACTGTCCATACAACTTCGAAGTCCATATTCTGATTATCTTCATACCATTTTACAATATCATTATTTTCCAGATCTTCCCCTTCAGGAAATTTAGGTTCTAAAGGGAGTTGTCGACCAGTTGTAACTGTTACTTTTTCCGTCATTGGACTGTAATACTTGGTACTTGTATCAATTTCCTCATCAGCAAAAACCTGTCCGAAACTTACAAGCGTAAAAGTAAATATCAGTGTACTAAGCAAAATTCTTTTAAAATTCCTTTTCATAATTAATCCCCCTGTGCTTAAATTTTATAGATTAACACCTATATAAAATTATATCATTCATATCAAAATTACGAGAGTGAAAAGTGTTTTCAATGAGTAAGAAGTTTGTATATAAAAAAAAGACCGTATACATTTTTCATACTATCTTTAAACATTTTTCTTTTACACTCAAAACTTGCTGCTAACCTTACTTACTAATAGGTCTGCAAATAGCAGTAGGCCCCAGTATTTGTTCGTCTAAGCTTCAGAAAACCTCTAAAACTAAAAACTCACTTTACACTGGGTGCTTACTGCTGCTAACATTGTATCCTACATCTGAGATATGTTTTTTCTATATTCTGTAGGTAATAATCCCGTATAAGTTTTAAATACTTTACTAAAATATTTTTCATCATTAAACCCTACCTGCTGAGCAATCCAATAGATGGGTTTTGATGTATTTAACAAATACTCCTTTGCTTTTTTTATCTTTTCTTCTCTTACATACTTACTAAAAGATATACCGAATAAATCTTTAAAACATTGACTAAAATAAGCTCGACTTATATTTACCTCTTTTGCCACTCTCGATTGCTTAATATTTCCCCCTATATTTCCTTTGATGTATTTAACCGCTTTTTCCATACTATCAATTATGGCTTCAGAATAATTATAATTATTAATAATTTCAGTATTGAATGTATTATCTTTACCTAAATTATTTTTTTCATCTATTCTCTTCTTTATAACCGAAAGTATTTTTTCTCCATTTTCTTCTTCCAACTGAGTTTTTACAATATAATCAATTACTCCTGCACTTATAGCATCCTTAGCATATTGGAAATCCTGATGGCAGGTTAATAATACAATAGCTATCTGATGGTAATTTTCTTTTATAATATTACTTAATTCAATCCCGGTCATTATAGGCATAGTAATATCTGTAATTAAAAGATCAACAGGATTATTATCAATAAAATCTAGGGCTTTTTTACCATTAGGGGCCTCACCAACAACTTCCATATCATATTTTTCCCAGGGCATTAAAGATATAATTCCCATGCGAGCTATTTTTTCATCATCTACTATAAGCACTCTAATCATATTTCCTCCTTGATGTTAATCTTCGGAATATAAATTATAAAACTGGTACCTTTACCTAAGATACTTTCAATATTAAGGGTTACTTCCTTCGTGTCATAAAAAGTTTCCAGAATTGTTTGGACATAATCTAAGCCGATACCAAATCCTACTGTCTTATCCTCAGAACCACTTTTCATTAATAACATTTTTACCTTTTCAGCATCCATACCATTTCCATTATCTGAAATAGTAATCCTAATTAATTGTGCTAATTCTTTTATATTTACCTCTATCTTACCTTCTTCACAGTTAAGGCCATGAAAGAGACAATTCTCTACTAATGGTTGGAGTATGAATCTAGGCATTTTTGTTTTTAATACCCTTTCATCTGCATCTACATTGATAAGATAATCATAATCATACCGTACCTGTAGGAGCTTTAGATATGTTTTAACTGCCTCAATTTCTTCTTTAAGTGTAACAATATTACCTTCTTTAGCTAAATTATAGTGTAATAATCTAGTCAACCGTCTGATAACATCATCAATTTCTGTCTGCCCATTCATTTTGGCTAACCATTGGATAGAGTTCAAAGTATTATGAAGAAAATGAGGGTTTATTTGATGTATAAGCATCTCCACTTCTAGCTTTCTCTTGGCTTTTTCTCGCTGCTTTACTTCATTAATAAGTTCCAAAATCCTTTTTCTCATCAATTGAAATCTATCTAAAACCTCATCAAATTCTTCAACATTTGTATGTTCTATATCTGAATAAAATTGTTTTTTAGAGACCAATGCTATTTCCTTATGCAAGGTATTTAAAGGTCTGCTTACCATTCTCCAGATAGCCACTCCAAATAATAGACTTATTATAACTGATATCAAGACAATAATACTGTATGAAGTAAGCCAACTACTTACAGCTTCGTCATAATGGTTTTTTTCTATAACACTTATTATTTTCCAATCATAATGGCTAAGCTGTCCAAACAAATAATAACCTTTGTATAATTTTTTTCTATTGAAAGGGTAAGATTGATTATAATCTAAATTACTTACAAATAATTCTGGCAAATCACTATATACAATTTTATCCTGATCACTAATAATTATATGTTTAACATTAAATCCATATTGAACACTCGTTAATAAATCTTTAAATCTACCAGAACCTGATTCAATATAAACATAACACTCAATATCAGGTATATTCACTTCCCTTACAATTGAAAAAACTTTATTATCAATACCTTTATATATTGATTGATGAGGTCCGAAAAACTTTATTCCTTTTTCTGAAGTAAGTAAAGGTTGTTCTTCGATTAAATCATTTGAAGGTAGCAAAATAGCAGACAATGAAATATCACTATTCTTACTGTAATATCTAATAATTCCTAAATTAGGATTACCGAAACTCATTAATTCGATATTTTCTTTGATTTCTTTTTGTAGTTGATATTTAACCATTATTTCAGGGTCTTCCATTAATATAGATAGTTTATTTCCGATACTTCCATCCAAGGCTAATATTTTAGAGGAATAATCAAGTTGATTTAAAATATTATCTAGATTATTTTTAATCTGGTTCAGGTTATTATATATTCCATTTTCTATTTGATTATTCACAAGGGAAAATAATGAAGAAAGAGAAGTACCACCAAGTAATATAAGTGGTATTAATGAACTTAGTACCAATACTATAATAAGTCTATACTTTAAAGGCTTTGGGTGTTTAAAAATAGAGAATATTAGATCTTTTTTTAAGCGAAATTTTAATGCCATAAGATATTCCTTTCCAAAAATCAATTGTTATTTCAATTTTGCTAAAATAATATATTGAATTTATCCCCAGTCAGAATACTCAGTTAAATTATGTAATTACTCTATTTAAAGGTTTTTTTCACTATTATAATGAAAATTTCGAAAGCGCTTAAGATTGTGCATAATATAACATATTTTCACAATATTGTCAAGTTGTTTTGGTTGATTTCAGAGATTACCAAAAGGGAATTAAAACAATGAAAAGCAGACTTGTCGTGGCTTAAGCCAGCTTTAATTTCACTTAATTATGGTTTTTTTTGTAAAAATAAAGAGAGCCTCTAAATCTAGACCCTCTTTACCAAAATATTTAAATTTATATTAAATACTCAAACTTCGCACATAAATAATTTCTGTGCACCTTGAAATATCAATATTTA
>JADQBV010000242.1 GCA_016278415.1 Halanaerobiales bacterium
TAATATCGTTACCCTGTCTTCGTTTAAGTATCATAAATGGTATCAGACCTAACATCAGCATTATACAGGTAATCATGAAAAGACTGAAGATATTTATATATAATAATAGAAAAGTACTGAGCAATGGACCTATAAGACCCCTTACCCCTAACATTGTCAGATATATACCACTATATCTAGACGACTTTTCTCCACCTAATTTCATCATTAAATTCTGCCAGCCGACTTCCTGACTTGATCCTGCCGCACCTGCAATAAAAGAGGCTAACAGCAATAAAGGAAAAGGACTCTGCATGAAATAAAGGATTGGTGAACCCAGATACAAAACTATAGCAATTATAATGGCATATAAGGGCTGAAAACGATCAACAACCCATCCCCATATGGATGCAGTTAAAAACCATCCAATGATCCAAAAGATGGCCAATTGACCAATTTGAAAATTATTCATATTAAAAACCTGTACTTGAACCAATGGATAGATAGGTGCCAGCATCAAATTACCAGTACCAAATAGCATAAATCCTATAGTAGCTAATCTCAAATTTGCGTCTGTTTTCAATAAAGACAAGTTATCAACTAAGGAAAATGACTTTTTAGCAACTACTACTATATCTCCCTCTTCTCTTATTCTAGTAAAAATAACCGTTGATAAAACACCAAAAATACCTGCTATCAAAAAGATTCCTGTATATCCATGGCTATCTAACCACATCCCTGCAAAATAAGTAGAACCCATTCGCAAAAAACCCATAATAAACTGTAAGCGCCCCATTATCTGCCCCCTATATTCCATAGGATAAATTTTCTTAATCAAACTAGTATAAGCAGGCCCCCCAATAGAAGCAGTTAGATAATGAAGTATGATAAAAGCTGCAAAAACTTCCGCTGTACTAACAAATGCAATTAAAACTATTAATAATCTAGATAAAAGTCCACTAAAGATTACATAAGGTAACTTCTGTCCCTGGTCACTACGGTGTCCCCAGTAAACTGCAAATAACTGCCCCATAAAAGGTGCAGCAGTTAATAAGGCAAGCAAGGTACTGCCAATGCCTAGTTTTACTGCCATTACTGCAAAAAATGGATAAAAAGCCCCGCCAAACACACCAAAATTAGCAGCAGCTATCGACTCAACTTTCATATTATACTTTGCCTCAGAATTTAATTTGCTGTAGAAGGGAGCAAATTTACTAACAAAATTAGGTAACATATCAATCTTCCTCTCCAGTTAATTTTAGATCTAACCTTACACTAAAAAATAAATCAACTCATATTATCCTGTGGAAGATTAACACCCCTCAGGCAATTTCTTTTCAGCAGAATTCTTCTCATCTTAACCCCTCTACATCTGCCTTCTTATTATCTTATATAGCCTTAAAAAAATCCAAGAAACTTAGAAGAATATACTATACTTTAAACTAATTGTCAACCCTTTTTTTCACTTAATATAAATTAAAAAAACCTATTCAATCTGAAGTGAACTATTCCAGACTAAATAGGTTGAATACTGTAATGTATTATTTTAATAATACATCTGTTATTTATATTATAGTTAATCTAAATTAACATTATAATTAGCCCTGTCAATATAGATACTATTTCATAAAGGTATTAAACAAGTATTGAACAAATATTTAAGCAAAATTTAAGATAAAGCAAATATATATAATCAAGTATTATCGATCATTATCGAATTTACTCCAAATCCTCCCGTTTAGGTATTGGAATAGACTGCAACTTATGGGCACTTCTGCTCGCTAATTCCTCTATTCGTTTCTTCTCCATAGGCTCAGCCTCACCTGTCAGAATGTATTTATCCAATACTTCATAACTTACACCCATCTCCTGCTCATCAGTCTGCTCATGCCAAAGACCTGCAGATGGTGCTTTGCTAATGATCTTTTCTGGTATATCCAGGTGTCTAGCCAATTCCCTGACTTCAGATTTGACCAGTCTTCCAAGTGGACCAATATCAATTCCGCCATCGCCATATTTAGTAAAATAGCCTATTTTTAGCTCACTCCAATTATCAGTGCCTACTACTAAGTAATTGTTTTTGGCAGCATAATAATATAAAGTGGTCATCCGTAATCTTGGTTTTATATTAGCAATAGATAAATTCTCAGATTCTTTTTTAATATTTCCCTCTGTCAGCATCAAAAACTCATCAAGTACAGACCCTAAATCTCTGACAATGTAATTTATCTCAAATCTCTCTGCCAGTAATTTAGCATCAGCTTCATCCTCTTCATTACTATAACAGGGCATAATAACACCTAATATATTTTCTCCAAAGGCCTTTTGACATAAGACAGCAGTTACTGCAGAATCGATTCCCCCACTTAAACCAAATATAGCACCTTTGGCACCAGCCGATTCTACCTTTTCTTTCAACCAATTAACTAAAACCCCTTCTACCTTTTTATAATCCAAACCACCCATATATTTTCACCTCTTGTATTTATTCTTTATACCATAATTTATTCATTCTATTAACTAATTCTTTTTCCTCAAGCTGAGCAGACCATAATTCTAATGGAGCATCCTCACGCATAGCTGATGCCAAATTATAAAAAACCTGTTTATTATGAGTAAAATTACGTAATTGTTCTTTTATCTCCGCCCTCTTAGTTTTATTATCATAAGGACAGGGATTATCTTTAGACTGGTAGTCTATCAAATTTTTACCTTCTATAAGCCTTTTCTCTCTTAAATATATTAAAGGTCTAATGATGTAAATATCATTATCAGATAGATGCCTTTTAGGTTGTAAGCTAAGTATCTGTCCCGAATATATAATACTCATTAAGAAAGTCTCAATTGCATCATCATAATGGTGACCAAAAGCTACTTTCTTTATATTATTCTTTTTCATATATGCTACAAGGGTTCCTCGCCTGAAATGGGCACATTTCGCACAGGGAGTCCCCTCTTCAACACTTAAAATATACTCTGATATTTTGGTCTTTTCTATATGATAAGGTACTTCCAGTTTATCACATAATTTTTCTAAATAGTTAAAGTCATTATCTTTAAAGCCTGGATCAATGGTTATTGCAGATAACTTAAAATCAATAGCCAGATGTTTCTGTAAAATAGCAAGGGCAAACATGAGAAAACTACTATCCTTACCGCCAGATAGTCCTACTAATATATGGTCCCCATCCTCAATAAGATTAAACTCAGCAATGGCTTTTACAATTTTTGTATTATAATTTTTGGGTAATGACAACTCCATCTTATTTTCACTCCAGACTTTATCTAATTAAACATCCCGGACAATGTACCATACTGCAGATTAACCTACATACACTTATAACTCCACTCTTCAGCCAGACCCCTTACAACGCCATATCTACGCGGAACTACCATGTCAACTTTTTCACTTATATTTTCATCTACCGTATCTGCCCTTTTTACATTGCTATCATCAGCATCCTTATAGTGAATAGGATCAACATAATCTACATCAATTAGCTCTATAAACTCACCTGTATATCTTTTTAAAATTCCCTTATATTTCTCAATCTCTTCACCTCTACTTAATTCAAGAATCACTCGATACCCAATATATTTTTCTAATAAAGGTTCAAATGAATTATCAACTGTTGCAAATAATTCACTTTTAATTTTATCTATATATTTATCCTGTGATGCCATTACCATGCCAGCTGCAGTATTTTTCCCAATCTGATTGCTGACTAAATTAAAGATTTCCAACAAAGAATCTTTAATAGTTTTAAAAAAGTTTGCCACTTTCCTGAAATACCTGCGCATTCTTGATGGATGAAAGCTCTTTTTTAGGTCTTTTTCTCTTTCAACTTTTTCTTTACTACTCATATCATCAAAGTATCTTATTAAAAGTTGAATTGAAGGATATTCTGTCTTATATAATAAAAAACTATTAATGCAAAAGCCAGATTCGTCTTTTAATGACTGTGGATAAATAAATTCTAGACCTGTGCTTATTACATGCACTTTCCCCTTAACCCTCTTACTATCCCTTTTTTCTAAAGTAATAGTATTTTTATTAAAATCCTTTAGACATTTATCTTTCTTTATTTTCCTTAAAACAACTGCTATGAATGCAGATATAAAAACAAATAAAAAAGTGATCGTTAAAGTATCTAACATTGTGAAGAACTCCCTTCTATTGATATAGATAATAATTTAATAATTAATTCAAGATCAGCTTATAATATATATATACTATTACCACTGAAAGGTTGATAAAAATATGAGTCACAGAAAAGGTTTATCAGTATGGCAGTTGACCATGCTTGCCCTCGGTACAGTTGTAGGTGGTTCATTTTTTCTAGGTTCATCTATAGCAATTAAGGCTGCTGGTCCAGCAGTAATTATATCATATATTTTAGGTGGTGCATTAGTCTACTTTATATTATATTCACTTTCTGAAATGACAGTGGCTAATCCTGCCCCTGGTTCCTTTAGGACCTATTGTGAAAATATGTATGGGCCTATTGCCGGCTTTACTGTTGGCTGGGTCTATTGGACTGGACTAGTACTTGCTATGTCCAGCGAGGCTATAGCTGTTTCTGTTTTCCTACAAAGGTGGTTGCCTAATTTCTCTTTACCTGTACTAGGGTCAATAGTAATAATTGGTGTAACTATTATAAACCTCCTGGGAGTTGAAAAACTCAGCAAATTAGAAGGTGGTCTAGCAGTAATAAAGTTATTAGCCCTAGTTGGTTTTATTGCTATAGCTACTTTACTGGTGACAGGCTTAATTCCTGGTCAAGCTGCCAAAGGAGCTGGAGCATTATTAACCGAAGACTTTTTACCTGGAGGAATAGCCGGAATTGCTGGTAGTATGTTAATAGTTATGTTTACATATGCTGGTTTTGAAATAATTGGACTAGCAGCATCTGAAGCTGATGAGCCCCATAAGACAATCCCAAGGGCCATTAAATATACAGTGCTGGGATTAGTAGGCTTGTATTTACTAACAATAGTACTTATCCTTCCGCTTGTTCCAGTAACAGAACTAAGCCAGGAAACCAGTCCTATGGTAATTGCCTTAATTGCCAATGGACAGACCTGGGCTGGAAACATCATAAACATCATACTTGTAATAGCAATTCTGTCCACTATGTTGGCCGCTACCTTTGGTATTGCCAGAATGGTCAGATCATTAGCAGAAGATAGCCATGCGCCTAAATTGTTAAAGGATAATGGCGAAATACCTTATCGCGGAATAATTTTTTCTGGTCTTGCTATGTTATCAGGCCTTGCATTAGGATATATTCTCCCAAGACAGGTCTATATCTTTCTAATTAGTTCAGGTGGATTTTCACTGCTCTTTGTTTACGTAATAATTCTGATTACACATATTAAATTTCGTAAAATAAACGGCTGTCCCCCTGATGGCAAATGTAAATTACCTGGCTATCCATATACTTCAATACTTGCACTTGTCTCTCTTATCGGAATTATTGCCAGTATGCCTTTAATACCTGGACAGGGATCTGGCCTTATTGCAGGATTATCCCTTGTACTACTTTATATATTAATATATTTAAGTAGGCAATTTTCATATAAAAGATTTAAAGAGGATTTACAGTATTTTTCACTAACTCAAACTTACAAAGTTCATTATGGTACAGAGTTTGCTGATGAAATTACTCCTGGTCACGAAGATAATAAAAGCAAAAAGAATGACTATCCTAATAGCAATAATGATGATAATAAGTGATAGCATATATTTCAATTCCCGGATATGACTTATACTGATAGTAATAAAAATTATAGTAATAAATGACATAGCATTCTAATTATATCCCTGTATAAATAGACCAGTCTCCTCTAGCCATTCTGCATAAAATATATCTTTAATATCTTGATAACCTTCTTTCTCAATCTTTTCTTTAAGCCAGATAATATTAAGGTCAGCGCTCTCCAAATTATCCCATAACACCTGTCCATCACTAATCAATGTAACAGAAAGATTTACTGGTTTTACCGGCAAATTAAAATCATCTCTACTTGTTTCTTGGGCCCCCGACTTCTTCAATACACTGAGAGTACCACTAGACTCCAGGATAGCATACTCAACATCACGAATTGAAAAAACATCTTTTTGTCTTAGTAGTTCTTGTAATGTATTGATATTTAATTTATTCTTCTTCAAGATTTTATAATCTATAAGACCGTTCCTTATTAATATAGCAGGGTTCCCCTCTAAAAAACCCCTTGTTTTTAAAACCCTCTGAGAAAGTAACTCAACAGAGATCATTAATATACCCCATATCACTAACGCGTATAAAACAAACAAAATACTTACTTCCTGATCATATATAGCATTACCCAAAAGTTCGCCCATCACTAAAGCGGAAATAAAATCAAATGGTGTAAGTTCATTTATCTGTGTTTTACCAATCACCTTTGTCACCAGGAATAATATAATAAATCCAATAATTAACTCGATTGTAATATGTAAAATTTCCATTTTTTACAAACCCTCCCTATTCCATAATATTATTTAAATTATTCCCTATGTAAACGTTTTATATATTATGGAATAAAAAGAGGTTTTTTATAAGTCTAATAAAAAATTTAATTCACTGTAAACTTAATTTCACCTACAGCTGCTTTCCCAGGCTCAATCTCAATTGTACCAGTATCTTCTATACCCTCTTCAGCCATATTAAAGCCATTATTACAGTTAGTTACTGGCTCTAGGGCAAAGAATTCTTCACCTGTAGGACAATATATTACAACATGCTTAAATATCTCGTCTCTTTCAATTAACAACTCCAAGTTACTATCCTGCCAGGTTATCCTAATTGGTCCTGTACCTGCCAGAAAACAATTATCCAGAAATTCTGTTGTTAATTCCCTATTTCCAGTGAAATTCCATTTTTCTGGAGGATTAACCCAATGTCCTGTAGGAATCTGAGTCTCACCAGGATACAGACCTATTGTCTCCATATCAAGTTTGACTTTTTCTACCTCGCCAGTAATATTTCTCATGAAATATGGATGAATCCCCATACCCCCAGGCATTAACTGAGCTCCTTCATTCTTTAGCGATGTCCTAACTATAAAACTATTACCTTCCACTTTATACTCTATTCTTGCAGTAAAAGGAAAAGGCCAGGATATATCCCCATATTTAGCACTATTAAACTCCAGAAGCACACTACTCTCATCAACTTCAACTACCTGCCAGGGTCTTGTCCAGGCCTCACCATGTATAGCATGACCATCATCAAAATTTACATCTAGTTGATATTCTTCTCCTTTAAATTTTAATAAGGCATCCTCAATTCTATTAGAGTATGGGAACAGATTAAAGGAAGCAAAACTACCCACGTCTTCACTAGCAACAGCTTCTTCAGGAGTTAGCCGCATTATATCTATCCATTCACCTTCCCGATTATACTTCATAGAAAAAATACTAGCACCTACAACTGGCGAAATCTCTACTTCTAGGTCATTACTTTTAATTTTTACTAATTCTTTCACCAAATCCACCATCCTTTATCTATTTTAATATAGAAAATTCTACATATTTAAATTATAATCTCCAGCAAATAATATTGCAAATTAATTTGGGAAATGCAATGTTTATAGATTAGGTTTCCAGTTTAATTACTTAGACTGAACTTTTAAATAGTTAGTTGTTCATTATAGTAAGTTATCGTTATAGAAACTTTTAAAATTAAGTAAAAAGAGTTATAATAACAATAGTGTTATAAGCATCAGCACTATTAAGATTATTGAACTTGATTTATCCTAATAGAATAATATTAAACTTTCAAAGCGAGATAATTAATCAGGCTAACCTTTTTTAATAGTCAAGAAAAATACAATTCTAAGGAGTGATTGACATGTCCAAAGTAGTTAACAGATTTTTAAATTATATTAAGTATAATACTGAAGCTAATGAAGATTCTCAAACTGTACCCAGTACAAAAAGCCAATTAAGCTTTGCTAAAAAACTAGCTGAGGAATTATCAGATATAGGGTTACAGGAAGTAAGCATAGATGACAAGGCCTACGTAATGGCAACACTACCTTCCAACCTGGAAAGTGAGGATGACAAAGAAAAACCAACAATAGGTTTTATCGCTCACATGGATACAAGTCCTGATATGCCCGGGGAAAATATCAAACCACAGATATTTGAAAATTATGATGGAAAGGACATAATTCTTAATGAAGGGCTTAATATTACTCTATCAACGAAGGACTTCCCAGAAATAAAAAATTACATAGGTAAAGATATAATCACTACTGATGGAACAACTCTACTTGGTGCTGATGACAAAGCCGGGGTAGCAGAGATAATTACAGCAATGGAATATCTAGTCAATAATCCAGAAATAAAACACGGGAAAATTCGAATCGGCTTTACACCTGACGAAGAAATAGGACGTGGCGCTGACCATTTTGATGTAGCTAAGTTCGGAGCAGACCTGGCTTACACAGTAGATGGAGGACCTATCGGTGAATTGGAAGATGAGAATTTCAATGCAGCTGCTGCCCGCATTATAATTAATGGTGTAAGTGTACATCCTGGCACAGCAAAGGGTAAAATGATTAATTCTATGCTTGTTGCAAGTGAAATAATAAATAGACTGCCAAAAGACGAAACACCAGCAGAAACTGAAGGATATCAAGGTTTTTATCACCTTGTAAATATTGAAGGTAATGTTGAACAAACAAAACTTTACTATATTATCAGGGACTTTGATAAGGTTAAATTTATTGAGCGAAAAACAATTATTGAAGGAATAATAAATGACCTTAATAAAGAATATGGTAAGAATATTATTAAACTCAAATTAGAAGACCAATATTACAATATGAAAGAGATAATCGAAAAGAATAAATATATTGTGGATACTGCCTATCAGGCTATGGAAGAAGTTGGCATAGACCCTATAGTGACTCCAATTAGGGGTGGGACTGATGGTGCTAGATTATCATATATGGGACTCCCTACTCCCAATCTTTTTACAGGTGGTCATAATTTCCACGGGAAGTTTGAATATATACCAACCTTTGCAATGGAAAAAGCAGTCGAAGTAATTTTAAAAATAGTAGAATTATACAGCTCTCAATAGAGTAACTGTGGTATTAAAGTTATAGTTTAATAAAGTAACAGAGTAGTCACATTAATAAGTTAAAGAAACCGTACAAATTTTATTTCGTTTTTTTGATATTATTTTTTGATGAACTTTAAGAATAAGGAAGGTAAAATTGGGGTAAGTGTACACTTACCCCAACTACATTAAACAAAAAATTAACAATTCTATTCAAGTAGCTTCTCTGTATTTCCTTCTATGATATATTCTATACTACCCTCTATATTTACAATCCTCCAAACACCTTCGACATTTCCCAATTCAAGTATATCAGTCATATTTGCCTGGTAGTGTTTAAGTTCTTCTGGTTGCTGAATATTGCCTTCTTCTGTAGTTTTTGCTTCTTCGGCCATATTATAATAAAAAATATACTTGGCTTCAAAAGTAGGTTGTGGCTCTTGGGAAAGGTTAGCAATAGATAAATCTTTTATTCCAAATATCCCTCCGTCTTCTTCACCTTCTAAATTATAGGCTGAGCGCATCTTCCCAATTACATGTCCTTCAGCAACCATATTATCTAACCTCTTTAAATCTAGAATAGAACTTTCATCTAAAAGCAGAGTATTCTTCTCATCAATAGCCTGGTAAAAATACTCCACCACCTTGGGAGCTGGTGTTTCTTCGGTTATATAAGGATCAGTACCACCAGTTATACTGACAATATATAATACTACAACTATAGATAGCGCTATAGTAATGGTCTTCCTTCTTTTACGCCAGAAGTTTTTAATCCCTTTCCTTCTGAAAGATGACTTAATTACTTTTTCAGCTTGGGTCCTTGACTCCTCTTCTTCTTTTTGACTAGCCCAAAGACCTGAACCTTTAATTTCTTCTAATTGTTTAACAAAAGTCTGCCAACTTATTATTCTATTAGCTTTATCCTTAGCTAAAGTGCTCATTATAAAATCATTTAATCTTGGTGATACCTTGGGATTTATATAAACTGGCTCCACAGGAATTGTGCTTATGATTTCATGAACAAGGTCAGACTTATCAAGATCAGAATTTTCCCTGCTTTGAAAAGGCTTCTCTCCTGTTAAAAGATAATACATAATAATTCCCACTGAGTATATTAACGATTGTTCGTCCCAGGTTTTTTTCTTAAAGATTTCAGGTGCCTGATATATTTCTACTGGTTCAATACTATTTGTATTTCTGTATTTAGAAAGCATATTAGCTATATCGGGATCAAGAAACCTTAACTTACCATTCTTACTTATCCATATAGAATCCATGGTTATACCCTGCCAGGTAACACCTTTATCTTTTATTTCTAGAGCAATCTGTCCTAGATCAAGCATCCAATCGACGATATTATCTAGTGTTAGTTGGGAATCATTTAAACATTTATTTAAAGGCGTATAAATCTCTGTCCCTTCACGTATAAGACAAGTTTCTCCATTGATTTGCTCAATATCCTGGTAATTAATATAAGAAGGGTGTTCAATTATTTCTCTTCTTTCTGCTATTGTTTCACTTATATTCTTTTTTATATCTGCTAAGAGTCTTGAGCGGGGGCTTCTGTTAGAAAATAATTGTTCAGCTATATACTTGCTCCCATTTTCCTCTAGTAGATAAACTTTAATATCCGATTCCTCATCTACAGACAAAACTTGCATATTAACTCCTCCTCCTATTACCTATTACCCACTATCTAAAATCTCTTTTATTTCAAAATGATTACTAAAACAGCCGCTTCTTTCTAATAGAAATAATACCCCCAAGTCTCCACATCTATTATATTAAGTTTAATTAAGATATGGTGATTTCTCTTTTAATTCATCTCGAAACTCTGGATGAGCAATATTTATTAAGGCTTGGGCTCTTTCTGCTCCACTTTTACCTCGTAGATGGGCTATACCATATTCGGTTACAATATAATCTACATCATTTTTGCCAGTAGTAACAACCGCACCTAGGGCTAAAGAAGGGACTATAGTAGATTTGGTACCATTAACAGCTGTAGACTTCAATGCAATTATACTTTTGCCGCCTTTGGACTTTACTGCTCCCCTGACGAAATCAGTCTGCCCTCCAGTCCCACTAACTTGCTTTGTACCGATAGTTTCAGCTGCACATTGACCCAATAAGTCTACTTCAATACAGGAATTAATGGAAACCATTTTATCATTTTTACTAATTATCACAGGATCATTGGTATATGAAACAGGATGCATCTCTACCATAGGATTATCATCAAGAAAATCATACAATTTACGTGACCCAGCTGCAAAAGAACCTATTATCTTACCATTATGGATCGATTTTTTGCTGTTAGTAACAATGCCTTGCTCTACTAGATCCACCATTCCATCTGTCAACATTTCACTATGGATACCCAGGTCTTGCTTATCATTTAGAGAGGCTGCCACAGCATTAGGAATACCGCCAATACCTAATTGAATTGTTGACCCGTCTTCTATAAGATCAGCAATATACTTACCTATTTTAAGTTCTACATCATCAGCCTCCCCTGCAGGCAGTTCAGGTAAAGGTCTATTATTATCTACCAGAAAATCTACTTGACTTACATGAATAAATGAATCACCTAATGTGCGAGGCATATCTTCATTTACTTCTAAAATAATCATGTCTGCATGTTCAGCAATAGTTTTTGTATAATCCACAGAGACACCAAAACTAAAATAACCGTGTTTATCCATTGGACTAACAGAGGCCATTAGTATTTTTATATCATGATATTCTTTAAATAATGCTGGCGACTCGTGAAAATAGTTTGGGGTAAAATCAGCCCGTTTTTCATTAACTAATTTGCGGGTATATCCACTAATAAACCAGGCATTGTGCTTTATATTATTTTCCATACCCTTTTGGAAATACGTATAATTATAAAGTGGTAGCATTTGATGTATAACTACACCTTCTAATTCCTCCTGCCTTTTTGCAAGTTCTTCCAGAACTGCAGGTGTCTCTCCACAACCTAGACCTACAACAATACTATCATGGGATTTAACCTTAGCCGCTGCCTCAGCAGCAGATACTATCCTCTGTCTATATAATGTTTCAAAATTCATTCAATTCTTCCCTCCTTAAAAGTATACGCTTTTCATATTTCTATATTTTAGACAATTTTCTCAAGATTTATTGAAAAATTTACAAAAGTAAATTTAGTATAAAAAGCAACCCTTAATCAAAGCAAGCCCCTGGCAATTTTTTATATGTGGACATTTAATCATGCAGATGCTTAAACAAATAAACTAAGGGAAAATGCTAATTAATCCCCGCCTAAGCAGGGATTAATTTTTGATATTTAGAAAACAACTTATGAATCATCTCCATAATCGTTGGTATTATACCTAGATATTTTGCTATTTAACTGAATGAATTTAAAAAGTCTCCAGTTACGACTGAATGCAAGAAGCTGGT
>JADQBV010000125.1 GCA_016278415.1 Halanaerobiales bacterium
AATTAATAAACTGACGTGCTGTTCTTCCGGAACGGCCATGGTGCCATTTTTCCCACTTTAAAGCCTGGTCAATAAGTTCTTTTTCCGGTACATATAAGTTACATTTTACAGCTAAGCTTTTTACTATTTCCAAATATTCTTGCTGATCTGGTGATAGATACGTTATAGTAATACCAAACCTCTCTGACAATGATAATTTCTCCTGTTGTGCATCAGAGCTATGTATATCGGCATCGTTTCTATCTTGCCATTTTTCCCTAATAATATGCTTTCTATTTGTAGTAGCATAAAAAATTACATTTTCTGGTTTTTCTTCTATGCCACCTTCCATTACTGCCTTTAAATACTTATAATCAGTCTCAAAGTCTTCAAATGATAAATCATCCATAAATATAATAAAGTATAGTCCTCTTCTTTTTAATGTATCTATTATTTGAGGTATTGATTTAATTTGACCTTTAGTAATCTCTACTAATCTTATACCACTATCTGAAAACATATTAATTAACGCCTTAACAGATGAGGATTTGCCTGTGCCGCTATCACCATATAATAATACATTGTTGGCTTCATTCCCGTCCAGAAATATAGCCGTATTCTCGATCAACTTTTCTTTTTGTTTATCATATCCAATAATATCATCAAATTTAATCTTTCCAGTATCTGCTATACCAAGTAAACCACTATCTTCATCCCAGCGAAATGATGAATATTTACATAAATCCCCACAACCACAAGTATTATAATAATTTGCTAAATTCTCTATAATATGATCTACTTTTTCTTTGACAAAACTCTGTTTTAGTCTCCTTAGATTACTCTGTAGTGGATTAAGATTACTGGTACTATTGCTAGTATAATAGTGACTGATAAAACTCAGTTCCTCTACTCCTATTATGATACCTATATCAGCTAAGCTAAATTTGAAAATTTCTTTTAAGATATTTAAATCATGGATAGCAACTTGATAAAGACTTGGATTTAAGTTATAACCACTCTTTTCACAGGCTAAAGTAAAGGAATTCTTGTCTGTTGCAATTAATTGCAGGAGATAATTTTTTAATAAATCACCTTGAAATTTTTCTTGCTCAGCAATACTAATTAATTCATAACAAATTTGATAATATGTATTAATATGTTCATCACTAATACAATTATCTAAAGATATAACTAAAGAACGTATTCTTTTAAAGATATTGTCGTGAAGGATTTCACGATATACAAGTAATTTCTCCATTTTTGAAAAACTTAATTTAAGAATATCTAACTGACTCATAATTACTTCATCTCCAATTTCATTTCTGCAATATTTTTTTGATAAGATTTAAATTGTTAATTTATAAAATATTTTATTAGTAAAATATAATTTCTGAAAAGTAAAAAAATCTACCAATAATAATTATATTCTTTATCAAATTTTTCATAAATTGTATAGCTATATTTTATCATATTTTTCCACTAATTTTCAAGTATTCACTAAATTACGACAATTTTATTTTAAAATTCATACTTTATTCTTAACAAATCGTAAACATTCTGATCAGCTATTCCATCAACTTTTAAATCAAACTGTGCTTCTAATTCCTTGACAGCCACATTTGTTGCTGCATTATATGTTCCATCAAGATAGGCATGGTAAAAATTTTCTTTCCTTAATTTTTCTTGTAGTTCCATAACATCATAACCAATATTCTCTAACTTTAAAGTGTTCTTAATTATTACATCAGGTTTTGGACCAATTATTTTAACTTTGGTATTTAACTCTATCCAATCGAAAATTTCTTCTACATATTCATTATGCAATCTTATACAGCCATGACTTGCAGCAACACCTATTTCCCATGGCTTATTGGTACCATGTATTCCATAGACACCCCAGGGCACATTCAAGCCCATCCAGCGGCTTCCCAGTGGACCATCATCAATTCTTTTATACTTGTTTTTAATATACCACTCACCTACTGGTGAAGGAGTCTCTTTTTTACCGATAGTTACAGGGTATTTTTTATAAGGCTCCCCATCGGAAAATAAAATTAAAGTTCTATTATCTAAATTTATAGTTATACTTAATTCTCCCTGAGGCTGTTTACCTTTACGTGATGTGATTTTTGAATCTGATAAATGGCCCAGTATATTCCAAGTGTTTTTATCAACTATTCCACTTACTTTAAGTCGATATGCCTGCTGAAATTCCTTAACAGCTTTATCTGTTAAAAAACCAAATTGACCATCTATCTTACCGTGATAGTATGCTAATTCTTTTAAGCGCTTTTGTAATGCCTCTACATCCTTACCTTCTAATACAGGGTCTTCTAATTTTATAATTCTATCTTCTTCACACTCACATGGATGGCTTGCTTTTACGATTTCATCTATAAGAAATAGCTGACTTAAAAATATTAATAGAAAACAAATTAATACCTGAGTTTTTCTTTTATGCCTAATTTTATTCACTATAATCCCCCTTAAAAAACTACTGGCTTATTTTATAAAAATATATACATATAACTCTTCTCATTACTATTAACTCACTAAAGTTTATTAGGAACGACGTATTAAGAAATTTCCTTATATATAATATATATAATATGCGATAAGGCCAATAATTATTTGAGTAAAAAAAGCCCTTATATACGGATTGTATAAAAGGACTTTTCGAAAATGTTGAAACTTATTTAATTAAAACTACTTTCTGCCATTATTAAAAAGATTGAGTAGATGAAAGCAATATCCTAACTTACATTTACCCAGCCACACAATTTATTTTCCATATAATCTATTAATTTAAAGAGACTTAAACCCATGATACTTAAAGCCAATATCCCACTGAACATTCCTAGGTAATCAACTGTTGACCAACTATTCATTATAAAATAACCAATACCATACCTAGTAGCGAAGTTCTCAGCAAAAAAAAGTACTGCTACACTTGTACCAACACTTATTCTTAAAGATGTTAGGATTTTAGGTAATATAGCAGGAATAATCATGTGTTGGTAGATCTGCAATTTACTCATACCTAAAGACTGAACTGAGTAAAATAATTCTTTACTTAAGCCCTTAACAGCATCCCTAGTAGTAACGATAATTTGAAATATAATTATTATCGTTATTAATATTATTTTTGGCAAATTCCCTAAACCTAATAAAATCATCAAAACTGGTAAAAAGGCTATTTTAGGTATTGGATAGACAATATAAACAACTGGGGTAAATAAACTATCAAAATGTTTATTCATACCTAATAAAAGACCAAAGATAACACCAAAAATTAATGATATAAAGATTGCAGCTATAATCCTTACTAAACTGCTGATTAAATGAACAAGTAATATATTCGGGAAGATCATCAAGAAATGATAAATGGTTTGCTGTGGACTGGGGACTACTGCCGATTGTAATAAGTAATGTAGTATATACCAAAATAACATGACCATAAATGAACCATATATAGTCCTATTTGTTAAAATATATTTAAATATATCATTAATTGATAATATAGCTTTATTACCTTTACCTTTATCTTTACCTTTAATTTCTTTTTGAAATAACAAATCTCTCATTCCTTTTCCAGACATTTTCTAACCTCTAAGCAGACCTTATAAAAGTCCATTTTTTCTCGTAATGATTCATCTCCAAAGTATGGATTATCAAGCACTTGCTTAATACCAGCATTTTTCATTACAACAATCTTTTGACCAAGAAAAACAGCCTCAGCAATATTATGTGTAACCATTATAACAGTCATAGGGGTTTGTTTGTAAATTTTCAATACCAAATTCTGTAAGTGTTCTTTAGTAATGGCATCAAGGGCAGAAGACGGTTCATCCATTAGTAATAAATCTGGGGCAATAGCTAAAGCCCTTCCAATAGCCACCCTTTGACGCTGTCCACCACTTAGCTGTGTCGGGTATTTATCTTGATATTCTGAAACGCTAAGTTTTAGCAGTATATCATCTACTATTTGATTTGTTATTTCTGGAGATTGGCCTCTTACCTTTAATCCTAAAGCTACATTTTGTCTAGTAGTCTTCCATGGTAGCAAGCCATAATTTTGCAGTATTAATCCTGTTTGCAGTCTAATACCATCTTGCCTTTCACCAAATATATTTATATTACCTTTATCAGCTTTTAATAAGCCGGCTAGTGCATATATTAATGTAGTTTTACCACATCCTGAAGGTCCAATAATAGCACAGGTACTATTCTTTTTGATTTCTAAATTTATATTTTCTATTGCTAATTCTTCTTCTACACCATCAGCATTATAGCTGATAGAAAGATCATTTATCTCTATCATTACTCTAAGAACTTCCTTTCAATCATATCAGAATATGCTATATCTATTTCCTTACCCTGTACATCTTCAACCCAATTAACAATTTTATTCATATATTCTTGATCAGGAATTCTAGCAAAATGATACTCTGGCATAACAATCATATCTTTAATATCACTCTTTAATTCCAGACGGCTTATTAAAATATCACGAGCTAGACTATCATCTTCCTGTATCTCCTTAACTGCCTTATTGAATGCTTGATGGAACAATTTAATGGCTTTTCCCTTATTCTCTATAGCAATATCAGTAAAAACCATTGCTTCAGGCATAAAATCATCCTGATTTTCATATACCCTTTTCTTTACACCGCGCAACTGACCCATTGATGCCATAGGTTCTGGTATTATCGCCATATCCATCTGCCCTGCAACTAACATCTCCAATCTAGTTGGAATAGCAGGTATAAAGAGCTTGTCCATTTTATATTTATCAGCCAAGAATTCCTCAGATAAGAAATTTGATACACTAACCTCCATCATCCCGATTTTAATTTCTTCCTTTTCCTGAAAATCTTTTCTAAGTAAAAAAGGAAAACTACCATCAGTGCTAGTTGTTATTTTTATATCAAAACCATTTTGCACATTATTAACAAAAGCAATCAAATCAGTCATAGTACCATCAAGTTCACCACTCTGTAAGGCGCTCTGCCTATTATTGGCATTTCTATATACTTGTATCTCCATCTTCAACCCTAGTTCTTCATAATAACCCTGTTCATCTGCAAGTAATATTGGAGCAGAATCCACTGCTGGCATAATACCTATTTTAAGTGAAAGTTCTTCATTATTGGCTTCATTAGCACATCCTGAAAATAATAGCGTAAGAGAAATAAATACTGTAATTAATAAAAAACCTTTCTTCATTATAAAACCCATCCTTTTTATTTGATATTTTTATCAGCATCGAATATCTTTGCCTGTAAACTAGTAAATTTACGTGAAAACAACCTATAATTAACGGTAACAGATGTCCTGACAATTCATAACTATGTACATATAAATATACAAGATACTTCCTTTATAATTATATAGTCTACAAATAAAAATAGCAATATCCAATAAAGAAGACTTGCGTAAAAGGTGTATTTGTGTAATAATTATGTATGTCATTTTTAAAACTAAAATGCCTTTATTAACTCTTATGATTACTTTAAATCTTTAAAAAATGATGTTCTAATTGACAGATGGATTTGAATTTATAATACTATATCGAAAATGATGATATTTTAAACTTATATACTCTAATTCGAAACTGAAGGAGGAGAATAAATGAATACAAGTAATCTTCAAATAGATAATGACTTAATAAACAACATACCTAGCCTATTAAAGGATATCTGGCGTGCCTCTCGTCCACTATCACTGACATTAGCTTTATACTCTACTACTCTAGGTATAGTAATTGCACACTTAGAGGGAAACTTATTCTCTGGAAATTTATCTCGTGATCTCTGCTTGATTTTTTTGGTAACTATTGCTGGTCTTGCAGTTCAAACTGCGACTAATTTCATAAATGATTATTTTGAATGTGAAATAAAATATGTATCATACCGCTCACAAGGGAAGAAAAGACACTCTTTCCTGGGTCAAAAGAGATCCAGTTTTGATATTCTAATTTTTATACTCGGTATAGCCTGTTTTGCAATCACAGGGATTATAGGTTTATACCTAGTTCATCTGACGACTACTCGCTTAGTAATTATAGGTTTCCTTGGAATGATTGGGGGATATTCTTATACAGGTGAGCCAATTGTCTACAAAAAAAGAGGTCTAGGAATGCCACTATCATTTTTACTAATGGGACCTTTAATGGTATATGGAAGCTATCTTGTCTTTGCAGAACAATTTTCCTGGAGCCCGATTATACTAGGAATGCCAGTAAGTCTTATGATTCCAATGTTAATGCTTAGTAATGAAATAAGAGACTATAAAAGGGACCAAGAATGGAATATAAAGACCCTTACTGTTCGTTTAGGTTACAAGATAGGTAAATCTCTATATTTATTACTACTCATCACTTCATATGCCTTGATTTTACTTTATGTAATACTGGGTATGATTCCTATTTCAACACTGTTAACTTTTCTTACCATACCACTAGCAATTAAATCATATAAAACTGTTTCTCACGCAAAGAAGAATGGTGTACCAATAACAAACAAACTCCACTTAAGCTTTGGTATAATTACTATACTAACAATGATATTTGACTAGTAGTATATTAATATATTACTCAAAGAAATGTTTGTAAATATCAATGAATATAAGCAATTGATATAAAGAAAATTCAGGTATATTTATCAAATATAATATGTAATAATAGAACCTCCTATCAAGTTATTTCTTTTATAACTTAGATAAGAGGTCTTTTTTATACCCATTTTTTTGAGCAATTTTTTAGTGATTTATCTTTGCTTAAAATATTTTCTTAAATGACTTTTTTAAAAAAAGACAATGTAAAGACTTAGCATCTAGTATCCATTATAATTGCTTATGGTATTTTTTGACTATGCTAAATTATATTTATAAAAATCATAATTAGACAAACAATATGTGTATGAGAAACAACTACAAAGGAAAACTATTATTAAAATATAATGGAGGTGATATACTTGCGAGATATGTCTGATGCTGAATTACTAAGCCTAAGTGGATTATTAACTATGGAAAAAGACGGACTTGCTGTGGCTAGGGCTATGCAGCCCATAATATCAGATGATAAGTTGAAAACACAAGCAGAGTCAGCTGTCATGGCGGCAGAAAACAGGATTAAAGGTATCCAACAATTTATTAATGAGAATAAGATTAATCTAGAAGGAGTTGAATAAATAAATGTCTATATTAGGAACCCAGGTAAAAGAAATAACAGATATTACAGATGATGTTATAGCCAACAATATGATTACTGCTGCAACAGGTAGCGCCAATGCCTACCTTAACGCAGCACTTGCAGCCCCTACTCCTGAGTTTAGGACAATGTGCCAGGATACTTTAGGTACTATACTTGCAGGTCATGCACAACTATCAAAACTTGTTGCTGACCAGGGATGGGTAGATCCATACGCTATGCCCGAACAACAATTATTAACCGCACTTGACAAATCAAAATCAGTAGTAGGAAGATAAGTAATAGTAAAAATGAAATGAATAAAATGAATAAGAACCTGAATACAATAAAAATATAAGTTTTAAAATATAGGCCCCTTATTATTAGGGGCCCTACTTTATATTAGTCTTAACTTAATTTATATTTGCTTAGTTTAATTTATAATGTTACCTAATCTTCGTTCCTTCGGTCATCTCTACCATCATCATGTCCTCTATCGTCTCTTCTATCATCTCTTCTACTAACATAATCGTCTGTTTTAATTAAAACCATCTCCTTTAACATATTTACATTATTATATTAAATGCAGCAAAGATAATTAGTTGGAAATTCAAGCTATCAGCAATAGTAAATACTGGATCAAGAATATGCACTGCCGAGTCTTTACCGAAAGGATTATCTAATAATAAAACTGTCCAGGGATTATCATTAGCTAAGGGTCCGATCATTATTCCAAAGTACATCCTTATCACTTTCTATGATGCGCCAACGGTTTTTTAGTGCAGACTTGTTTTCTCATTAAATCACCCTCAGTTTTATAATTTCATTATTTCTAGTCCGAATACCGTTCATAATATAGGTATTTATAAAATAAAAATAATAAAAGCCCAGAAGATCAGCAAAGGATCATCCAGGCTTTCGTTAAAAAAGTTACAGTATATGAAAATGATATACTTGTTAATTTCATTGTGGATTTAAATGGTGGAGGTGGTGGGATTCGAACCCACGTACTGCATAGCTCACACAGCAGTTTCTACGGGTATAGTCTGATATTTAATTTCATAGTATCAGCCCTAACAGACAAGGTCTCATACTACTAGACTGTTAATTTCCATCTAACTTACAGTCATCGGATAGATGGTAGTCTGCTTAATTATGTCACTTAACCGTCTCCACAGACAAGAGCGCAGCTAAGCGTTAGCATACCTACGCGGCAGCTAAAGCGTAATTATTATCGTTGTTTGCAGATAATTTTAATTTACCAGTGTTTTACGAGTGAAAGGAGTCCTCGACCCGCTTCTGAAGCATTCCCTACACAGGCGAAACCGGAACACCCCCGAAAGGTTATTCAGTTTTAAATGTTCTAATCCATTTAAGAAATATCTAACCTCAATCTCCCTTAAATGAACCGTAGATACATTATAACGTAGAACAGCTCTTCTGTCAAATATTACGAATCCCTGTTTATACTGACCTATTACGCAAGAAAAAGTAATCTCTCATTTATATTAACTTTCCACTATTTGGTCTCATTTAAAAGATAAATCCCCTTTACATTTCAATTTCGAAATCAGATAGATTAATTAAATTGTCAAAGTTTATATCTATACCTAAAACACCTTTTATGTCGCCATTTTTATCCATAAGGGGTTTAGACACTGTAATACACAGTTCATCTACAATCCTAGAGATAAAGAAGGCAGAAACAGTAGTCTTGCTTGTTATTATGGCATTTTTAAACCATGTCCTGTCAGAGAAATTGTCTTCTTCAAATTTACACTTATATTGTTCTAGGTCCTCTTGCTGACAGACATATTCTGAAGCCAAATCACCATCTTTATCAACTATATATATTAATTTTGCAAAGGCAGTATGTTTCATGAATTTTTTTAAGATCGGTTTTACATAGGCATTATCCATTGTGTTAATAGCTGGATTTTCTGCTAATAATCTATCTATCATCTTAATTGCTAATCTCATACCTTTTTTCTTCAAACCTTCAAGATCAGAGTGGAACAATGAGGGTAAGTGTTTTTTTGCCTGTGTTAACATTTCTTCTGTTGAAATACTAGACATACGATCATTATTATATTGCTTCATTACCCAATTATATATTCCCCGAATGCCCGGATTTTTCTTATCTAGCATTTCATCATCTTCTAATTTAAAGTAATTATTAAGCCAGAGGGCAATTCCTGCTACTCCAGACTTATCTGTTATAGATACAGTAAGTGGTCTATCAAGCAATTTACCCGTATCAAAGATGCTGTATATTCTCTCATTTTTAATAACACCATCTGCATGGATTCCTGCCCTAGTTGAATTGAAGTGTTCTCCCACAAAGGGATAATTAGTCGGTACTTTATCACCAAGTACATTACTATAATATCTACCTATTTCAGTAATAATAGTTGTATCAATACCTAGCTTTTCAGGATCCCCTCCATTTAAGGCAATATAGTCAATTATTAGACCCTCAATCGGTGGATTACCTGTTCTTTCGCCCCAACCTAGAAGGGTGCCATTTACTGAAGAACATTTATTTAACCAGGCAGTTGTCCCGTTTATCAGAACTTTATGGAAGTCATTATGTCCATGCCACTCCATTTGAGAATGTGGTACCCCTGCTTCATTATGCAAAACATCAAATATTCTCGGTACAGATCGTGGCAAGGAGGCATTAGCATAAGGTAAGCCCAAACCCATAGTATCACAGGCCCTTATTTTAATAGGAACACCACTGTCTTCAGACATATCCATCAATTTTTGTACAAAGGGAATTACAAAACCATAGAAATCAGCCCTAGTAATATCCTCTAAATGACAGCGAGGTACTATACCTTCTTCTAAGGCAGCATCTACAACACTTAAGTATTTTTTCATGACTTTTTTGCGATCAAGATTAAGTTTAAGAAAGATATGATAATCTGAAGCTGATGTCAGTATCCCTGTTTCCTTTAATCCAAGCTCTTTTACATATTTAAAGTCTTCTTTTACTGCACGAATCCAACTGGTTACCTGCGGGAATTTATAAGCTAATTCAAGACATTTAATAACTGCCTCTCTATCCCTTTCACTATAAATAAAGAATTCAGATTGACGAATAACACCATTCTTCCCGCCTAACTTATGAAGGTACTTATACAATTCTACAACTTGGTCAACTTCATATGGTGCCCGAGCCTGCTGCCCATCACGAAAAGTAGTATCAGTTATCCATATCTCCTCTGGCCTTTCCATCTTAACTTCAACATCTTCGAATTCCATAACTGGTACCCGATCAAATTTAAAATACTCTTCATAAAGATTTGGGGTTTCTACATTCTTAATTTCATATCTCTTCATTAAAAAATCATCCTCTCTACTCGATATACTTAACTTAATGCTTAATATGATAGCTAACAATCAATGTCTCTGTTTTGTATCTTTTTAATTACTATAATACCAACATATCCCTATTAGGTGCTCTACTATAAAAAAACACAGAATATTAACCCTTAGTAAATCTACTTCTAACTTATAAAACTTTAAATAATTACCTAAAATTATAATCAAAATCTGGCATCTCATTAAGGCCAGTAAGATATAAAGAAGACTAGCCGTACAAAACTAATCCTCCTTATTTAGTTTACTTATCACATATGACAATTAATAAATACACTATACTTTTTAATCCGTTAATACTTCTGGCGTTCCCTAAAAGCCCTCTCCATATCACGTTGGGCTGTCTTCTTGGCAATGTCCCTTCTTTTATCGCGGACATTTTTACCTTTGGCAAGTGCCAGCTCAACCTTGGCAAGGTTCCTTTTTAAATATAGGCTTAATGGTACAAGGGTATAGCCTTTCATTGTAGTCTTACCATAAAAACTCCTGATCTCACTTTTATTTAAAAGTAGTTTTCGCCTTCTCTCAGGCTCATGATTAGCCCTGTTCCCATGAGAATAAGGGCTAATATGCATATTATACAGAAAGACCCCTTCATCTTCTATCAGGGCAAAACTATCTTTCAAGTTTACTTTCCCTTCCCTGATAGATTTAATCTCTGTCCCCTTAAGTTTAATACCTGCTTCATAGACTTCTTCTATATTAAAATCATGCCTAGCTTTCTTATTACGAGCAATAGTTCGAATACCTTCTTGAGCCACGTCGTCCTCCCCCTTTTTCAATGGCTTTTGTGTTTCTTATTCTTCTACAAGTACAAAGTCTATCTCGCGCTCATCTAGATTAATGTTATCTATTTTTACACGAATTTTTTCTCCAAAACGATATACCTTTTTTGTAGATTCTCCAACAAGACAGTGTTGTTTCTCGTTATAATGATAGTAATCATCTTTAAGGTCTTCTACATGTATCAAACCCTCAACTGTATTGTCTAATTCCACAAACATTCCAAAATTGGTAACTCCATTAATAATACCATCAAACTCTTCACCAATCTTATCTTTCATAAACTCTAGTTTCTTCAATTCTACAGAATCACGCTCAGCCTCCATCGCACTTCTTTCTTGCAGTGAACTATGTTCAGAGACCTGATGTAATTTCTTTTCCAATTCTGATATTCTTTTTTTAGATAAAGTACCTTCACTGACAACTTCATTTATAATTCTATGAATCATTAGATCAGGGTATCTACGGATAGGTGAAGTAAAGTGACTATAGTAATCAATTGCCAAACCAAAATGTCCTATATTAGTAGGGGTATATATCGCTTGTTTCATTGACCTTAACAGCAATGTATTGATAACCCTTTCTTCTGGCTTTCCTTCAACCTTGCGAAGTAGATCCTGTAATGCCCTGGGATGGACTTCATTCTGAGTACCTTTTAAATGGTATCCGAAGTCATGGATAAACTCATTAAAGTCATGTAATCTATCAGAATCCGGTTGGTCATGGACACGATAAATGAATGGTATTTCTCTCCAACTCATATCTTCTGAAACTATCCTATTTGCTGCAATCATAAATTCTTCAATAAGCTGTTCAGCTTGACCATGTTCTCGCTTTTTAATCTCAATTGGTATCCCCTGATCATCAAGTATAACCTTTACCTCAGGGAAATCAAAATTAATACTTCCATTATCAAAACGTTCTTTTCTTAACTTTTCCCTCAATTGATTCATCAATTCTAAGGTAGGAACAAAATCCTTGTACTTCTCTTTAACTTCTGAATTGTCATTAACGAAAATTTCATTAACTTCACTATAAGTAAGTCTATAATTTGTTTTTATAATACTAGGTGTAATTTCATGTTCTAGTATTTTTAAAGGGTTCAATTGATATGTTATAAATGCTGACATTGTAAGCCTATCTACCTGAGGATTTAA
>JADQBV010000362.1 GCA_016278415.1 Halanaerobiales bacterium
TGGAGGTGTAAGTTATGGGAAAGATACGAGTTTATAAATTAGCTAAAGAGCTTGAAGTTTCAAGTAGTGATTTGTTGGATATTTTACATGATTTAGATGTTGAGGTTTCAAGCCATATGAGTACTATAAAGGAAGAAACTGCTACTCTTATTAGAGGAATGTATAATGAGCAGAATGAGGAAGGAAATGATACTGGTCAAGATGATACAAAAACCTCTGAACAGGTAGAAGAGCAAAAGAGTAAAAAGCTTGAACAAAGAGATCTTACTGAAAGTAATAATAAAGATGAGCAAGACGGTATTGAAGTGGAAATTCCTATCACTGTAAAGGAATTAGCAGAAGTTATTAATATACCGGCTAATAAGATTATAAAGGAATTAATGGGCTTAGGACTTATGGCTAATGTAAACCATCCTCTTGATGAAGATACATTAATTATGCTAGGCGATGAAATGGGGATAAATATTATAATTAAAACAATTAGTAAAGAAGAGGTACGAGAAGCAGATATACATGATCGTGTAGACTCAAATATTGAAGAAAAGGAAGAGGATCTTAAATTAAGACCCCCTATAGTTACAGTAATGGGTCATGTTGATCACGGTAAAACTACTTTACTAGATGTTATTAGTGAGAAAAGAGTAGCAGAAGGTGAAGCTGGTGGTATAACACAACATATCGGTGCATATCAGGTTAGAGTACATGGTAAAAAAATCACTTTTATTGATACACCTGGTCATGAGGCTTTCACAGCAATGCGTGCCCGTGGAGCTCAAGTTACAGATATTACAATTCTGGTTGTTGCAGCTGATGATGGTGTAATGCCTCAAACTGTTGAAGCCATTAATCATGCAAAAGCAGCTGGGATACCAATAATTGTTGCTATTAATAAGATTGATAAACCTAATGCTCAGCCTGATAGAGTAAAACAGGAATTAACAGAACATGGACTAGTACCAGAAGATTGGGGTGGCCAGACAATTTGTGTTCCACTATCAGCTCTTAAGGGAGAAAACATAGAGGAATTACTTGAAATGATTTTATTGGTTGCTGAAATTGAAGAAGTTAAAGCAAACCCAAAACGTCTTGCTGAGGGTGTTGTTATCGAATCAGAACTTGATAAAGGAAGAGGTCCTGTTGCTACTGTTTTAATTAAAAATGGAACAATGAAAATTGGTGATGCTTTATTAGCAGGACCAGTTTCAGGTAGAGTAAGGGCTATGATTGATGATAAAGGTAATAGGGTAAAGAAAGCAACTCCTTCTATGCCTATAGAGATATTAGGATTTTCAGATGTCCCAAATGCAGGAGATCTGGTACAGGTTCTAGCTGATGAACGGGAAGCACGTCAGGTTGCTGAAGAACGAAAAAGTGATATTCAAAAAAGAAGTCAACAAAATGAAAGTAAAATTTCACTTGAAGATCTATATCAACAAATTCAAGAGGGTCAAGTGAAAGAGCTTAATATAATCGTAAAAGCAGATGTTCATGGTTCTATTGAGGCCTTAAGGGATTCTTTCTTGAAATTAGGTAATGAAGAGGTATCAGTAAATATAATTCATACTGGTGTTGGAGCTATCAATGAACATGATATATATCTCGCTAGTGCATCAAATGCTGTAATACTTGGATTTAATGTAAGACCTGATAAAAATGCACGTTTATTAGGGGAAAAAGAAGGTATAGATATCAGAACTTATCGTGTTATCTATAAGGCTATTGAGGAATTGAAAGATTCTATGTCTGGCCTACTTGATCCGGAACTAAAAGAAGAAATTACAGCGAGAGCAGAGGTTAGAGATACCTTTAAGGTACCTAAGATTGGTGCAATATGCGGTCTATATGTTACAGATGGTGTTATAAATCGTAATGATAAAGTCAGGCTACTTCGTGATAATGTAGTAGTATATGAAGGAGAGATTGGTTCTCTTAAAAGGTTTGAGAATGATGTAAGAGAAGTAAGGGAAGGATATGAATGTGGTCTTGGTATTGAAGGTTATAACGATGTTAAAATTGGTGATGAGTTAGAAATCTATACAATCAGAGAAATTCAAAGAAGTTTATAAACTATTAAGTATAATATAAAATAAAGGTATCCTTTTGGATAGGTTTCAGTGGGGATAACAAACTCCTTCTGAAACTAATACCGTTATTAGGTGCAGGGTAGGTGATAAAAAATGGCAAATACAAGGGCTGAAAGGTTAGCAGAATTAATTAAACAAGAGATTAGTGACATCCTTTTAAGGGAAGTTAAAGATCCAAGAATTGGTTTTGTTTCAGTAACTGATGCTGAAGTTTCAGGTGATTTACGCCATGCCAAAGTCTATGTTAGTGTCTATGGTAGTGATAAGGAAAAAGAGGATTCTATGAAAGGCTTAGACAAAGCTGCTGGTTATATAAGAAAATTATTAGGAGAGCGTATTACTGTCTATCATACACCTGAAATTCTTTTCAGATATGATAATTCTTTAGAATATGGTGCTCATATTTCAAAATTATTAGATAAAGTAAAAAATGAAAATGATGATGAAGGAGACAATTAAAATGGTGTCGTTAGGGCAGATAAGAGATTTTATAGTCAATGAGGATAATTTTATATTAATGGGTCATATTAATCCAGATGGTGATTGTATTGGATCCTTATTTGCGATGAAATGGTATCTTGATACTTTGGATAAACAATCTATAATATTACTAGAAACCCCCCCGACATCTAAGTATGAATTGTTTGGTATAGATTCATCAGAGTATATTACTTTTAATGAATTTGCTCCTACTTCTGATGATGAATATATCTGTATAGCTTTGGACTCTGGTGATCTGGATCGTCTAGGCTCGGGGAAGGCTTTAGCAGAACAATATTATACAGTAAATATAGATCATCATGTGGATAATCCAGAATATGGTGATATAAACTATATTAATTCAAAAAAATCTGCAGTAGGACACATACTATATGATTTAATAAATTTAGATCTTAAATTCTCAATAAATAAAAAGATTGGTACTGCTATAGCCACAGCAATTATTGCTGATACAGGTGGCCTTAGATATCAAAATGCCACTGCTGAAGTATTTAATATTATATCAGATTTGATGGAGTTAGATGTTGATATATATAGTATTAATAGGGCTATTTTTGCTGGTTACCAATATACTGCAGTCAAATTAAAGGGTATGGCATTATCGACTCTTCAAGTACATGAAAATGGGAAAATTGCCTATCTAAGAGTGGAGCAAAAGATGCTAGATGAAATTGGTGCTGACTTAGAGGATGCATCGGGTTTGGTAAATTATGCACGCGATATTCAAGGAATAGAGCTTGGAATAGTGTTTACTGAAGTAACCGAAGAGGAAACTAGAATTGGTTTTCGTTCAAATAATTATTGCTCTGTTAATGAAATAGCAGCTCTCTTTGGAGGAGGAGGACATCCAAGGGCAGCAGGTTGTACTATCAATGAAAACATTAATAAAGCAGAAAAAATGATTTTAAGTAAGGTGGAAGATTATGTCTGAACTGAATGGAATATTAAATATTAAGAAACCCCCTGGGATTACTTCTTTTAGGGTGGTTTCTTATATTAGAAAAGAGTTATCCTGTAAAAGAGTTGGACATACTGGCACATTAGACCCTGCAGCAATTGGGGTTTTACCCATATGTGTAGGAAAAGCAACTAAGTTAATTCCTTATATTCCTGAGAGTGAAAAAGAATATATTGCTGAAATTACTTTAGGGGTTGTTACAAGTACTCTGGATATTGAGGGTGAAATAGTTAAAAAAAATGATGATTGGCATGATATTAGTACTCAAGAAATAAATCATGTTCTGGAAAAATTTCATGGTACAATTCAGCAGATTCCACCAATGTTTTCCGCAGTTCATCATAATGGGAAAAGATTATATAAATTAGCTCGCCAGGGTAAAGAGGTTGAGAGGGAACCTAGGGAAGTTGAAATTATGAACATTGAGCTACTTGATGTAAATCTTCCAATAATAAAAATTCGTGTTCTTTGTTCAAAGGGAACCTATATACGAACATTAGCAGATGATATTGGGAAAGAACTTAATGTTGGAGCACATTTATCATCATTAATTAGGAGCAAGTCAGGTCCTTTTCATATTGAAGATTCTATAACATTAAAAGAATTACAGGATAAAGGTGAAGATGCTTTATTGCCAATGGATTTCCCTTTACAAATTCCCAAATTACATGTAAAAGAAGCGTCTTTGAAATTAGCAGAGAATGGCGCTGCTATGAATCTTGATGATTTTATTGATATTCCAGAGGGATTATTGGAAAACAGAAAAGATAATGATATTGTCTCTATATACTTTGATAATCAATTTATATCTATTAATAGAATACAAGAAGACGAGGATGATATCCTGGAATTTAAGCCTTTAAGGGTCTTTAATGTATTAGTTTGATTTATATTTACTGAATTGTTTTGTTGCAATTAAACAAACTTTATATTTTACTTGCTTTGTAAGTTTATAAGTTTAAAATTTTATTAATTAATTATTTGCACTTATATTATAAAATAAGGATCATCTCCATAACTGTTGGTAATATTCCTAGATATTTTGCTATTTAGCTGAATGAATTTAAAAAGTCTCCAGTAACGGACTGATTGTAAGAAATCTTCCATTATAAAAACCTTTAATGTTGATTTACTTGATACCATAAATCAGATATTAAGAAGCTAGTTTACAAAATAACTGTTTGAACGAAGTGAGTTTTATTTTGTTGCACCACAGGCACCACGATTCTATTATAACCTTCACATTAATGACGCTTCTTAATTGAGGGAGTAACTGGGGTTTAGACTTTTTCATGAATGAAGTGGCTCTAAATTCTCTTTTTAATGACGCAATGTTAATTTACTGCCCTCTTCTTTCTTAAACGCATTGTTGAGGCCAGTACTACCGAATCGACTTGGGTCGTAGAGATTAGACCATCGAGGTCGTCATAGCAAAATGTTCGGACGTTTCTTAACAACTAATATGGAAAAGAACCTAAAATAATAAATCAGTCTTAAAAATGTCTTTAGAAAAGATAAGGTGATAATATGGAAGTTATAAAAAGTAATGATTTTAATAACATAAATATAGGCCCAATTGTTCTTGCAGTTGGAACTTTTGATGGGATTCATCTTGGACATCAGGCTGTTATTAATAAAGCTAGGGAAATTGCAGAAGAAGCGAATCTACCTGTTGGTGTATATACATTTAATCCACATCCATTAGAAATCTTAAAACCTGCTCTAGCACCTAAAAGTATTATTTCTTCCCGTCAGAAAATAGAGCTTTTATCTCATTTTAATTTAGATTATTATTTAGAACAAACATTTACTATTGACTATGCTAGAATCGACTATAGAAGTTTTGTTAGTGATTTTTTAATAGATAAATTTAAAATTGCTCATTTAGTTGTGGGGGAAGATTTTCATCTTGGAAACAAGGGTAAGGGCAATTTAGTAAATCTTAAAAAAGTAGGCTCTAGATTAGGGTTTAAGGTTACTGGACTTAAAAATATAAAGAAGGATATAAATAGGATTTCTAGTACTTTAATAAGGAATTTAATAAAAAAAGGGAAAGTAGACCAGTTAGTAGCCTATTTAGGTAGATACTATCGTTTAGATGGTAAAGTTATTAGAGGTAAGGGAAGAGGACACAAGATGGGTATCCCTACTGCAAATCTAAAACTAGATACTGATTACGTATTACCATCTAGTGGTGTTTATGCATGCTATGTTATCTATAAAGGTAAAAAATATCATGGTATAGTTAACTTTGGTAATAATCCAACTTTTGCTGGGACAAAATTGTCAATAGAAGTTCATATTCTTGATTTTGATTATGATGACATATACAATGAGAAAATATCAATTGATTTGGTAGAACATATCCGAAAAGAAATGACTTTTAATAGTCCCAAACAGCTTATAGAGCAGATTGAGAAAGATATTCTTTACACTCAATCCCTTTTATGTTACAATTAGAATGGATTTTAAACTACTAACCATTTGCTAGGTTTTACGTTCCTCCAACGTGTTTCTTGGCTGATGGCGTTTAAAAATTATAAGGAGGTGAAAGAGATGTTAACTAAAGAAAATAAACAGAATATAATAGAAGAATATCAACTTGAAGAAGGTGACACAGGATCACCTGAAGTTCAAATTGCCCTGTTAACTGCAAGGATTGTTTATCTAACCGAGCATCTTAAAGAACATAAGAGTGATTTTCATTCTCGTAGAGGTTTATTAAAAATGGTTGGTCAAAGGAAAAGACTCTTGAGGTATTTAAAGAACAAAGATATTACAAGATACCGTGAATTGATTTCTAGACTAGAATTACGTGGATAATGCTATTAATTAAAGAGCGGTTTTTACCGCTCTTTAATGTTAATATGAGTACTAATTATAATAATTATTAGTCATGTTATAAAAAAGCATAATTTTGAGCAAAATAAAGGTATAAGAGTTTACTTTTTTTGTGTTTAAGTAATACATATTTCACAGATAGTATATTATATCTATTTGATATTAATATTATATAAGATTTTTATATCTCTTATGAGATTTATTTTTTGGGATATACTAAAATAGTATAAAGGAGGTTTTATTATGGAGAAGAGTTGGGAAATAGAACTGTCTGGTAGACAGTTTAGTATTGAAACAGGTAAATTGGCTAAACAAGCTAATGGCTCTGTATTAGTTAAATATGGTGATACAACTGTACTTGTAACAGTAGCTATGTCAGAACCCCGTAGTGGAATAGATTATTTTCCTTTGATGGTAAATTATGAAGAGAGAGTTTATGCAATCGGGAAAATTCCTGGTAGTATAAAAAGAAGAGAAGGAATGCCTAGGGATTTAGCAACATTAGCTGCGCGATTAATTGATCGCCCCCTTAGACCATTATTCCCTAAAGGGATGAGAAATGATATACAGATAATTTGTACTGTTTTATCAGTTGAAAATGATTGTGAACCAGATATTATAGCAATGACTGGTGCATCAGCAGCCTTAATGATTTCAGATATACCTTTTGCTGGACCTATGGCTGGTGTTAAGGTTGGATTGGTTGATGAAGAAATTGTTATTAATCCAACTGAAGAACAGAGGGCTAATAGTAAATTAGACCTTATAGTTGCTGGTACCAAAGATGGTGTTATGATGGTTGAAGCTGGAGCTAATGAGGTATCAGAAGCAACTATGCTTGAGGCTATTGAATTAGCTCAAAAGGAAATTGAAAGGTTAGCTATTTTTCAAGAGAAAATGGTTGAAGAAATAGGTAAGGAAAAAGCAGAAATTGATATAGTTGAAACTGATTCAAATATTGAAGAAGAGGTTCGTAATTATATATCAGAAGATTTAAAAGATGCTATAAGGACTTTTGATAAGCTAACTAGGAATTCAAAGGTAGATGCAGCAAAAGACGATGCCCTTGAGCATTTTAAAGAAATATTTGCAGATGACGAAGATAAAGATGATAAACTTAAACAGGTATCTAAATTATTAGATCAAATAAGTAAAGAATTATTACGTAAAATGGTCACTGAAGATAGGGTGCGACCTGATGGTAGAGCTCCTGAAGAGATAAGACCTATTTGGTGTGAGGTAGGACTGATTCCAAGGGTTCATGGTTCTGGTGTGTTTACACGTGGACAAACCCAGGCTATGAGTATTGTTACTCTAGGATCAACCTCGGATGAACAGAGATTATTTGGACTTGGAGAAGATGAAACTAAAAGATATATGCATCATTACAACTTCCCACCTTATAGTGTTGGAGAAACAAGACCATTACGTTCACCAGGTAGAAGAGAAATTGGACATGGTGCTTTAGGAGAAAGAGCACTGTTACCTATGATTCCTTCACAGGAGGAGTTCCCATATACACTAAGGGTAGTATCTGAAGTCCTTGAGTCTAATGGTTCAAGTTCACAAGCTAGTATTTGTGGAAGTACTTTAGCATTGATGGATGCTGGTGTACCAATCAAAAAGCCTGTTGCTGGAATCGCCATGGGATTGATGAAAGAAGGAGATAATGTAACAATATTATCTGATATTCAGGGTATGGAAGATTTCAATGGTGACATGGATTTTAAGGTTGCAGGAACAGCAGATGGTATAACAGCTATTCAAATGGATATTAAAATAAAAGGTATCTCAAAGGAAATTCTTGTCGAGGCACTTGAACAGGCTAGACAAGGGAGACTGCATATATTAGATGAAATGTTAAAGGTTATTGATAAACCAAGAGCAGATTTATCACCATATGCACCTTTGATGTCTACGATGAAAATTGACCCAGAGAAAATTAGATTTGTAATTGGACCTGGTGGAAAGATGATCAATAAAATTATCGATGAAACAGGGGTTAGTATCGATATAGATGATGACGGTACTGTCTTTATTATGGCAGAGGATCAAGAATCTGGACAGGCTGCTGAAAAAATGATAGACGACCTCACTAAAGATGTTGTAGTTGGTGAAATCTATGAAGCTACAGTTAAAAAGATTATGAACTTTGGTGCTTTTGTAGAATTCTTACCAGGTAAAGAGGGTCTTGTACACATATCACAATTAGCTGATCACCATGTGAAATCAGTTGAAGATATTCTTTCTGTTGGTGATACATTACCAGTTAAAGTAATTGAAATTGATAAACAAGGTCGAATTAATTTGTCAAGAAAAGATGCTTTAGAAGAACAAGAGTAGTTAATGAACTGTTTAAAAATAAGTCAATATATATTTAATCTAAGACATAAACTAGAATTCTAGTTTATGTTTTTGTCTTATTTAGCTGGTAAATGGGTAAAGAAGCTAAACTAGAATAGAATATTAGTATTAGAGAAATATATTAATAATAATTATATATAATAATAAAATATACAAGCTAATATAATTACTATCTAAAGATTTTTAAAATAGATAGGTATAAATCAAGAAAAAGGAATATAGGTGATAGTTAATATGAATTTAGGAAAACATGTATCTATTGCTGGTGGTATAGATAAGGCACCAGCTCGGGCTAAGAAACTTGGATGTAATTGTTTTCAAATCTTTGTTAAAAACCCACGTGGCTGGAAAGGTCGCGAAATTAAACAGAAAGAGGTAGATGATTTTAGAAAGAATATGAGTAAGTGCAATATGGGAAACTTAGTTGTCCATTCTACTTATTTAATAAATCTTGCTACTCCAAAAGATGAGTTGTGGGAAAAGTCTATTAATGGACTTAAGGATGATTATTCTCGGTGTGGCAAAATGGGAGCACAATTCCTTGTTTTGCACCCAGGAAGCCACACTGGTTCAGGAACAGAGTCCGGCATTAAAAGAATATCTGAAGCCTTAAATATTATATTATCTGAAATTGAGAATGATACTATGATTTTATTGGAAAATGTTTCTGGTGCTGGTACAGCAATTGGCTCGAATTTTTCTGAAATTCATGATATAATAGAAGGGATTAATGATAAAAACAGAGTAGGACTTTGTCTTGATACCTGTCATGCATTTACAGCAGGATATGATTTACGCCTTAAAGAAGGTATCGATGGAATAATAGATGAAATTGATAGTAAATTAAATTTAGAAAAATTAAAAGTATTACATATTAATGATTCTAAATACGACTTAGATACTAATAAAGATGAACATGCACATATAGGTGATGGTTATATTGGTAGTCAAGGCTTTGAGAAGATAATTAACCATAGCTCCCTTAAAGATTTAACTTTTATATTAGAAACAGCTGATTTCCCAGGTGAGGATGAAGATGTCAAAAAAATATTATCTTTAAGAAATGAGTAGGTGTAGAATATTTTGGAAGTTGCAGAGTTTTTTACAAAAGAGGTAATTGAAAGAATCAAGAAAGATATAATCGAAAGTACTGATCAGGAGATTTTTCTTGTAGGTATCTTAGATTATAAGACTGCTAAGGTTGAAGATTATACCCTTTTAGCTAGGGGTAATAATAATATGGTTCCTGCTATAATTTCTGACCTTAAACCAGGTAGTGTTATAATTCATAATCACCCTTCTGGAGATCTTAGTCCTTCTGCTGCTGATATTCGCATCGCTTCACGTATGGGGAATAACGGTATTGGTTTTGCTATAATAGATAATCTAGTAGAAGATATATATGTTGTTGTAAAGCCTAAGATACCTGAAGAAGAGATTAAGCTAATAGAAAAAGATATAGTTTCCTTATTTAAACCAAAGGGTGAACTGGACAAGCAGTTAAGAGATTATGAGTATAGAGAACAACAGGTAAAAGTTGTTAATGAAGTGGTTAGTTCATTTAATGAACATAAGCATTTTTTCATTGAGGCCGGTACAGGTACGGGTAAGTCTTTTGCATATTTAATACCTGCATTATATTGGTCAGATACTAATAATGAAACAATTGTGATATCAACAAACACAATAAATTTACAAGAACAGTTGATAGAAAAAGATCTAGTATTACTTAAAAAAGTACTTCCCTTTTCGTTTAAAGCAGTTTTAGTTAAAGGCAGAGGGAATTATGTCTGTAAAAGAAAGCAAAAAAATCTAGAGAATAGGGCTGCTGAAATATATTCAGATGACCCTGAAAAACAAATGGAGTTAGTAAAAATCTTAAACTGGTTAGATAAGACAGAAACTGGTTCTAGGTCTGAACTTAAATTTATTATTAAAACAGATTTGTGGGATGAGTTGGCATCGGAAAGTGACCTCTGTATGAGGACTAATTGTCCCTTCTTTGATTCATGTTTTTTTATGCAGGCTAGAAAGGAAATATTTAGTGCAGATCTCCTTGTTGTAAATCATCACCTTTTATTATCAGATGCTATATTGAAATTTGAAAGTGGAGACAACGAGTTGGGGATACTTCCTAAATACAAAAAATTAGTTATTGATGAAGCACATAATCTTATTGATACAGCAACGTCTCATTTAGGACGCCCTTTCTATATTGCTGCAGTTAATAAGTATTTTCAGAGACTATATCATAATAAATACTCCCTTATTCCTCGTCTAAGAAGTAAACTGGCTAAACTTAATACAGATAACAAGGCTGATTTTTTAAATTTAATTGATAATAAGATCATCTCTCAAATTATTAAAATTAGTGAATTAAGTGCTGGTTATTTTAATGTTTTTGATGAAATAATTGACCAGGAAGAGAAAGTACTTCGGATAGTAAAGGAAGTTAAGAAAAGTTCAGAGTGGAAAGATATTGAAGATTTTGGCGGTAACTTCTTTCTTCATCTACAAAAAATGGGTATATACCTTAATGATCTGTATGAGAAAATTCTAAAGTTAAATGTGGAAACAGTATATAAATTTGAGGAAATGTTAATAGAATTAGAATCATTTATACTGAGGTGTCAGCTATTAGCAAACAACCTAGATTTTAATATCAAGGCAAGGGATTCTCAATATGTCTTTTGGGTAGAAAAAAAGGGTGAGCGTATTATTAATCAAGAGAATGCCCCATTAAATATTTCGGAGGTTATGGGTGAAATTCTATGGGACAGACTCGACACAGTAGTACTAACATCTGCAACACTTACTGTTAATAAGAATTTTAGCTTTTTTAAAGACTCTCTAGGACTTGAAAAATGTGATTCACTTAGAGTTGAATCTCCATTTAATTATGGAAAACAAGCAGAATTAATTATACCTAATGATATACCACCTGCAAATTCACCTAAGTTTCTTGAAACTATTATCAAGTATTTAGAAAGTCTTTTACTTAAGTTTCAAGGGAGAACATTGGTATTATTTACATCATATAGTATGTTAAATTATTGTGTAAAAAAAGTAGAAAAATCTTTAACTAATGCAGGTATAAATTTATTGGCACAGGGAAATTATCCCCGGAATTATATTTTAGAATATTTTAAACAAAATGATAGACAGGTTATATTTGGAACAGTAAGTTTCTGGGAAGGTGTTGATATGAAAGGTGATAACTTGCAGTATCTGATAATTATGAAATTACCTTTTCCAGTACCAAGTGAACCAATTGCAGCTGCCCGTATGGAGCAAATGAGAAAAGAAGGAAGAAATCCTTTTATGGAGTATAGTATACCTAGGGCTGTGATAAGATTCAAACAGGGTTTTGGACGGTTAATTCGTTCACAACAAGATCAAGGAGTAGTAATATCTTTTGATAATAGACTTATAACAAAAAGTTATGGTGGGATTTTCTTAAATTCATTACCCGATGATTGTCCTGTAAGACAAATGAGTATTAGTTCAATTGCTG
>JADQBV010000015.1 GCA_016278415.1 Halanaerobiales bacterium
ATTCATTGTCATTATTTGATGGGATTAGGATTAATGGGTTTAGGAGATTACAAAGCTGCTATTATAGAGCTAGAAAAAGCACATTTGCTAAATAAATATCATCAAGGAGTCCTTGTACATTTAAAAATTGCAAAAGATATAAAGATAGCAAAAGATGAGAATTGATGAAGAATATAGTACAATAAAGAGTAAGACATTATTGTATTGATAAAGAACCATAAAGAAATGCTACTAAGGATATTGGATTTTCTATCTAGGTCTTTGATCTATGAGGGGAGAATTATATGGAATTAATTAAGGTTTTGATTGTTGATGATGAGATATTGGCTATTGAAGATATTAATAACTTAATTAATTGGGGAAAAAACGGGTTTAAAATTGTTGCAACTACTACAAGCAGTAAGCAGGCCATAGAATTATTTAAGATTCATTAGCCTGATGTTGTATTTCTGGATATAAAAATGCCGGTTATAAACGGTCTAGACTTAAGCGATTGGATAGAATGAATGAGGAAAGGAAGCAATCGATATGAAACAATATGATGATGTAAAGGAAAAAATAGGGGTGCAATGGGGGTAATATAATTGTCAATACAATTTTTAATCCATATTAATGACGAAATAATTAATCTGGAAGCAGAAGAAGGTCAGAACCTATTGCAGGCTCTAAGGAGTAATAATATAAATATTAGCTCATCCTGTGGGGGGGAACAAGACATGTGGAAAATGTAAGGTAAAGCTAGATTCCACTGATATTCCTATATCTCCTTCTGAACTGGATCTACTCAGTGAAGAAGAGATTAAGAACGGATATCGCCTGGCCTGTTTCATAAACCTGAATAGTGATACTACTATTAAGATATTTGAAGAAGGTCAATTAGAGGTTGTTACAGAAGGGATGGATTTACTAATTGATTTTGATCCTGCAGTAAAACAAGGGACATGGAACATTGATCAAGATACTCAGGATAATAATAAAAGCTATCTTGAATTACTTAATAGGACTACTAAAACTTATAATACAGGTCTACAGCAGATACAGGATTTATCAGAGGTAATTGGAGAAAAAGAACTTTCATTTCTGAGTTACAAAGATCGGATAGTTTCGATTTCCAGAAAGCCATTAGACAGGGCTATGGGCTGGCTGTTGACTTAGGTACTACTACTGTTGCAGTTTATTTAATGGATTTATTGAGTGGAGAAGAGATAGATATAGAATCCTTTCATAATTCTCAGAAGAAATTTGGTGCTGATGTAATTTTCAGAATTAATTATACTCAAAAAGCTGATGGTTTCTTAAGCGAGGTGCAGGAGGCAATAATCGATGGACTTAATATGGCTGTATCGAAATTAGTTGAAAGGAATAGTTTTAAAAAAGAGAATATATATCAATTAACTGCAGTAGGTAATACAATAATGTTACATTTCCTCCTGGGCGTAAACCCTGAGAGTATTGCCAGGGTACCCTATAGGCCAGTATTTACAAAGTTAATTGAAATGAAGGCTAATGAGTTGGGATTAGATATTAATCCTCATGCTGTTGTGCAAATACTACCTGCTATCTCTGGATATGTGGGTTCTGATATAATTGGCGATCTTCTTGTAACAGATTTTGATAGTGAAGATTGTAATCTCTTGATAGTGTAGGAACAAATGGAGAGATTGTGCTGGGTAATAGCAGACGTATGTTGGTCTGCTCTGCAGCTGCTGATCCTGCCTTTGAGGGGGCCAGTATTACTTATGGTATGGTCGGTGTACCTGGGGCTATTTCCAGCTTTAATATTTTTCCAGATAGAAAATTATCCTATGAAACTATCGGAGGATATAAAGCCCTTGGAATATGTGGTTCTGGATTAATTGATATTATATCAGAACTACTACGTTACAATATAATAACGGGCACAGGCTCTTTCACTGACAGAAAGGACAATGAATTAGGAAATAGACTAGTAAATTATAAAAACATGAAGGCTTTTGAACTGGTAGCTCAAGGCTCTGCAAGAGATAATAGACCTATACTTTTAACCCAGAAAGATGTCAGGGAAGTACAACTGGCCATAGCTGCTGGAATTAACATTTTATTAAAGGAAGCAGGTATTAACTTTAACGAAATCGCAAATATTTATCTAGCGGGCGGTTTTGGTAGTTTTATAGATCCCTCTAATGCCTGTAATATAGGCCTGTTTCCGGATAAGATGGCAGATAAAATAATTAAAATTGGTAATGGTGCTGGACTGGGTGCCAAGGCCTATCTTTTAGACAAGAAACAAAATGACAAGGTAAGATATTTGCTGGAGACCATAGAGTATCTTGAATTATCCCTGCGTAAAGATTTTCAGGATGAATTTATGAAGTCAATGGAATTCTAGGAGTGGGAAAATGCCAAAAATCATAAATAATATTCCATCTAAACTGATTTTCAACCATATAGGCATTAAAATTATAAGAAGCCTGTTAAATCAGGCTTTTCCTATTTTTCTGTAGTCTAGACTTTTTATAATTATTTACTAAAATATTGTAAATATATATTGATATATCAGCTATTATATAGTATAATAGTAGTATAGACTACTTTTAGGAGTGATTGCTAATGTTCGTTAAAGTAACACCCAGGAAAAAGAAAGGTAAGACCTATTATTACGCTGAATTGGTTGAATCATATCGCGAGAATGGCAAAGTCAAACATAAGCGCCTTCTATACTTTGGCAGTGTAGATCTAGATACTGCTAATAGGCTTAAAGTTGCCTTTTCCAAAGATTTTGACTCTTTTACTAATATTGATAAAGTAGATTTTAGCTCTGCTGTTTCATATGGAAACTATTATTTATTAAATACTCTTAGTTCTAGTATTGGACTTTTTGATTTTATTAAAAACAACTTTCTTTCTACTGATAATCATATTACTGTAGAAACTGCTACTCAGTACATAAAAACAATGATATTTCAAAGGATAATTCAACCAGATAGTAAACTATCCTTAGTTGAAAACTATCAAGCAACACCACTAAAACATTTCCTGGAATTAGGAAACGGGCTAGATCTACAAAGCCTCTATCGTAGTTTAGAAGTTTTAGAAGAAAATTTCCCCTTGGTCGAGAAGTATCTATATCAATTAGCAGTAGAACGTTTTAAACAAAATGAAAAAGAACTCTATTATGATATTACCAGTAGCTATTTTGAAGGACATAAATACATCATTGCTGAGTTTGGTTATTCCAGGGATAAGCGGAGAGACAAAGAACAGATTGTGATAGGTCTTGTTACAACAGCGAGTGGTTTTCCTATCAAATGTAATATTTACCCTGGTAATAGGCCAGATAAAACAACAGTCACAGAAGTGGTAGAACAACTCAAAAAGGAATACCCCATTGATGAAGTAGTCTTTGTTGGTGATAGGGGTATGTTGACTGCTAAAATCATAAAAACAATCGAAGAATTAAATCAAAAATATGTTATGGCTATTCCGCGGGCATGGAGCAAAAAATATTTAAAGAAGATAGAAATTAGAGCAGATAAAATGGATGAGATAGATGACGAACTTTATGCTAAATTTATTTCCTCTTCTGATCCAAAACAGAAGTTCTTACTCTGCCTAAATATCAATAAAAAAACAGATGATAATCAATATCGTCAAAACTGCATAGATAAAATCAAAGAAGAGCTAGATAAACTTATAAAAAGTATTGGAAAAAATAAAAATATTAAAACCAGAGATGAGGCAATGAAGAAGGCTGGTGCCATAACAAAACTTAATAATACAGGTAAATACTTCACTATTGAATCTATTGATAGTAATACCAATCCACTTGGCTTTACACTTAAGTATCAAATAAAGGAAGATAAATTAAAAAGCGATAAAAGACTTGATGGAACATTTTTAATTCAAACTAATGAGGAAGAATATTCAAAGAAGAAATTACTAGCAGTCTATAAAAACCTAAGTAAAGTTGAAAATGCATTTAAGATTATCAAAAATGATTTAGATATTAGGCCCATGTTTCACCGTAAGGAAAGTCGTGTTAAGGGCCATGTATATATTTGTGTTATTGCCTACTTTTTAATGAATGCTATAGAATATATCTCTAAAAATAATAATCTAAATAAATCAGCTCGTAATATTTTAAGACTGTTAGATCAGATAAAACTTTTAGAAATCAATCTCCCTGATGGTGATAAAAAATATTCTACTACAAGTTTAGATAGTGAGTTAAAGCAAATATTAAAAACATTTAAGATTAAGAAAGTTGAGGTGCCTGAAGTGTAGTATAGAATTTTTTTGAGAGATTGCTGGTATACCGGTAATCTTTACAAATTTAGGTTGAAAGTCAGTTTATAGATAGATAAAAGCTGCTGCTGTGCCCAGTACATCAGCAATTTTAAATACTAATCCTTCTTAATCCTTCTTAATCTTTCGATATTATGTAGGAACAGTATCCATAATCTTTTTGATCATATATAATATGAAAAATTGGTATCTATATTCCTTAGTAATTCCTCAATTTTATTTTTAGCATTAAATAATAAATGTTCTATAAGATTTGCTTTTTCTTCTGTATATCTGAAAATGGGTATAGCTACACTTAAAGCTGCAATAACTTTTTCGCCTTTTTTGATTGGGACAGAAATACATCTGATATGTTGGTTTGATTCTTCTACTTCATATGTAAATCCCTTTATTCTGGCTTTTTTAAGCTGTTTATCTAATTCATTAAAATCTGTTATTGTAGAATCAGTAAGTCTCTTTAATCCATCAGGATAGACTTTCTTTAGATCAGATAAGGTGTAATCAATTAATAAGGATTTACCAATAGCTGTTCCATATGCGGGTATTTTTTCCCCTACATTTGACATCATTCTTATAGATTTGGGTGAGTCTATTTTCTTTAAATAGAAAACATCACCATCTACAAGTGTTCCGAAATGAGAAGTCTCCTCACATACATTTACGATATTTTGCATTTCTTTTTGAATTTCATCCATTATATTAAAATTATCCAAATACGAACTGCCCACTTGGAAAGACATTTTTCCTATATAGAATTTTTTAGTATTTTCATCTAAGGCCAGGAACTCCCTTGCTAGTAGAGTATGAAGTATCGGAGACATACTGCTTTTAGGGGCATTAATTTCTTCACATATTTCTGTTAGAGTATATCCATCAGGATTCTCAGAGATTTGTTCCAATACATCTAGAATTCTAGCAGTTGATCGATGAGTCTTTTTTGTCATAATTATATCCCACTTTCTTAATATATCTAGATTAACTTATAACCCCAGTTCATTACTCTGAGCACATAAATGTATTTGGTATATTTATCACTTACAATGAGTTCCTATATATGAACTCATTATATATTTTAGCATTGGTGCATAATAAAGTCAATAATTTATAAACTTAAGTTTTGATTAATATTTTTGGGATTTGTTTTTAAGCCTATTAAATTTAGAGATTATGTAATTCTATTTTTACAATAATTTTAAAAATATGTTTAAAAATATAAATTTTTATTTTACAAGTAGAATTTATAGTGCTATAATATAAATGTGGTATTAAGCACAATGTTCGTATATACGAACTATAAATTTACTATGCTTAATATCGTAAATATAAATAGGAGGGATTTACATGAAAAAGTTAAGTACAAGAAGTAAGGTGTCTTTAGTATTGGTATTGGCATTGGTATTTACTTTTATGGCATCAGGATTACAGGATAATATTGTTAGTGCTAATGAAAAAACAGTTTTGACAGTATGGGCATGGGATGATAATTTTAACATCCCAATAATGGAAAAAGCCGGAATATATTATTCGGATATAGATTCTAATATTACAGTAAATGTTGAAAGTTTTTCAAAAGAAGATGTTTATACAAAACTTCAAACATCATTGGCAGCTGGAGGGCAAGGTTTACCGGATATTGTTCTATTAGAAGATTATGTATCTGGTAAATATCTAGAAGTTTTTGAAGGGTCTTTTGCAAATCTAAGTAATGATATAAATTATGATGATTTCCTTTCATATAAAGTTAATGCTGTTTCATATAAAGGGGATCAATATGGCGTTCCTCTTGATGCTGGTCCTACATCTTTATTTTACAGACTGGATCTTGTTGAAGAGGCAGGTTACACTGAAGAAGACATGCAAAATTTAACCTGGAAAGAATTTATTAAAATTGGTAAAGACGTTAAAGAAAAAACAAATAAATATATGATTGTGGAAACAGCCAATAACAAGACATCAATTATTCGAACAATGATGCAATCAGCTGGACTATGGTATTTTGATCAAAATGGGGAGATTAATATTAAGGATAATCCTGCAATTAAAGAAGCCTTTGCGACATTAAAGAAAATGAAAGATGAAGGGATACTTTTTGAAGCAGAATCTACAGGTAATAGAGCAGGTGTTTTAAATGATGGTACAGTTGCTTCTGTTGTTAATGGACCGTGGTTTGTTGCAACATTAAAAGCTGCACCAGAACAAGCTGGAAAATGGAGAATTGCATCAATCCCAAGACTAACAGAAGTGGATGGAGCTAAGAATGCATCTAATGTTGGTGGTTCCAGTTGGTATGTCTTAGATAACTCTAAGAATAAAGAAGAAGCAATCTCTTTGCTTAATACTGTATTTGGTGGAATAAATGAGTTCTATGATGACATTCTTGTAAATCAAGGGGCACTATGTGCTTATAAGCCAGCTATGGATAGTTCTGCATATGATACTAGAGATGAATTCTTTGGTAAACAACAGATATTTAGATCTTTTATAAACACACTTAATAATGTTCCCCCAGTAAATTATGGTGGTTATGTTGGGGAAGCAAATAACGCAATTAATGTTGCAGTTTCTCAAGTTCTACATGGATCTAGGACTATAGAAGAAGCTATAGAGCAAGCACATAATCAGTTAAAAAACCAACTTGGTAGATAAATAACATATTCATATACTCGTCTAAATATATTAATAATCATTTAGGCGAGTATATATTTGCTTTAATAATTTTCAATAAAATAGGAAGTGATTTATAATGAATAATAGGTCTAAATATACTTTATATGGATGGCTGTTTATCTTGCCAGCAGTAATACTTTTTTTTATATTCGCAGTCTACCCAGCTATTGAATCTTTTAAGTTATCATTTCAAACATTTAGAGCCGGTCAATATACTTTTGTTGGATTATCTAATTATAAAAGATTATTAAATGATACAGTTTTTTTGCAATCTATAAAAAATACTTTTTTCTTTTTAATATTTCAGGTTCCTATAATGTTAATTTTAGCATTAATTTTTTCAACTTTACTTAATTCCAGAAAAGTAAAAGCAAAGCCCTTTTTTAGAACAGCATTGTTTATTCCGAGTGTTACATCATTAGTTGCATACTCAGTACTTTTTAAGATGATGTTTTCATATAATGGGCTTGTTAACAGATTACTTATGTTTTTAAATATTTTAAGTGACCCTATTCAATGGTTAAACCACCCTATCTGGGCAAAAATCGTTATTATAGTAGCTCTTCTTTGGAGGTGGACTGGTTATAATATGATTTTTTACCTTGCTTCTTTACAAAATATACCCCCTGAAACTTATGAGGCTGCGGAAATGGATGGCGCAAATCCATTTCAAATTTTTTATAGAGTTACAATACCTCAGTTAAAACCTGTTATTCTACTGACTACTATAATGTCGACTAATGGGACTTTGCAGCTTTTTGATGAAGTTATGAATATTACAAATGGTGGACCAGCTAACGAAACTCTGACAATGTCTCAATATATATATAACCAGTCCTTTGTATTTTCAGCTAATTTCGGTTATGCGGCCACATTGTCTTACGTTATAGTAGGTATGATGATTATTTTAGCTATTATTCAGTTTAAAGTAGCGGGTGATAATTAATGAAAACAAATATAATTAGAGATAGATGGTTCAAAATCTTTATGTATATTCTTCTTATTATTGCAGCATTAGTCTCATTATTTCCGTTTTTTTGGATGACAACAGGTGCTACTAATGAAACAGCTCAGATAAATAGTGGGAGATTATTTATTGGTAATGAGTTAAACGCAAATTGGGAACATTTAATGGAACAAATAAATATTTTAGGAATTTTTTGGAACACAATGAAAATATCAACTATTTCTACTATATTAGCAATTATAATTTGTTCAATGGCAGGCTATGGTTTTGAAAAATTCCCTTCAAAAATTAAGACAATTTTTTACTCAATGTTTCTTCTATCAATGATGATTCCATTTGCTGCTCAAATGATTCCCTTATTTAAAATGATGAATTCTTTTAATTTAATGAATACTCATTTAGCCATAATCTTACCGACACTGGCATTACCTTTTTTAATCTTTTTCTTTAGACAAAATTTTAAGGCTATACCTAATGATCTTATTGAAGCGGCTAGAATAGATGGTTTGGGAGAGTTTCAAATATTCTTTTTTATTGTAATACCTTCGATGAAATCGACTTTTGCAGCAGGAGCAATATATGCTTTTATGAAACAATGGAATAACTATTTGTGGCCGCTTATTGTTTTACAAACAGATGCTAAAAAAACATTTACACTTGCAATTTCCTCGTTATCTTCAGCTTATTATGTAGATTATGGAAGAGTAATGTTAGCGATAGTTTTAGCAACGATACCAATGATTGTTATTTTTTTGGCTTTGCAAAAACACTTTGTTGAAGGAATGGTAGGTTCTACTAAATAAATTATTATATCAAACTTGATAATAGAAAAATTAATGGCCTAGTTTTATAATTTGCAATTAGGATATAGCTAATGAAAACAATATTTTTAAAACTATAAAAATGGCAACTGCTTATAGTAATAATAATTTTATAGGGGTGAAAAAAATGAATTATATAGAGAATCCAGGTATGGTCGGGGAAAATAGGGTTGAGGCACACAGTACCACTTTTCCTTATTTAGATAAGGTGTCAGCTTTAAATACTAGAAAAGAAAATGCTCCATATTACAGAAACCTAAATGGACTTTGGAAATTTTGTTATACTAATTCTATTTTAGAAAACCCTGATGGGTTTTATAGTATGGCTTATGATGATAGCAATTGGGATACCATTTCAGTCCCAAGTAATTGGCAGTTAGAGGGATATGGCAGTCCCCATTATACTAATTTTCAGTATCCTTTTCCAGCAGATCCCCCCTGGATTCCTACTGAAAACCCTACTGGTAGATATAGACGAAACTTTTATCTGGAAGACGGTTGGGATAGCAGGGAAGTTTTTTTGAAATTTGAAGGAGTTGATTCTGCTTTTCATTTATGGATAAATGGTAAAAAAGTTGGTTTTAGTAAGGGCAGTCGACTACCGGCAGAATTTAACATTAGTGAATACATTCAAACAGGGGAAAATACTATAGCTGTGCAGGTTTATAAATGGTCTGATGGTAGTTATTTAGAAGATCAGGATATGTGGTGGTTAAGCGGTATATTTAGAGATGTATTTATCTATACTACCCCTAAAGTTCATATATTTGATTATAAACTTGAGACAGAGCTAATTGATGATTATCAAAATGCGAATTTGAAAATTGATTTCATATTGAAAAATTTTGCTCATAGGGATATTTCATCATATAAACTTGAGTTTCAGCTTTTAGATAAGAATAAGCAAGAAGTTATTCATGAAAAAATTACAAATGAAATAAATATCCATTCAAAACAGGATATGAAGTTTAAGTTTAAAAAGAAAATAAGTAGTCCCAAGAAGTGGACTGCAGAAACTCCATATTTATACACCTTATTATTTTATTTAAAAAATGAATCAGAAGAAATTGTGGAAATAATATCTTGTAAATGTGGTTTTCGTTCTGTAGAAATAAAAAATAGTCAATTACTTGTTAACGGATCACCTATAATGGTTAGAGGTATTAATAGGCATGAATTCCATCCTGAGACAGGTAGGGCAATTACAATTGATTCCATGATGGAAGATATATTATTAATGAAAAGATTTAATATTAATGCTGTACGTACATCACATTATCCAAATGATCCTTACTTTTACGATCTATGTGATTATTATGGACTTTATGTAATGGATGAGACTGATATTGAATGTCACGGTTTTGACCTGACATCTGATAAAAACCGCCTTAGTGACGATCCTGAGTGGAGAAATGCATATCTGGATAGGATGAAAAGAATGGTTGAAAGGGATAAAAATCATTGTTCGATAATCATCTGGTCATTAGGTAATGAATCTGGTTTTGGTTCAAATCATCAAGCAATAGCAGAATGGACAAGAAAGGCTGATTCAAGTCGTCCAATACATTATGAACGAGATAGAAATATGCTTGTATCTGATATATTTAGTGCAATGTATCCAAGATTAGAAGAAGTCATAAGATTTGGAGAGGGGAAAGAAGAGTTATCTTTTAGGGGTTGGGATACTGTCTTTTCACCTGAAGAGTATCAGGGCAAACCGTTGATTTTATGTGAATATGCCCATGCTATGGGTAATGGTCCTGGTGAACTTAAGGACTATTGGGATGTTTTCTACAAATATGACTGCCTTCAAGGTGGCTTTGTTTGGGACTTTGTTGATCAGGGAATACAGGAAATAACAAAAGAGGGTAAGATAAGGTATAACTATGGAGGGGATTATGGCGACACTCCTAATGATAAAAATTTTAATATTAATGGTTTAGTATTTCCTGATAGGAGACCATCTCCAGGTCTGATAGAATATAAAAAAGTAATTGAACCAGTAAAAGTAGAAGTAGAGGACATTAATCAGGGACTCTTTAGAATTAATAATTTATATGACTTTATTTCTCTGAATCATCTACAGCTTTCCTGGAATTTAAATGAAGAGGGAGATATAATAGACTCAGGTGTTATAGATATACCAGAGATAGAAGCTGGAGATAATAAGATTGTAAAACTTGATTTAGCTTACAATAAAGAATTTAAACCAGGTTTTGAATATTTTCTAAACTTTAAGTTCACTCTATCCTCTGATACAGACTGGGCAGAGGCGGGTCATGAGGTTGCCTGGACACAGATTAAGCTTCCTTCAAAAGTAGAGGTCTTAAATACAGAAGATAATAACACAGATAATGATAACATTAAAATTAACAGCAAATTAATAAATGTGCAAGAAAATAAACAGGATCTTGTAATACAGGGTCAAGATTTTAAAGTTTATTTTGACAAAATTAAGGGTCAAATAAGAAGTTGGAAGTATCTAGGATTCGATTTAATTGAAAAAGGTCCCAGACTTAATTTCTGGAGAGCAGCTATTGATAATGATATGCAAATTATAGATAGATGGAAAGAATTAAAGATAGATCAATTAAGCCATCAAATTAGGGAAGTGTCTTGTAAAACTAAGGGAGATATCGTTGAAATTACCGTAAAAAGTAGAATAGCTCCTCCGGTTTTTGAGATAGGATATAACTGTAATTATACTTATAGTATTTATGGTGATGGAAGGATTATTATGGATATTCACGGGAAACCAGAGGGAGACTGGCCTATACTGCCGCGTATTGGTATAGAGATGATTATAAACAATCATTTTCGAGATATTAGCTGGTATGGTCGCGGCCCTGGTGAATGTTATATTGACAGTAAGGAAGCAAATAAGGTAGGTAAATATTTTTCTAATGTAGAAGATCTATATGTTCCATATGTTTATCCACAGGAAAATGGAAACAGAACTGATATTCGCTGGCTTGCTTTAAGTAATCATTATGGTGCTGGTATTTTAGCTACAGCTGATCATTTATTTAACTTCACTGCTCATAACTTTAGTTGTGAAGATTTGGAAAAGGCTCAACATATTGATGAAGTGAAAATGAGAGATGAAATTACTTTGAATTTAGACTATAAACATATGGGGATAGGTTCTGCAAGCTGTGGACCTGATAGGTTAGAAAAATATCAGTTAAAAGCTGAAGAGTTTAATTTCAGTATTTGTTTAAAAGCCTTTTCTCAGAAAATAGTTTCACCTAAAATATTATCAAAAGAATGTTATTGATTTAATGTTTAGCAAAATACTTAAAATAATATACAAGTTAAATTCCAATAATAAAAAAAGTTTTTGTCAAAAAAATTATTTGCGGGAAGGATGATTGTTTTGAAAATAACTGATCTAAAGCTTTATACTGTACCACCACGTTGGTTGTTCTTGAAGATAGAGACAGATGAAGGGATAAGCGGTTGGGGAGAACCGGTTATTGAAG
>JADQBV010000140.1 GCA_016278415.1 Halanaerobiales bacterium
TGAATATCCTTGATTTATCAATGTTTTAAGACCTTTTCGCAGTAGAATCATTTATATATTAATACATAATATATATCTGTTTTAGAAGCACTACCTACGATTGTTTCATCCCACTCCTGCCAGTTCAAATCAAGTCCCAAGATTTTATTACTATACTCTTTATAGATAGAAGCATTAATTTTTAAAGGAAATTTGTAAATATAATTTTCTTTCCTCTGAAAACCACTTAAAGTAGGACCATATTCAATATTACCATCCTCATCTAAATAACCCGTATTTGTTTGGATTTCCTCTTCCCTATATAAGACATCATTCCATTTTAATGAACCTAATATATTTGATATCTTTATATATAAATTATAATCCCCTGGCAAAGTAAATTCTGAACTACAACCCAGACTATAACCACTACTCGCACCAGACTGAGAAGAATATACCTTTCTGTCAGCAGAAATCTGATAATTTATATCCAGTAAGGGATGATTACTATTTTCAGGTAAGGCATAGCCCGTAAAGTCCTCCTGATGCAAACCTTCTCCTTTTAAAATATCCAAATAAAATTTGTATTTATATTGAACATTATTAAAAATAAAATCTTTCTCATAATCTACTTTAAGTCCTTGATATTGAAATATATTACGTCTATAAGCTATATTATGGTAACTACCATCTTCATTATCAATATCTTTTATAAAATCAACAAAACCATCAGAGCCTACAAATCTTACTAACTTTTTATGAAAGAATCCCAGCTCCCAGTTATTATTAGATATGCTATAAGATTTTTTATTTTCAGATCTATAATTAAACTTTCCACTTATCCCTTTAGTATCTGAAAATTCTCTTAATGTTGGGATGGTGAACTTAGTTTCTAAAAAGATTTCCTTTAATTCATTAAGTGAAATAAGATTTGTTTCATAGTTTATATAATAAGTATAATTAATGCTTTCTGCTTCAACAATACTACACAAGGAAAATATAAAAAACATTATTAATAGCAAGAAATTTACTCTATTTATAATCTTTTTCAACATAAATCGTATCCTTTCTAATATCTTAAAAGAGAAGATACTTTCGGAACTATCTTCTCTTTATTTAAGATATTATATTATATCCTACCTAATTAGCTAATAAAGCAATTCAAAACTTTCCTGGTTATTATCATTAATACGATTGCCTTCCTCATTAAGATAATATACCTCTGGAACACCATAGCTTCCTTCTACTATTTCAGCCATTTTTTTACCTTCACTATTTGCCATATAACTATTATCAGTATCAATAGATCCATTTTCATAACTTAGTAGGAACCTTACACCATCTTGATTTTCTAAATCAATAATAAGCAATCTATTATTCTCATTATTAGTAATATTTATTGTACCATTAATATTCTTATCGCCCCTATTAAACTCTATATCTATATTATTTTCTCCTTCTGTTGGTTTATTTACATCAGCAGATAGTACAAGTTGAACACCATTAAACTCGACGTGCTCTACTAGACCTGTAAAATCAAATGACCCCGCTAGATATTGATATTCCTCTGTTGAATTATCTAAATTAATTAATATATCTCCATTCCAAGTATTAGTTGTTGGATTTTTATCCATATACATACCACTGAAACTAATACTATTTGCTAACAATTCTTCTTCGTAGTCGTTATACTCAAAGTTAATTTCCAAGTTCTCAATCTCTGACTTAAAATTTGAACTAGTATATCTTGGTAGTCCTAATGGTTCTACTGATCTTGGCATTACTTCTTCTTCTGGAAAAGACGTTTCCAGAAGACCGCTAAAAGATAAACTTGCATTTACCGGATCATTATTGAAAAGGTCATTACTTCCACTAGCAGTTAATATTATATTCCCATTTATAGTAATATGGTCTGCTATCAAACTACCTGAATAAGATACAGTAGCTTCACTTAACAGATCCGATGAATTTGTCTCTGCAGCAAAAGTCATATCCATATCAACTGTTCCACTTTCTACTCCTCTATAAATCCCATCTATACTAAATTCTGTATTTAAAGGAATAATAATTTTTTCAGTTTCTGAGATTGCCTTTAGCTCAGTTCCATTAGTACTAACAAGCGATAAACTAGCATTGAAATAGTAGTCAGCATTTTCATTATTTACTATATAATCAAAGTCTGCCTCTTCCAGGTTATATATTGTATAACCATCCTCTTCATACATTATTTCGTTTAGATTTGTCAATCTCACCTCTACTGTAAAACCATAAGTAACACTAGTAGTATCTTTATCAATTAATGTCCATGTCCAATCTCCCTCAGGATAGATTTCAAAACCTGTATTATCTGGAAATTCTCTAGGCAAATCAGCTATTTCATATGGAGTCGACTTATTTGGCTCTACATAAATAAATCTTTCTGTAATAATGTTTCCAAAATATGTATTAAATTCAGATGTGATTGTATTTATTAAATCAGAAGTCTGGGTCATATTATGACTAATAACACCAACCTGTTTATAGGCAGTATTTCCTAGAAAAATACCGCTCTGACGAACATCTTCCAATGCAGACTTGGCAGGATAATAAAACTCTCTGCTGTTTTCTATTATCTCTTTACACTTGTTTTTTAGGTTCTGATAATATGCAAGCCCATTGACTATATTATCTTCATTTACTAGGATATTGCCATTTTCATCTCGTAAAAGGTGACTGTCTTCTGCATCTAATAATAATTTTAAATTTTGACCATTAGTAAATTGCTTGGCTGAATTAATAACATCCCCTAAGTCATCAGCAGATATATTAGTATCACCCTTACTTCTTTCTTCTCTAATAAGGATTGTCGCTAATGTAGTAGCCGCATTTACATTTCCAACCGGATCTCCACCTATTTCTACCGTATTCCCTACATCAGGAATAATCGCAGACATATAAACCTGTTCACCAGTATCTAAATCTTTAGTAACTATAATTTCGACAGTTTCACCACTTGGAATACCGTCAATAGTATAATTTCCATTAACATCGGTAGTAGCTACTATTTCCTGGCCATTTTGATTCCTGACTGGCTCATTTGTACCATAATAAACAACAATTACCGAAGCATTAGAAAGTGGTGTCTCTCCAGGTAATGCATACACCTTAGATCCCGCTACGTACTGCCACATTCGAGCTAGTATATTATCATAACTGTTTTTTAAAGTTAAATCTGGAAGACCAGTAGTTGCAGTAGGTGCATACACAATCCCGCTTAAAGAATTTGTCTCAATACTAGGTAGATCTTGTCCACCGCCGCCGCCACTACAACCTATTAATCCCAAAGATATTACAATAAAACCTATTAATAAAAAACATTTTTTCCAATTCATCTATACTCCCCCTTATTTTAATTTTTTACGTATCTTTAAGTTATTGTTATGATTATACACTTAATACTTTTTTCCTGCATAATTTAACATAAAACTTAATTTTTTAGTTAAATATGACATAAATAACTTTCTATAAAAACTTATATAATATACTTAACTTTACTTTCAAGCACAAATAAATTAATATTACAAGTCCCACTTAAATCCTACATTAAACTTCTTATTATCCTTATTAGTACTTCCAGAGATTGGATTAAAAGTTGTCCAATCAAATTTTAGACCACTATTTATAGTTAGTTTATCTGAGATATCCCAATCCCAGGAAAGACTAACTTTATCATAGATGTTATCTTTTGCCTTATTATTAGGATACTCTTTCCACTGTCGCTGTAAATATAGAGTGAGATCATTCACTTCATTTATTGAATAATCAACCTGGTATTTTAGGCGCAACTGATTATATGTATTATTCTCTTCATTTTCATAGTTCTTGTCTCTATAATCAAGCATTACTTTGTTATTAAGCTGTTTATTAATTTTAAATTTATAGTTTGTCCATAGGTCAAGAGACAAATTATTATAATTAATCTTTTCCTGATAATCCTTATTGTTATATTGGACCTTAATATAATAATAATCAGATTTATTCAATTTTTGTTTAAACCTTAACCATAGTTTATTATAGCGATAAGTATCAACTATATCCTCTTCAACCTCATCTTCATTTAAGTATTCTACATCAAATATGTCAATATATACTCTTTCACCAACTTCATAATTACCGCTAATTTCAGGCTTATAATCTCCAGCAAATGATTGTATTGTTATAATAAAAAAGATTAAGATGATTAGAATTATATTTATACTTACTCTTCTCTTCATCAAACCACTCCTTTAACAGAAAAATTAGAGCTTACTACAATAATAAAAGTAGATATTACAATATATTCTATTATAACTGTAAAACCGCTCTAATTATATTATTGTATATTCACAGGTATAACCCCTTTATTTTTTTACTATTTTTTCTAATTTAAATTGTTGAGTATAGATATTAATACTTCAGACTTTCGATTTTTTATTACCTATGACAATGAATAGCTATCTTAAACTGGAAATCATATGACTATATTTCCAGTTTCAAAAAAATAATCCCTAGACATATATCCAGGGATTATTTCACCTATTTAAAACAATTAAAAATATTATTCTTTAATAACTCTAGAAACTATAATTAACTCCTATTGCAAACTTTATACCAGAATAGTTAACAGATATTTCAGTATCTGATATTACATCATTAATATCTGTTAACTCATCACCATTATATACCTTATCAATATCTACAGTTCCAGTAATATAAGATGCACTACTTAGTATTGATATTTCATCTGTTATAGGATAATTTGCTTCAGCTCCTATCTGATATTCCACACCATTACCACTTGCGAGATCTTCATTAATACTTTCATCTATGCTATAATAATCTACATTTATTCCAGCATCTAATGTAGAGGTAAGGCTATTTGAACTAATCGCACCTCTTAAAGCAAATATATCGTTAATAGCATATAATCCTTCTATATACGGTCCTGATAGGCTATTAATCAAATTCAAGTTACCATTTAAAACTGAAGTGCCGTCATATTCAACATCCAAACCTAATCCAGATTTAAAAGACTTGCTTTCATATCCTGCCCCTAAGCCAAAACCATTATCAAATAAATATCTCATTCCACCATAATATCCTGCAGCACCTTCTTCACTCTCAAGCGAAATTCCAAGTACAGAAGACTCTTGAGCTGCTAAAGTATATCGCTCACGTTCATCTTCAATTAATTCTGTTTTAATATTAAGATCCACATCTATCTTACTTATAGTAGGACCACCAACGAACTCAAATCCGCCAGCTGCAACACCCATCGACATTACAAACAAAAGAACAATCACAAATAGACTTACTCTTTTCATAATAATCACATACCTCCCGAGATTTTTTGGGATTTATAATAATTCCCATTTTATGTTCTATAAGAGTATATATTCAATATAATTAAATATATTCCTGTTAATTTATGTAATTATTTTACTTCTTTTTGCAACAATATACGCTATAGTATTATAGAATATATTGTAAAAACTACTATTTATAATAAAGTATAGATAGATTAGACTAATTTATACAAAAAAATATCCCCCTAGTTTCAGGCCAGAGGGATATTTATAATAAAATTTTCTTATTTTCTTGTAAAAACTACTAAAAATTAATACCAAGTTCAAAGGACTCATCAACTAAATCGTACCCTACATAGTAGGAGTAACAATCAAACTGTCTTGTCAATTTGACATTAAGATCCTCTAATTTTTTATCCTCCAGTTCATAACTAGCTTCAATATCAAACTTTATAGAATCATATTTAGAAATGCGATAACTAATACCAACTGCAGGACTTATAATCTCTTTAACCTCTTTTTTATCTTCAGGCAAATAAGCCGCTCCTGTCTGCCAGGAATAATTATAGCCAAGACCATAATCAATAGTTAACTTTTTATTTATATCATTATTCATTTTCGTATTAAACCCTAATAAGTAATAATTATAGTGATTTTCTTCTATGGAATTTCCATTATCATCAGATATATAGTAATTACCCTCAAACTGACCATATAAATTAATATTTAATTTATCATTAACAACAAAGTTTTTATTTAATCCAAGATCTAGTCGGGCTTTATCACTACTAATACCTTTATTTGCTACCTTACCAATCCCTATTGACGAATTAATATCAATACCAGAATAATTATATTTTAAGTCCTCTATACTTAAATATGGAAGGTAATCTATAACATAGCCTTTTTTATATAATAATTTAATTGGACTACTATTATTATACCTAATACTATAGAGTTCATTACTTAATTCACTTTCAATAAACTTATTAAAATATTTAAAATCATACTTCTGGTGTTTATATCTCATATCAAATTCGATAATATTTTTCTCACTAACATATTCATACTTATAAAAAGAATAAATATCTAGACCATTATTCATGTAATGTAATCCTCCACTAAGCTCATTGGTCTCCTCAATCTCTCCATCATCGTCTTCATCCTCTTTATAAAGATATGAATTAATTATTTCTAAATTAGAATATATACTGTACCTATTTTCCATTTCAAAATCTTTTTCACCATATTGGTTCAGTTGAGCACTTATATTTCCCGATAGTCTCTCAGTTAGTTCATAAGGATATTCAATTCCCAGAAATATACCATCTGCTGAATTATACCCCAAACTGGTAGCAAGAGAAACCCTATCAAAACTACCAGTACTATGATTAAATTTCACTGTATATACAGGGAGATAAAATACTCTATATCCATTAAAATAGAACCAGACACCTTTTGCAACTATTCTGTCCTCTGGATAAACCGTTACTCTCTTTGCTTTTATTGAGTAATGTGGATTAGGTAGAACACAGGGTGTTAACTCCACCTCATTAATTTCAAAATCATTACCTTCTTTTAAAGTTATATTTTTACCTGATACAGATAGATCACTTATTTTTGATGATACCCCAGAGATTGAACCTGTCAATGTATGATAATTAAAGTCAAGAGAAGTTCCCTTATATACTTGTTCACCTACTTTAATACTCATTTGCTCTCCAACAGCCCTAACAACATTCTCCTCGTAAAAAACTGCAATTTCATCAGCTACTATCATAATATTATCTGATTTAAAATGAGCATTATTTGTAGCAACTAATACTCCTTGCTTGTTATCATAAGATATCCAACCATCTGCAGTAAGACGATAAGGTATATCAGTAGTCTCCATTTCTATTTTTTGACTCTCTGCTGCTAGTAGTGGAACTGATATACCTATAATAATAATTAGAAGAACAAGAATTTTTTTATACAAAATAATCAGCCTTTCTTGTTTATAACACTATATCATACTATTATCACTTAATAGTTATTACAATATTTATTACAATAGTTATAATTAAGATATCTATTATATGCCAATTAGTTTATTATAGCTTTATAACTATACTATATAATTATTCTACAATTCCTATTAATTTCCTGCAAGTAAAGATTGGTAAGTTAAAAAACCTATCCACACATATACTTGGATAGGCCTTAATCCTTTTAGATATATTACCTTACAAATAATTAATTTCAATTTTTACTACATACTAATACCATATACATCTTTGCTTTCATATACCTGAGTTTTGATAACTGTACCTACTGGGATAACAAGGTCTTTACCCTTAAGAAAATAACCAGCCACAAGACCAATAGGATTACTAATAATAACTGTACTCAAAAGACCAACACCTACCGCCATTTCCTTAGAATAATTTTCTTTATCGTCTAACTTTAAATCAAGTGATAAAAGACTACCATCTATAGTTTTAATATCTTTAATTCTTATTTTTATACTAGCATCTTTACCAAAGTTACCAGCTTCTTTAAACTCAGTCACTTCAAGATCACCTGTAGTACCAGCTGGAATAATCATATATTCATCAATTACAATATCATTTGTAATTGAAAAGTTAATTAATTGTCCTGCTTTTAAATTATTTGTATTAATTTCATTCTCTATTTGAATATGTATTTCCTTACCTTGTGGCACTTGAACTTCTTTTATTAATTTAGTATCAGCTGGAACCAGAAGCCTTGTTAATTTTTCTACCCGTGTCACTAGTGCACCTTTTTGTATTTCTCCATAGATACTTAACTCAATATCCTCAATTCGTTTAACAATACTGCCATTTTTTATTTCATTATATAGGTTATTTTCCATATATGGTATGAGTAAAACTAAGGACTGAGAATTATTTGCAGGAAAAATATAATCAATTAGCTCTTGAGCCCTATTAGCGATAGAACCCTTTGTCTTATGACCAAAAACAGCAAGTTCAAGGGTATCTACCTTCTGCAATATGGCTGCATCAGATACATTCCCATATAGCTGTTTTTCCACCTGCTTAAGCCCCTCAAAAGGGATTACATCTGCCTGTATGGGAACAGAATAGACCATCATTATTATTATCAATATACTTGTTATAATTCGTTTACTATATCTAGTCAATATACTCACCTCATTTAAAACTTAATTTTTAATTCTGCTTGAATATTAGATTCTTCATCATCAGAATCTCCTAATGAATCTTGTAGTCTTTTTTGTAATTGATACCCTAAAGATATAGTAGATATATCATTTAAGTTAACATCTACACCTATATCCATTATTGATTTATTTAACTGATCTTCAATCACCTTTGGATCAAAGATTTTATAAGTAGCATTAAATGTGGCTAAGTCCTTATAACCAAACTCTAAACCCGTTTCTTTTGTACTCTGCTCTCCAAAGTCTACTTTATACTTATATTTTAGAGTCCCAATATCATCTTTATATTCAAGACCAATGACAGTACTAAAATCCTTATCCATTGATGTAGAGTCGATATAGTCCGCTGATATTGTAACACGATCATTAGTCTGAAAAGAAACTCCCAAACTACTAGTTTGATTTCTTTCTTCATTAAAGGTAAGTTCACTTTCATGTTCGCCTGGAGTAATTCCATCTCCAATATTATTATCCAACTCTATATCCCGGATATCCCACCATTCCTTATTTTCCATTCCATATTCAGCCCTTATAAGTGTTCTATTGTTCATCCAGTATTTTAAACTTATATTTGTATTTTCTTCCATCGTATTGTCTTCTTCATCTTTGTTATAATCTGCATCAACAGATACACCCGGTAGAGGAGTTAGTGATAAAGACTTATCCTCTTTACCCTCTACATCAATGCTATATTCATCTACATTATTAATAGATAGTCTCTCTATTAAAACAGAGTTTTCATCAATTTGTATATCATCCCTCGCTCCATATAAGGATACCAGATTAAAGAGCTTATTCTGAGATTTAGCATTAAATATTTCAGAATCTAGTTCAGGTAGACGCAAATTAGTAGATAACAAATTATATGATTTATCCAGAGTATCATCCATTAAATATGGATTGTCTAGAATAATACCTCCTTCAATAGAAGAAGCCATAGTGAAACTAGATATGACAAAGATAAAAAATACAATAATAAATATAAATCTGTTATTAAACTTCAATTTGCACCCTCCTAACTTACACAATACTTATTTCATTTGTAACTATTAGTCTATCTTACTTTAATTAAAATTACGCGCTTATATATATATATTTCGCCAAATAATTAATATCTCCTCTATATATTTATGGTTACTTTTTACCATTATATATATATATTATACTATAACAAATCCAAAATATTAATATTATATTTATGTAGCTAAAAATATTTTTCTAAAAAGTATGATTCTGAAATATAGTAATTTATTAGAGAAATAAAAAACCCCCCGGTAAACCGGGGGGGTGTGTTTATTGTTTGGTTTAACTTAGAATGCTACACTTACACCAGCAGTAACTTCATTTACACTATATTCGTCAGCTGTTACAGCTTCTTCAAAGTTCAAGAAGTTATAATCAGCATTAGCTGTAATATCTTCAGTAACTTTGTAATCAAGACCTGCATTAACTGTCATCTTAGTACCTTTGAAGTCTACATCAATTTCTTTGTTAGCCCATCCAAAGCCACCAGCAAAGTTTAATTTTTCGCTAATTGCTTTAGCCAAGTCAACATTAAACTCTACGTTAGTATTTTCAGTTTCAGCTGCATCAAAATTGTGTTCGAAAGCAGCCATAGCATCTGCATCAAAACCTAATACTGTATAGGTAGGAGCAGTAACTTTACCATCAACAGATAAGTCTCCGCCATCTAATACTTTTTTGAATCCAGCTTCAACCATATCAGCAGTATATCTAGCTTTAATTGTTGTTTCATTAGCAAAGTCATTAACCCACTCAATGTCTGTAGCATCTGTAGCAATATCTTTACTCATTTTATGCTCTAAGCTTGCTGTAATATTTTCAGTTACAGCATAGCTAGCAGTAAATAAGTGTTCATTAGTATCATCGTCTTCTTCTACCCAATCGTCATCGTCATCAGCAGTAATTGCATTAGAATTGTCGCCATCATCATAACGATCTTTTTCAGCGTCCTTAATGTTATTATCAGCATCATAAGTGTACCCATAAGCTAAATCAAGCTTATCAATGCTTCTTTTAACATTTAGATTACGAATTTCATTTTTAGCGTCGTCTTCGCCTAACTCTAATTCATATTTACCGTCTACATCGAATTCAGCGAAATTAACTTTACCTTCAGCTACAGCAAGTTTGAAAGTATGAACATAACTTGCGTCACTAACAGTATTATCAGATGTATCATAGTCTTCACGTTTGAATGAAGCATCTACTACATCAAAAGATGAAGCAACTTCAAAGTCATAACCTTTTTTGAATTCATCAGTATCTTCTTCGATAAATACCATATTTTGAGTATTTTCAAAGTTAGCTGTAACATCTAAGATACCAACAGTACCAACTGCACCTAAACGGAATAAGCGATTGCCTTCCAAAGCTTCTTGACCAACATTGAAACCTAAGTCAGCAGTAACATCAAATTCACCTAAGTCAGCAGTAGTATCTACAGCAACTAATGTATTTCTCTTTTCAGCTAAATCCGAAGTTCCTGTAGGAGCATTAGTTGTATCCCAATCATCATCACCAATTACATATTCACCATTAACAACCTCTGGAGCATATTCATAACCAACATATACGTTCATTGGTAATACGAAATCAACAGGTTGCTTAATACCTACTAGTAAATGATCTCTTTTATAGGTATAATATTCATCTTCATCACCAGCAACTTGTTTAGTGTACTGCTTATCTTCTTCTACTACTTTTTTAGTTATAAAATATTGAGCATCTTCAACATCTACAACTACACCATCAACTTCAGCATCGTTGTATAGATAATTTTTATAAGCTACTTTTTGACCATTCTTAACAGTAGCAGTAAAGTCACCATTAGTTAAAGTACCTTCAATACTATCAAAATCAAAATCAGTATCGTCACCATCATTACCGAATACGTTTTTAAAAGCCTTCATATTAATAGAAGCGGCTAGTGGTCCTTTATTAACAGCAATGTTTAAATCTAATTCATTAGTGATTTCGTTTGTATCTTCATAATAATCTTCATCACCATTTGCACGGTAATCACCTACTGGAGTACCAAATTCATTATTGGTATCCTCGTCACCATCATCATCATAGTTAATATCTCCATCATTAGCATCAAATGGATCGATAAAGTATGCTTCAGTATTATTGTTAACTAACTTATCTCCATATACATTAGTACGATTAAAGTTAGTTTTCCACTCTCCACTGAAAGTTACAGTTTCTAAAGCTGCAGTTCTAGCTTCTAAATCTGCAACCTGAACGCCTAAGTCAGCTAATTCGCTTGCGAATTCAACTGATAGAACGTCAACTAAAATAGCAACTGCGTCAGCTTCTGCTTGTGTCAATACATCTTCAGGAGCTTCTACAACTACTTCTTCAGGAGCGTTTTTAGCTATAACTGCTGCAACAATAGCCTGAACTTCTTCAGCTTCTGCTGCGCTTAGTCCTGAATTAGCTGAGATTAAAGCATCATTAACCATAAAGTCAACCTGGTCAACTAACTCTGCACGAGCTTCTTCAATGTCGTTTAACAAACGAGCAAGCATAACAGCTATTTCATAACGAGTTAAGTCATTTTGTCCCTTGAAAGTTCCATCTGGATAACCCTGGATTAAACCAGCAGCTACCAATTTATTAACAGCTT
>JADQBV010000164.1 GCA_016278415.1 Halanaerobiales bacterium
AGATGGCCCCAGGTTATCGTGAGGTATATAAGTATTATTTAATGCTATTAAAGGGCCTTTCTATTAATGGTCAGATTTTTAGGCTTTCCATGAAACAGATCTGGGAGTTATATGAATACTGGTGTTTCCTGGAGTTAAACCGTTTATTAAGAGATAAGTATAAATTAGTTAAACATAATTTGATTGATATAAATTATTCAGGTATCTATGTAACTTTGAACAAGTCAAGCAGTTCATATGTAGAATATGAGAATGAGAAGACAGGTGAAACATTTAAACTTAGCTATAATACCAGTGAAGGTGAAGGTATAACAACTGGTCAAAAGCCAGATAATGTCCTATCATTGAAGAAAGAAGATTCCGAAACAGAATATAAGTTTATTTTTGATGCTAAGTACAGAATCAACCCTGCTATCCCTGGGACAACATATAGTAACAAACATAATTTACCTGGACCAGAAGAGGATACAATTAATACAATGCATCGTTATCGTGATGCTGTTGTTTATGATAATGATAATAACTATGAACATAGAATGGTAGGTGCTTATGTATTATTTCCCTATCAAAATGAGGAAGAGTTTAAGGACCATACATTTTATAGGAGTATTGATAAAGTAAATGTTGGGGCTTTTCCTTTTTTGCCAGGTAGTACAAGCCTGGTAGCTGAATTTCTAGAGAATTTAATAGAGGAATCTTATTTAGGAAACTATGAAAGAAATGTTTTACCTGCTGGTACAGCTGATTACAGACGAGATACTGACTTTGAACAGAATGTACTGGTTGGATCTATCAGGACTAAAGAGCAGTTACAGTTTATGTTGGATCAAAAGATATACTATATCCCCTGTAAGAGGGTTAGGCTCGATGAATATCATCTAGAACATATTGCAGTATATCTAAATAAAAGAGATTTTCCCGATAACTATGGTGTTAGATATTATGGTAATATTAATAAGATTGAAGTCAAGAAGAGAAAAGTAATTGATATACCATTAACGAGGAATAATGGTAAAGAGTCTTACTATGTATTTCATATTGAATCATGGAGAGAGTTAGAAGAGAATGTCTTGCCAGAGGGGTATGGGGTAAGAGGAAGTCATATATATACCAACTTTATGCTTTTACAAAAAGCCAGGACTATACCTGAATTAAGTATAAACACCATGGAACAGTGGAGAATATGGCTAGAATTAAAGAGAGTCCAGGGTGAGATTGAGATTTTAATGGATAGCAATAGTTTAAATCAAGGCACATTACTGCAGGGTTTTCAGATTAATGATATAGATGTTAGAGTTGATACTGATGAAATTATTATAGAAACTGATGAGAAAATAAAGAGATTTCCACATAAGGATTTAGCATATAATCTTCGAGGAGTAATGAAGGAGATATTTAAATTGTAATAATATCTATAGAGTCATATAGATTTATATAATAACTATTGAATTTGTTAAGAACATAAAATCACAATTATAAGGAGGTGTAATATTAATGTTAATGATATTATTATTATGGCTTATGTTTGCTATTTTTAATACTATATTAGCAAAAGATAAAAATAGAAATATTGTGGGATGGTTTATTTCTGGAATACTGTTTAGTTTCTTTTCAACTATAGTATTAGGATTTTTATCGAAGATACCTGATGAACATGATAAAAGACTAAGAGAATATGAGATATCTAGGATAAATGAAGATTATATAGATAAAGCAGTAACAAAAGTTTTAAATGAGAAAGAGATAAAAAAGAATAAAATTGTGAAAAAGAATATTCAAGGGAAGTCTACAGTTGAAGAAAAAAATAATAAGAAAAACAAAAAACAAATCGAGGAAAAAATAAATGATGTTAAGGCTGATAACAAAGTTAATTATGTTGAGGATGCCCTTTATAACATAATCAAATTTAAATGTAAATGTGGAAGAAAGAATATAGCTTTCTATAAAAAATCGATGATATTTTATTATTGTGACTGTGAGAGATTATATAAAAAAGAGTCTCAAATATATAAGGAGACTGAAGTTTTAGACAGAAAAGTGATTGATGCAAATAATATAATCTTGAATTCGGCAAGTAACTAAAATTGGTTTATAATTTTAGTGTTTGCCCACGAAAATTGTATATAAAAGCCTTTGAGTAATTAAAAATTATACAATCAACTAACTTTGCCCAATTGATGCCATATTTATAGGTACACTAAATTAACCATGCTTAAACATAGATTTAAAAACTGATTATTTAAGTACTGTACTTGAAACGGTCTTATACAAAAACCACCTGCTTTCTAAAATCAGATAATCTATTTCTAATAAGTGGAATGATTCTTTCCAGTAGTTTATTAGGACCAAAGCGGATATGTCTATACCAGCCATTTCCTACTATGTTTCCAGCTACCTTATAGAATATTCTTCTTATTGTAGTGATTTCATGATGTTGTAAATCATCTGGCAAAAATGATCTTTTAAACCAGTTATGAAGGTTGTAAGCTATCATTTTAATTAGTAGAAATAGTTCATTACATTTATGATTAATTTGACTGTTTTCATCAAAGTAAAATCCTTGCTTTAGTTCGTCAATCTTGTTTTCTATATTACAACGCTGATTATAGTCATGAAAGACTTCCTCAGCAGTTAAGTAATCAACATTAGTAACAATAGCCTGATACTCATATGTAAATTCATCAAAAACCATTTGTCCCTTATTAGTTTTAGGAAGTGACTTTTTAATTAAGACGAATCTACGGGCTTTTGACCAGGCTTTAAGGGGTACAGTAATTTCAGTAACACTAAAGGTTTTATCAATAACTGTCCACGAATATTGGTCTGGATGTTCATTAACATAGCTGATTATCTTTTGTACACCTTTTTGCATTTTAGCTTTAATGATATATTCAATACCATTATCTTCACAGTATTCAAAGTTCTTCTGATCAAAGAAGCCTCTGTCAGCTCTGATTCTTTTTAAATACCAGCTTTCAGGCAGAGTACCAATACAGGACTCCAGGAAATCTAAGAAATTGTAATTACTGTGATGGGTGCCTGCTTCAAGGGTTAAGTCAAGAATTTCATCGGTTCCACTGACAATACCTAGTTTTTCTTTAAACGCTGCTCTACCTTTGTAGCGAGGATTGTAGCCACAGGCAGAACCTTCTTGATTGCCAAAGACAGTACAGACAGTATCATCAAAATCAAGCATTACTTCTCGTGATTGTTCATATTGAGCCTGTAGAGAAAGAAGCTTTTTATTTAGTCTCCTAAACTCGTCTTTAGCTTCATCAGGAAGGGCCTTTAAAAGGTCACGATAGACTTTCTCACTTGGTATTTTGGAATCTTTGATCTTTTGATAACCAGCATCATTACGCAGATCATCCATATGAGAGAAGCGGGAATACCCTAAGATTATGGAATCAATCATAAAGTCAATAATATCAATAGTTGTATATGTTGAGTTGGAGCCTTTTTGATGGTTAATGGTTTCTTTTATCATTGATCTTAACTTAATTATTTCTTTGAAGGCTTCAACATAAGAGAAGTTTGCATTATTGGTAACCGTTTCATTATCAAAAGTTGCTTTAATATTTAATTGGTTAAATCTCTTCATTTTCTTTTGTTTTTGTGATAGAATCATTTCGGGATCTCCTTTTTCTGAATTGTTTTCTTGTCAAAAACATTTTATCAGAAAATGAAGGATGATCCCACTTTTTTATGCAAAAATTTTTGAGTTATTTTTTAGGCTAGATTGTTGTTAATTCGGGACTATACATTTCGACTTGCCGTATTCAAGATAATATAAAAAGTATTATAGTTGGTATTATTTAGTATGTTTAGTGTGGAGAAGAAGCGGTACAAATAATAAAAAATTATAGGAGGCACCCTAAATTGTGAAAGAAATGAATTATGATAAATTAGTAAGAGATAAGATACCACAGATAATTGAAGATACAGGAAAAGATTATACTATTCATACTGCAGATGATGAAGAGTATGTAAGTAAACTTTATGCTAAAGTTTTGGAAGAACTGGATGAATTTAAAGAAAACCCCTCTGCAGAGGAGATGGCTGATATTTTTGAGGTTTTAGAAGGATTAATTAATTTCTATGAACTGGATAGAGAAGAAATTGAGTCTGTTAGGAAAGCGAAGAGAGAAAAGCGTGGAGGGTTTGAAGATAGAGTTATCCTGGAAACAGTTAGGGGATAACCTAAAAAACAGTTGATAGAGAATTTACTTGTTGGAAATCTTATAATTATAGGATGTGTTTATAATGTTATTTAAAGAAATAATTGTTATGAGGGGATTAGATAAATATAATTTAAAATTAATAAGACATACAATAAGTAGAGATTATATTCAAAAGATTATAGAAAACGGCAATCTAGAATTATACCAATCTTATCAAAAGGCCCATGTTTTTAAAAAGTGTGATTATATCATAACTTTTACAAATCTAGAAGGAACAAAATCATTATTACATGGTGTATATAAAATTAATGGTAGAGAACAAGTATATGAATTACCAGAATGTATTAGATTTATAAAAGTGCCTGAATCATGGGGCGAAGGACCATATAATAAATATTTTCTAGAAAATGATAATAGACTTGATGATCTAAAAGGGAGGATTGTCATTGATTGGGGAACGGCGACCCTTGCTTGGCATCAGAGGAAATTAGATAAAGAAATAGTAGAAATATTTTCTGTAGGATTTGTTAAGTCTTTTCACGGTTATCAGAATGTCATTTTATCGTTTGAAGAATTAAATAAAATTACTAAGAATCCAGATGCCCATAGGCAATGGAAAAATGCTTTATCTAGTGTCTATGGAATTTATCTAATATTAGATAAAGAAGATGGAAGACAATATGTAGGATCAGCATACGGGAAGGATGGTATATGGGGAAGATGGAGTACTTACACTAGGACTAAGCATGGCAATAACAAATTATTGATGGAATTGTTATATTCTGATCCAGAAAGATATAAGAAATTTCAATTTAGTATTTTAGATATTTTACCATCTACTTCAATGAAAGATGAAGTAATTCAGTTAGAAACAACAATAAAGAGCAAATTAGGATCTAATGTTTTTGGACTGAATGCAAATTAATATTCAGGGAGTGTGACTATGACTAATAAAAATGAAGTAATTAAATGTCTAGAAAACTTTATCTACAATAACAAGGAACTTCAAAAATTAGAGTCCTTAATTAATGATTTTAATATATTTTCTGCCCTGGGAATAGTTCGTAAGGAGGTAAGGCACTCAAATTTTCTTACATTAATAGTGAAATATTTGAATTTATAACTAATTTAATTGATTCTGAGCCAAATTTTATATTAGAACACTCTACTACTAGTTGTATAAGATTTATACCAGAGGAGTTAGATTTTATACCTCATATAGGAAAAGGATGGCACAGTAGTATTGATAGGGTCTTATTATTTGAATTTAAACAACTTCCAACAAGTTTAGTTATGAAATTAATCATAGGCCCAGGATTAACAGAAAATAATAATATAAGAGAAGCTATATTTGATGTTTACTGTAAAAATAAACAGCTTTTCAATAGCGCTAAACGGAAAGATTTTGATGAAGATAGTAATTATATATCCGTTTATAGGAAGACTATATTAAGTGGAAATGATTATGAAGATAAAGAAATAGATGAATTACAAAAGATTATCGTATCAAGATATACTAATTTTAAACAAATCGATTTACCAAAAATTATTAATCATTTTAAACAACATGATAATCTTATTAATAATGCTTAAATTACTACGATGGTAATAAATATTTTATTTATAAGAATTTGATATTTAAATATAATCAAGCTGAAAAGAGGATGATATGAAGGGGTATATAAAAGAATTAAGGGAGTTAATAGGCTCGCGTCCTATTATTATGGCCGGTGCTGGAACGTTATTAATGAAAAACGATGATAGTATATTGCTTATTCATAGAACTGATAACGATACCTGGGGAATACCTGGTGGTGCTTTGGAGTTGGGTGAATCATTAGAAGAAGCAGCCAAGCGGGAAATGTACGAAGAAACTAATCTTGAGATAATGGATTTGAAATTATTTGATATATTCTCTGGGAAAGACTACTATTACAAGTATCCAAATGGAGATGAAGTATATAACGTAGTGGCTATTTATACAACTGATAAATATAGAGGTGAAATTATAGCAGACGAAATTGAGAGTAAGGATGCAAGGTTCTTTAATATTAATAATCTTCCGGAAAATATAAATCCAGTTGATAGGTTGGTATTGGATAAATTTATTGATAAATTTAATAAATGAAGATGTTTGTTAGAAGCCTCCGTTAATAGAAATATGTACGGAGTTTTTTTGATAAGAATAAAATAAATTGAATTAATACAAGTTGGCTCTTAAAAATTATGTATTCAGCTGCCATTCATTTAAACATTATTTATTTGAGCGATATAATCTCAAGGCTGTTTTTTGTAGTAATGTTGAATTGTTTAATAAAATCGAATAATTTAGAAACCCCAGCATAGTTTTTAATAGAACATATTAAAACTATATAAAGCTGGGTGGTCAGAATGTTAAAAAAGTATTTAATGAGGATTGAAGAAATTGAAAGTAGAGATGATACAAGAGAAGATAGTTATTACTCAACTTTAGAGACTTTATTAAATGAATGTCTTGCCTTTTCCGGGAAAAATAATATCAAAATAATTGTACAACCTAGTAAGTCTAAAGGGGGTTATCCTGATTTTAAGGTTTCCAATAAAAACATCTCTACTATTGGCTGTATTGAGGCAAAAATACCCGGAACTGATTTAAATAAAATTGCCAAAACAGAACAGCTTGAAAGATATTTTAACGCTTTCCATAATGTCATTTTAACCAATTTTTATGAATTTCGATTATATAGAGATAGAACATTGATAGAAAAAATAGATTTAATAAAACGAAACTTAAGAAAAATACAAAATAACTTTATTAAGCTACTGGGCAACTTTTGTTCTTATCTTTTACCTAAAGTTACTGATGCGGAAAGTTTAGCGATTGAGCTGGCAAATAAAACTAAAATACTTAATGACTATGTCAGGAAAACTTTAAATGGAAATAGTGAAAATACATCTCAATTTTACCGTGCATATGAGGTTTTTAAAAGATCCTTATTAAAAAATATTTCTAGAGAACAATTTGCAGATCTTTATTCGGAGACAATTACATATGGCCTTTTAATATCTAGGCTGCGTACAGATATAAATAATTTTAATAGCAGAAATGCTTTTTTTGATATACCTAAAAATACTGGTATTCTTAAAGATATTTTCCGTTTTATATTTTTAGAAGATTCTCCTGAAATTGTACAAGTAATCACTGAAGATATTGTAGAAGTTTTGGCCGCGACAGATCTTAATAAAATTCTAAACCAATATTATTCTGAAGGTATGGGTAGTGACCCCGTTATTCATTTTTATGAAACTTTTCTGTCCGCCTATAACCCTGAATTAAAAAGAATGAGAGGTGTTTATTATACGCCCAAGCCTATAGTTGATTACATAATTAATTCTGTTGATAATATATTAAAGGAGTATTTTAATATAAATGATGGCTTAATCAATAATACTGTTAAGGTTTTAGATCCAGCAGCTGGGACATTAACATTTATACTTAGTGCTTTTGAATTGGTATTAGAAAATTGCATAAAGAAATATGGTGAAGGAGTTAAAGATGAGATTATTAGAAACCATTTACTAAAAAATTTTTATGCATTTGAAATATTAATAGCTCCTTATGCTATCGGTCACTTGAAAGCTGGATTAGTACTCGAAGAATATGATTATCATATGGAAGATAGTGAACGATTTAAACTATTCTTGACAAATACTCTAGATATGAAGGATATTCAACAAATTAATTTATTAGGTATGAATTCACTATCCCAGGAATCAATTGAAGCAGGAGAAATCAAAAAGGATATACCTATATTAGCCATTATAGGTAATCCTCCATATAATAAGTTATCTTCTTTTGAAGATGATGATTGGATTATTAAAAAAATAGATGAAGAATATAAATATATTGACGGAGAGTATTTTAATGAAAAAAAACATTGGTTATATGATGATTATGTTAAATTTATACGATTTGCACAATGGAAGATAGAGCAAACTGGACAGGGTGTAATGGCTTTTATAACAAACAACAAGTATTTAAGTAATCCCACCTTTTCTGGTATGAGAGAATCTTTATTAAATACGTTTGATAAAATATATGTACTTAATTTACATGGTGATTTACATGAAAATAATCCTGATGGATCGGATGATGAAAATGTATTTGACATTAAAAAGGGAACTGCCATTTCTATATTTATTAAGAATCATAAGTTAAAAAAAGAAATTTATAAAGCAGATCTATTTGGAAAAAGAGCTAAAAAGTTTGAATGGCTTTCTAATAATCATATATTTACTCATTTAGATAATCTTAAATGGCAACTAATAAAACCACAATCTAAATTTTATTTTTTTACTGAAAGAGATCATAATCTTGAAAAATTCTATTATAAATTTATATCAATAAAAGATATCTTTCCTATTAATGTTAGTGGAATTATAACATACAGGAATAATTTTGTAGTAGATACTGATAAAACATCTTTGATACGAAGAATTAAGAATTTTAGAAACTTGAATTTATCTGATGAGTTTATAAGAGAAAAATATAATTTAAAAGATACTAGAGACTGGGATATGTCTGAAGCAAGAAAAAAAGTAAACAGATTAGATAATTGGCAGAGTAATTTTACAAGAATATTAATGAAACCATTTGACTTAAGATATATTTATTATTCTCCTCATACTGTTGATTGGGGGAGGGAGAATATAATGTGCCATATGTTAAAGGATAATATAGCTTTAATTACTGGTAGAAGTAATAGGTCAGAAAATATGGATCATTTCTTTTGTTGTGACGGTATTATGGAAGCTAAAAGTGGTGAATCGACAACTCAGTCATATATTTTTCCTTTATATACTTATAATTTTATAGATAAAGATTTATTTAACAAAAGTTCTTATGAAGAGAAACAGGTTAATATTAATAGTGAATTATATAAAATAATTAAGGAGATACACGGTGAAAGTATTACACCGGAAAAAATAGTATTTTATATTTATGGAGTAATGTACTCAAATTTTTATAGGGACTTATATAAACAGTTTTTAAAGACAGATTATCCTAGAATTCCTATTACAAAAGATAATAGCATTTTTAATATTATGTGTAGTTATGGAGAAACGCTAATAGCTTTACATACTATGAAATCTAATCGGCTAGAAAACACAGTTTCAAAACTTTCATCAGGTAGTTGTATAATTGGGAATTCCAAAAGAAAAGCCAGAAACTATAGTCCTATTGAGAAAAGAGTTTATATTAATAAAGAGAAACAATATTTTAATGGAATTAACCCTGAGGTATGGGAATATAAAATTGGAGGCTACCAGGTGTTGGATAGTTGGTTAAAGTATAGAATGGGAACTAAATTAAATTTCTCAGATATACAGCATTTTTGTAGAACGGTAACCGCTATTGATCTAACAATTGAGATCCAAAACGAGATAGACAAGATATATCCTCAAGTAGAGAATAATATATTCAGTATAATATAACATACATTTAGGTTATGCTGAAATAAAGGTATGCATATTTAATTACAATCAAAAAGAGAAAAATTCTCTTTTTGATTGTAAAAATTACACTTATAGGTTATAATATATATTATATTAAACCTATAAGGAGAAATAATCTCTTTTTTGGAAGGTGAGTGTTATGCTGATAAGATTTAGTGTAGAGAATTTTTTATCTTTTTCTAAAAAACAAGAGTTAACAATGATTCCCGATACAAGAATTAGAGGTAGAAAAGACCAGAGGAAAAAATGGACTGATGAACATATAATTAATTCTGAAGATATATCTTTATTAAGACTAGCAACAATTTATGGTGCTAATGCCTCTGGTAAATCAAATTTTATAAAGGCAATTCGTTTTGCCAAAGATATTATAACATATAAATTACCGATTGATTGTACCAAGAAATATTGCAGAGCAAAAGAAGAAAATAAAAATAAGCCTACTAAATTTGAATTTGAAATTTATAAGAATAATAAGTTCTATGCATATGGATTTAGCTTAAATATTAATAAACCAGAAATTATTGAAGAGTGGTTATATGAATTAATACCAGATGATTCAAATCAAATAATGTTATTTGAAAGAGAAACCAAGATTAATAGTTTAGAAATAGGAGCTCATGTTAATCTTTCAGAAGTTGATGAAATGCGTTTTGAAACATATAAATTTGATTTTAAAGAAAATAGAAACACTTTATTTATTAGAGAAATGAATAGGAACAAAAAAATAGATGATGATTCAAGCCTTATATTTTTTAAAGATGTATACGAATGGTTTAAAGAAGATTTAATTACTATTTTTCCAGATCAACCAGTTACTGATTTTAATTACTTTTATGGAAATAAAAACAATTCATCGAAGATTAATAAAATAATTGATATTTTTGATACTGGAATATCAAAAGTCAAAATTGAAGAAGTTAATTTTGCTGATTTTAAAGAGAAGATACCAAAACCTGTTTTAAAAAAGGTAATGGAAACATTTAATAATGATCTAGAAGAAGCAGATGATGTAAAAGAAGTTGAAATGTCAATGAGAGCCAATGATGTTTTTTATAATATCAAAGGTAAAAATGGAGAAGAACCTATAATTACAACAATAATGATGGAACATGGAGACTCTTTTAGTGACTTTGAATTCTCAGAGGAATCAGATGGAACAAAAAGGTTATTTGATTTATTAGATATTCTAATGAATAATGATAAGAATAAAGTTTATATTATCGATGAAATGGAACGTAGTCTGCATCCAAAATTAACGTATAAATTTATAGAAATATTTTTTAGATTATTAAATGAGAATAACATACAGTTAATTTTTACAACACATGAATCTACTATCATGAATCAGGATTTATTAAGACGTGATGAAATATGGTTTATTGAAAGAAATAATGAAAACATTTCACATCTTTATGCACTAGATAGATTTAAAGAAAGATATGATCGAAATATAAGTAAGTCTTATTTAGAAGGTAGATATGGAGCTATTCCTGTATTTAAAAATATTTTTTAATGGATGTGATATTTAATGAGTCCTCTTAGAGAAATTAAATCATGGACCTCAAGATACCAAGATGAAAAAAGAATACATCCCTTAAGAAGATATTATCTTATTTTCGAAGGTGCTCATACTGAAGTTAAGTATTTTGAAGGCATAATTAATAATAGAAAAATGTTAAATATTCATAGTTTGATTGAATTAGTTATTTTAGATAAAGAGGGGGAAATACAGAATCATAGTCATCCTAAAAGATTATTAGAGTTAATAGAACAGAAAAAGGATCAGTTAATAAATGAGGAAAATTATGAAGAAGATATAGATAAGTTTGTTATTATCTTTGATAGAGATTCATATCAGAGCTCAGATAATTATTTAAATTTTGTAAATCTTGCTGGAAAAGATAATATTCTTGGAGTAACTAGTCCGTGCTTTGAATTATGGTTATTATTACATCGAAACAATATTCTTGAAGAATATATATATATAAAAGAAAAAGATATTCTAGAAAACAATAGAGTTAGCAACCGTCATACTTATATAAGCAAGCTCTTTTCAGATGTTTTTAAAATGAATTCAAAGTCTAATCTAAACTTTGAGAAGTTAAAAGAACACGTTGGTACTGCAATTATCAATGAAAAGAAATTAGAGCAGCATGCTGAAAAAATGGTAAATTCAATTGGTTCAAATATAGGCTTACTTATAGAAGCTATGAAAAAAGATCCCAGGGATGTTATATATTAATTTTCTTAACATTTAAGTACAAATATATAATAAATATTATATATCTATATTGAAAGGTTTAATAAAAAACCAGTGCCATTTCGGTGCCGAAAATATTCGGAAATCTCATAAAACCACGTAAAAGACATAAATGGAAATTTTAAACAACAGCTATAATCCTTGAAATACCGGGGATTACGGCAAATTAGAGGGAAGGAGAGGAGGCGTTCGGA
>JADQBV010000328.1 GCA_016278415.1 Halanaerobiales bacterium
CTACTTCTTTCATTATAGTTAAATCATTTAAGTCATCACCAACATAAGATATTTCTTGGTCACTAAGTTGATATTTATCTTTTAATCTAGTATATATTTCAAGTTTATCTTTAATACCCTGGTAGACATCCTCAATTCCCAATTCTCTAGCCCTGATATTAACAATTTCAGATTCACGTCCGGTAATTAAAACAGGTATAATTCCTTTTTTACGTAACAGACTTATTCCCATCCCATCTTTGACATTGAAGGCTTTTAGTTCCTCACCATCATTACCAAGATATATCTTGCCATCTGTTAATGTTCCATCAACATCCATTATAAACATTTTTAAAAATTTAACTTTTTTTAAGAGTTCACTTTGCTCTAGCATAAAGCCATCGTCCCCACTTTCGTTTACTACAACAATAAATATTATATATCACTTTCTACAAGAATATCAAGGGCAATAATTTATAGTACTAATTATTCAAAGCATCTTCAATTGCTTTTAAATAGGCTTTACAGGTAACTGTAGAACCAGATATAACATCAATATTAACCCTTTGTTCATTGATAACATTTTCAAAAAATTGATCTCTTTCTTCCGGCTTTGAAAACAATACATCTTCTACTAAAGAAATATTAACAATTTGATTATCTTTAACCTCAACTTCCACCTGATTACTAAACCTTCCTGATTCATAGCTTCCATAATAAATACCATCACCTATTGAAGAAAGATCAAGCTCATTTATCACAATTTCACTACCAGCATCCAATCCCCTGCTAAGATAAAAGATACCTCCACCTGACACTATTATAAAAAGGATAAATATAATTACAATTATTTTTAAAACAGTTTTCATAGGTTTCACCTCTAATTATTTTTATTTATTTCCAAACATCTTAACAATGCTCTAATATATATTTAGCCTCTTCTTCTATCATTTCTAAGACATCTTTTTTACTGGCATCTGTCCTTTTCTTAATAAAGAAGAGCAATACTCCATGCATAGAGCTACTTAATAAATTCTTTACAATTTTTATTCTATCTCTCGGTATTAAGCCACTTTCTACTCCCTCATATAGTGACTTTATTAACAATAATACCACTTCAGGGGACTCCACTGGCATTTCATCAAAATCCTTTAGAAATATAAGTTCAAAGACATTAGGATTATTAATGAAATATTCACAATAGGCCTTTGATGAAGTAATGATTTTCTCCTTAATACTGTTGTTATCTGCTGTTTCCACTACATATTCCTTACATTCTTCCCAATAGTCATCTGCACAATAGGAAAAAAGATCATTCAGATCTGTAAAATAATTATATAAAGTACCAGAAGCAAAACCTGCTGAATCAGCTACTTTTTTTACTGTCAAATTACTAATACCCTCTTCTTTAATAATCTTCTTAGCGGCTTCTATAAAATAGCCCTTTTTCCTCTGCTCCTGTATTGCTTTTCTATCCATGTATAGCATCCTTCCTATTATGTAACTTTTACGAGAACATTTATTCCTTCTGCATACAGAGTATAGGCATTACTTTACTATACCATCTTAATAAAATTAGTCAATCTAAACAGCAGTTTTAATACCTCTTACGATATATTCAATTCATCTGCAAATTTGGCAATATTTTCTTGTAACAGTTTCGATTCTGTTTCTTCAACACCTGCTACCTTTTTAATAACCATTTTCTCTAAGAAATTCATCTTCTTAAAATCAAATTCCCCACCAAAAACACCTTTAACAATAGCACTATCGACTAATTCCTTCGGAAAATTATCCTTTAATTGTTTCAGGGCATCATCACCTTCTGTCATACAACATATATATAAACCAACTTTAACATCTTTCAAACTACTTAAATTATCATTACAAAATTTAAAGGCCTCTTTACGTATTTTACCCATATAAACAGAACTCCCAATAATGACTTTATCATAGTTACTTAACTGAATATCATTTGCTTTCTTTAAGTTAAGTAAATCAACATCACCATTAAGCTTCTCGGATAGTTTTTTTGCACTACTTTCAGCAGCACCATGTTTTGTAGAATAAGCTATTAATGTCTTCATTAAAATTCCCCCATCTTTAATATTTTAATTTTGCTAACTTAGGTTTTTTAAACGAAATGTTAATCTAGATCACCTAAAAGTCTTCTGACTAAGCATTCCGAATCTACCGTTAGCCCTTTATTCAATCAACTATTTAAGTATGGTTTATCGTAAATATCTACCCCGGCCTCTTTAGCCTGCTGCTTCATCCTCATATTCATAAGTACCTTTAATATCCATAATGGAATAAATGATGGAAAATGTTTATCAGCTAACTTTTCTGCTTTCGCTGTAACTTCTTTCCCCTGTACTATAGATGACGAGCACAATTCATCAAGGGACCTTCTCATCCATTTAGTATAACTTCCTACCTTTTCTAGAGGCCTACCATCAATAATTGGAGAACCACCAAATCCTATTCCCCCTAACCATTTGATACCCATCTGATCAGCAAAATTTTCACAAATCTCAAAACAAGTCTTCCTTTGTATTGGTTGAGGGTAACCATTATGGATAATTGCTATCATCTTTTTGTTATCCCAGAAATTCTTATCAAGTTCTTTAGCTAATTGTTCCATAATGCAAAGTAGTGGATATGGTAGTGAATGTACATAGACAGGTGAACAAACTAATAACATATCACATTCACTTAAGACTTCTATAAAACCAGCCAACTTACTATCAACATTATATATTTGATCAGCTCTATATTTGTCTATCTGAATATCATTGTTCTCAATATTTTTAATCATATAATCCACAATTGATTCAGTAGTGGTTTTCCCCGCCCTGGTACACCCTAACAAAGCTATAACTTTTTTCTGCTTCATGATATCATCCCCAGCTCTTTAAAGCCTTTCTTAAGCTTATCTGAAACCTTATTACTTTCTAGAGTATTAAGTACAACAGTTGAAGATTTCTTTACAAAAGAAGCAATCCCCATCCTTTTAGAAACCAACTTAAATGTTTCTTCTTGTTTTTCTGAAACCTTATCCATAACACCAATAGACATAAATAATATAGGGTTAGAGTAACGAGGTTGGTGATGTAGTTCACCTTTATGAACAGTATATGTAACCAAACCCAATGCACTATAGCGGTCTAAGACTTTCTTCATTTCTGAATTATACCCACCAAAACTAATAGGAGAAATGAAAATATGTATCTCAGAATTAGCCATCTTAGGAAAGATATCAATCATATCGTCATTTTTTACACAGACACCAGGTCTATTGTACCCACAATAACCACAACCATTACAATATTCTATATCCTTTTCCACTAAGTTAATCCAATCAACTAGATATCCCTGTTCTCTTAATTCTCCCTGTATAATGTCTCTTATAGAAACTATACTTTCATTTTGCTCTAAAGAACTTAATATTAATATATTCATTTAATAACCCCCTACACTCATTCAAGTACTTAAATTATAGTTTATATTGAAAAAATTTAATTTTGTAATGTATTTATAAATTCTGTATTGTTATTCATAAATAGATTATTATTCATATAATGAATGGTATTCATATTATGAATTAAATTTATCACATATTTTCCTCTGTGTCAATTACTTTTATATGAAAACATTAAAAATTGCAAAGTCTTCTTCATAAAACACTTTTTTGTTGACAAATTTCACTAGATAATATATAGTGTTCTTATAAAGAAACACTATATATTTTTATTTTTTATATCAACCATAACTTTTTCGCCTTCTTTTCGCCTTAATAGTAAGGCATGTCTATTCCTTAAGATTGGGGGTCTTCATATGAATTTAATAGAACTACTTACATACTTTAACCTAACAAGACAAGAAGCAACAATATATATTACATTAACCATCAATGGTTCGATGACTGGTTATGAAGTAGCTAAAGAAACAGGTATATCTCGATCAAACGTATATACAACCCTGGCAAGTTTAGTTGAAAAGGGTGCGGCTTACCTTATAGAAGATACTGCAAAACACTATACACCTGTATCTATAGATGAATTTTGCAGTAATAAAATTAGACAGATGCAGGATATAAAAGGGGAACTGATAAATAATATGCCTGAACGACAGCAGGAAGGTGAAGGCTATATTACAATAAAAGGTAGAAATAACATCTTAGATAAAATTAAAAATATGATAAATAATGCAAAAGAACGAATATATATATCCCTTTCGGGAGATACCCTGAATGCAGTCCTGCCATACCTAAATAAAGCAGTCTCAAATGGATTAAAGGTAGTAGTTATTACGAAAAAGCCATTTAAGCTTACTGGTTCAGTAGTTTATTACTCTGAAAAAAAACAGAACCAAATCAGGCTTATAGTTGATTCCATAAAAGTACTAACTGGTGAAATAATAGATGAAAATAATTCAACTTGTCTTTATTCAAAAAAACAGAACTTAGTAAATCTATTTAAGGAATCATTAAAAAACGAGATTAAACTAATAGAATTAACAAATCAAGAAGGGAATGAAATTTAAAAATGAAAAAACCATTTGTAAACTTAGAGCAATTAGAAGAGATAACAGACAAATATCCGACACCCTTTCACCTCTATGACGAAAAGGGTATCAGAGAAAATGCACGTAACTTAAATAAGGCCTTTTCCTGGAATAAGGGATTCAAAGAATACTTTGCTGTTAAGGCAACTCCAAATCCAACTATCCTAAAAATATTACAAGAAGAGGCATGTGGAGTCGACTGTTCATCACTAACAGAACTGATGATGTCTGACCAGGTTGGTTTTAGTGGTGATGAGATTATGTTTTCTTCAAATGTAACTCCAAAAGAAGACTTCAAATTAGCAAGTGAATTAAATGCCATAATTAATCTTGATGACATTACACATATTGATTTCCTTGAAGACGTAGCCGGAATCCCAGAAACTATTAGCTGTCGCTATAACCCAGGGAATAACTTTAAAAGCGAGAACGATATAATGGACAATCCTGCTGAGGCTAAGTATGGCTTTACTTATCAACAGATGGTCGATGGCTTCAATATTTTACAGGAGAAGGGTGCCAAACATTTCGGTATTCATGCCTTTCTAGCCAGTAATACTGTGGCAAATGAATACTACCCTGCTCTTGCGAAAATATTATTCGAAACAGCAGTTAAACTAAGTCAAGAAACAGGAGCTCATATTGCCTTTATCAACCTCTCTGGTGGTGTTGGTATACCTTATCACCCTGATGAAAAGCCTGCAGATATCTATGCTATAGGCGAAGGAGTCCGCAAGGCATATGAAGAAATTTTGATACCAGCCGGGATGGATGATGTAGCTATATATACAGAACTTGGCAGATTTATGCTAGGTCCTTACGGTTGTCTTGTTAGTAAGGCAATACATGAAAAACACATCCACAAAGACTATATCGGACTGGACGCCTGTGCTACAAATCTAATGCGCCCCGCTATGTATGGTGCTTATCATCATATTACAGTGATGGGTAAAGAGGATAAATCACATGAATTCAAATATGATGTTACTGGTGGATTATGTGAAAACAATGATAAATTTGCTATTGACCGTATGTTACCAAAAGTGGACAAGAATGATCTAATCGTTATTCATGATACCGGTGCTCACGGCTTTTCAATGGGGTATAACTATAATGGTAAACTTCGTTCTGCTGAAATCCTCTTAAAAGAAGACGGCAGCACCGAACTTATACGTAGGGCAGAAACCCCTGCTGATTATTTTGCAACACTGGATTTTTAATAAAATAAAAACTATTTTAAACAAAATTTCTTTACAGTTAACAAATATTATTAGTTAGCTATATAAAACTGCAAAACATATTCTCCTAATAAATCACAAAAGTCCTCAGCTTTAATCCTGAGGACTTTTTTCTTAAGTATGACTTTGTGTATCATACTTTAACAATACATTAACTAATGGTTTATATAAGAGTAAAACAATTATAAAATTAGAAACACCATGCACAATATCAAAAGGGATACCCTTTATCCAATATGAAACTCCATACATTATTCCGTAAAAAAAAGATTCAAATACAGCAAAAAATAGTCCAAAAAGTAATCCAAATAAACCAGCCAAAGTGGCAAATCCATATTCGGAACTAATTTTCTTTCTTAAAAAATTAGACAAGAAAATTAGAAAAGGCCAAATAAGATAATATACTAAAAACCATGTGGAAAAGCCATAAATAAAAATCTCAATTGTTGAAAAAACACATGAAATCATTAGAGTACGCCTCATTCCGAAAACTACTGTGTACACTATAAATAAAAGTGTTACAACTTCTACATTTGGTATAAAGCAAAGGGCTAACTTACCTGCTGTTATTGTAGCACTGAGTATTCCTATAAGAGCTATATCTTTAACTTTCACAACTTACCACGTAGCCAATTTGATTTTATATACATCACCATCATTTAATACTATTCCCTGAGGCCCTTCTAATGCATCTTCTCCATTTATGGAAATATGGAAATACTCATTATTACTCTCATCTGCTTTATAACCCATAATACCAACAAGCATAGTGCCAAAATCATACTCTTTAAAACTTATACCTAGTTCCTCTTGATTTACCTTAAGTAAGTCATACAAAAATCCATAGTCAGTATCATAATTATAAGTCTCACCGATATCTTGTTCTTCAATAACAACTTGAATTGAAACTGCTTTTTCACCAGCTACACTTTTAGGCCCCAAATAAGTATTATAGGTATATAAACCCAATCCGGCCAATACAACAACTAGAATAATCATTAACACTTTTTTTCTCTTCGATTTATTCATATCACTAATCTCCTCTTTATTAAAATTTATTGCACAAATATACTTAAATATTATGTAAATAATAATATATAAATTTAACACTAACTTTACCATAGCCCACCGATATTCTACTGTCTAAACAAGAATAATAAATTACATAAAAAAAATTTCAATTTATGTAAATTGAAAGGAGTAAATTACCTGCCAGTCTCCCATTATAGCATCCACTATAATAACTTGGCATTAGATAATGACACCCCCTCATATCCCGTGAGTTTTCGGTGTTATAATAATATAGGCAGGTCTTCCGGCTCAGTCTTTTCAAACAGTTTGCCTTCCCAGTTTCCCAGTGGCGAAATAAACTGTCATCAAACCTTACGGCGGCGGGACCGCACAGGCCTTTAACCTGTTTCCCATTTTAATGCACGTTTATAATATCATACTAATTTGTAAGATGTTTATAAACTACAACCCATATTTAATATTCAATTGTTCGTATTTATATTTTATAACATATTTATTAACATTACAAGTAATTATTAAAAGAACGCATTTAGGATTAGCTCAGACCTGAATAACGTTCTTTTACCTATACAGTAAAGGTAGCTATGTCTACATTTTCACCATCTTCCCCAGTAAAAGGGGCAATGGCATTTTTTTACCACGATACTAGGGTTATTTGAAAACGGTAATTCATACTACATAATATTTTAATATTATCTAACAGTGGATAATTCTTTATATGAAGGTGAATCAATCCTCAATCAAAACATTACTTTTAGCAAAAGCTATTACCTGTGATTGGGTTTTTAACTCTAATCTATCTTTTATTTGTTCCATATGATACTTAATAGTCCTTTCACTAAGGAAGAGTTCCTCACCAGTCTCTCGATAAGTTAATCCCTTAACAACCAATTTTAAGACATCTATCTGCCTCTCTGTTAAAACTTCCTCAAGATTACATTTCTTTTCTCCACTCATATCATCAGTATCTAAATTACCTTGTATTTTATTTAATATGAAATCTTCTAACCCAGCCGAAAAAGGATTCTTACCTGCTTTTATATCTGATAGGCTCTTTATGAGTTCTTCTCCATCTAAGCTTTTTAGCAGGTATCCAGAGGCGCCTGCTTTAATAGCTTTAAAGAGACTATCCTCTTCTTCAAAACTGGTTAACATAATAATTTTTACTCTTGGAAGATAATTTTTTATACGCCTGGTAGCCTCAACTCCGTTTATAATTGGCATATCAATATCCATAAATATAACATCCGGTTTTTGGGCAAGTGCTGTTTTGACTGCCATTTCTCCGTTATTCACAACTCCAACAATATTAAAGTCCTGAGACTCAATTAGATTTTTTAAACCCTCTGCAAAAAGGGGATGGTCATCTGCTATCATTATTTTCACAAGCCTTACCTCCAAACTGACCGGATTATTTCACTAGAATACTTATGCCAGATGCCTTGTAGAAATTATATATAATATTTCTACTAAAAACATGAGAATCCTGCTGATATTCCAAAATTTATGTAATTGCAAAGCTACACCAAGCAAATATTATAGAATTTTAATTAAATAAAAGTAGTAACAATAATAAAATCCCGAGAATAACTTTCCTCTCTCGGGATTTTTTTAATCTTAAATTTATATTAAAAGGAAATTTTTGCTAAAGCAAATTACCATAAATGATGAACACTTACCCTGATATACTTATCATATATATCTTTAACATTTTCCATAACTTTTGGAGGTAGATTTGGCCTTTCTGATGTTACAGCATTGTCCCTAACCTGCCAGGGTTTTTTACCACCAGGAATAACACAACTAACAGCATCATTCATTAATATCCATTTTAAAGCAAACTGTGCCATACTTAAGTCTTCAGGCTTAATCTCTTCTAATTCTTTGACCGCCTTCAATCCCAGCTCATAATCAACACCAGAGAAGGTTTCACCCTTATCAAAGGCCTCGCCATTTCTGTTAAATTTACGGTGATCATCCTCAGCAAACTCAGTGTCTTTTGTCATCTTACCTGTCAACATACCACTTGCCAATGGGACGCGACAGATAATACCTACATTATTTTCTTTGGCTTTGGCCAAAAATTTATCTCCTGGCTTATGGCGGAACATATTATATATAATTTGAATTGTAGCTACATTTTCATATTCTATAGCCTTTAAAGCCTCTTCCACCTTTTCTACACTAACTCCATAATGAGCAATTTTTCCTTTTTTTACTAAATTATCTAATAAATCAAATACTTCCTCATTATAATACACATCTGTTGGTGGACAATGTAATTGTAGTAAGTCCAATCTCTCCACATCTAGATTTTCCAAACTTCTATCAATGAAAGAATTTAAATTATCTTTATTATACCCTTCCGCTGTATGTGGGTTAAGCCTTCTACCAGCTTTAGTAGCTATATATATCCTCTCTTTTTTGCTTTTTGCCAGTTTTGATAAAAGTTTCTCACTCCTACCATCACCATAAACATCTGCGGTATCAAAGAAATTTATCCCCTGATCTATTGCCTCTTCCAGGGCCTGCATACTTGTTTCGTCGTTAACTGGCCCCCAGGTCCCGCCAATTGCCCAACCACCAAATGAAACCTCAGATACCTTATAACCAGTCTTACCTAATACTCTGTACTTCACAACAAAATCCCTCCTAAAATTATTTTTTTCTAAGTGAACCCTTCACCTAACCCAAAACAAACAAGAAAATATTTCATCTATATATTATGTAAATAAAGGACCCTTCATATGAAGAACCCTTAAGTTACGATTATTAACTGTATAGGTAATTATAATGATATTAATCATACTTTTTATCATTATAATCTTTTAAAGCCAATAATCTCTATATGTATAAATATATCACTTTTAACTTTAATTAACTGTATTTAATATTACATCTACACCTGAGAATTATTCTTTATATAATCAATTAATTCGTCAACTTGTGTATAAGCAACTGCTGTGTAGGTATCAGCAGCACCATAATAGATCGCAATCCTACCTGTTTCAGCATCATGTAGTGTAGCACAAGGGAAAGCAACATTTGGCACAAAACCAGTTGTCTCATATTCTTTTTGAGGTGTTAAAAGATAGTCCCGAGTTCTATATAAAACCTTACTAGGGTTATCTGTATCTAAAAGTGCTGCCCCCATACTATAAACAAAACCATTACAGGTACCAGAAACACCATGATAAAATAACAACCAACCCTCTGTTGTCTCAATTGGGGCAGGGCCACCGCCAATTTTTGTACCTTCCCACCATCCATCAGTTCCACTAGACATAACATGTCTATGCATACCCCAAAATGTCATATCAGGACTCTGACTAAGGAATATATCACCAAATGGAGTATGTCCTGTATCACTTGGTCTATTCAACATTACATATCGTCCGTTAATCTTTCTAGGAAATAAAACCCCATTCCTGTTACAAGGAACATAAGCATTTTCTAATCTAGTAAATGTCTTAAAATCCTTGGTTCTACCAAGCCCAATAGAAGGGCCAATAAAATCTGTACACCACTGGACATAATATGTATCCTCAATCTTTACTACACGTGGATCATAGGCATAACCAGGTTGTGCATCATTACCTTCTTCATCTACCCATTCTATAGCTTCATGTTCAATATCCCAATTAATAGCGTCTTTACTTCTTCCAGTGTGTAAATGTGGTCTCCCATTTTTATAATCAACCCTAAATACCCCTGCAAACTCCCCTTCAAATGGTACTACAGCACTATTAAAAATCCTGGCACCACAGGGAATTGGATCCCAGTCAATAATAGGGTTCTCCTTCGAACGCCAAACCACATCACTTACACCTTCTGGTTTAACCTCCCAGGGCATATTGGAAAGGTTTTCTGAAATAATTTTAACACCACTCACCTAATTACCTCCTATTTACCTTTTTATATATAATTTACCACAGACTAAAATAAAGTATAAACTAACAAAAAATCCCTAAAGCTAAACTTATTGTAGACTATTAAAAAACCTTTATATCTTTTCTCCCTGCCAATTTTCAAGCATTACTCTAATTGAACGAGCCATCTCTCTTGTAAAATCAGCCCCTGTCTTACGAGCATACATGAATTGTCCCATATTTTCAGCATTATATATATTATCACTGGGGAATTTTTTGCTAAAATCAGATAACATTGTTTTAAGTTCTTCTTCACCCAGTCGACTATAACTATCTTGATGTACAATATATTTTTTATCAAAGCGTGATTTTACAACTGGACGTTTTTCAGGGTAATGACCCATAACCAACATAGCTATCGGGAATGTCCAGGAAGGTAGACCTAAAAGTTTCTGGTGTCTTTCATAGTTCTCCATAATGTCACCAATATAGCAAGAACCAATACCTAGGGACTCTGCTCCTATAACGGCGTTTTGTGCTGCAATCAATGCATCACTACACCCTAACATCAAGTCGGCTTTCGTTGGTGCCGTAAACTCCAATCCTTCTCTTAGGCAATAATCCTTCACCCCAGATAACTGATAATAATCATACCAACGCTGATAATCACCCAGGAATATCATTACCAGAGGTGCTTTAGCGATAAAAGGCTGATTATCACACGTCTCACTAAGAATATCTTTCTTTTCTTGATCATCGACTATAATAATAGAGTATAACATCATATTGCCAGCAGTTGGTGCCCTTAAGGCACTTTCAATAATTAAATCTCTATCTTCTGAACTAATTTTCTTATTAGCAAAATTCCTTAAAGAAGCCCGTTCTTTAATTAGTTTAATTGTCTCATTCATTCTATCTACTCCTTAATTCAAAATAATATTTTCGACCCGGTTTCGACCATCATTCTTTGCCCTGTATAATGCCTTATCCGCATATTTAATCATATCATGATAGTCAGCAGAATTAGATGGATATTTAAAACAGAGTCCTATACTTGTGGTAATATCTATTAGCTGATTCTCTATTTTATACTTATTTTCTTCAACAGAACTCCTTATTCTTTCAGAAACCATTACTGCATCATCAACAGATATATCTGGTAATACAATACCGAATTCTTCCCCACCATATCTACCTACAATATCACTCTGTCTAGCATTATTTTTTAAAATACCCGCTAGTAAGCGCAACACTTCATCACCGGCAAGATGACCATAAGTATCATTAATGCTTTTGAAATGGTCAATATCCATCATAAGATAGGCTATAGAACAATTTTTGCGTTTAGCTTTTTCATATTCCTTTTCCAACAACTCTATAAGTAAAGTATGGTTATATAGATCAGTCAATCCATCTTTCATAGCC
>JADQBV010000037.1 GCA_016278415.1 Halanaerobiales bacterium
TCAAAGTATTGATAATCAACACGATATATGTTAAAGTCCTTAAAAAAACTTAAAGCCTTCTCTTGATAATTTAAAGATGTATCATTTCGTAGGTCTATTTCTGGATATGAAGTCGATTGATATGGGGCTTCTTTCCTTAGCAACCTATTAGAATAATAATCTACAGTGTAGCTTACTTCCTTCAAGATACCATCTTTCTTTATTAACCAGCTAATCCCCTGATAATCACCTTTAAATAAATTATCTTTATATAAAGGAGAGTAGAATAGATTATGAAGGTCATTTTTAATTTGTTTATTAAATATCCTCCAATTCTGCTCCCAATCTCCCCTCTCTGCTGTATTCTCCCAGGTATTTAAACCTTGATTTAAGAACATAAAAACAGCTCCCAGTATAATTCCTGTTATAGTAATAGCAATTAATATTTCGATTAGAGTAAAACCATTTTCATTCATTTAAAACTACCCCTTATCTACCATTCTTAACTGCTATTATTATCAATCAATCAACACAACCCTAGTAGTCCTATAGTCCTTAACACTATTGGCACTCTGCCATTTTACAGTCAGCTCAATAGTCTTTAATCCATTCTTTTCTTCTATATTCTTAAAATTATTATCTAAAAATCCCTCTTCTACACTCCATTGAAATGATTTCTCTAAATACTCAAAACTCCCATGACGAGCTAATTCAATACCATTAATAAGTTCATTCATCTTCCCATCTGACCAGTTCAGAACAAAATTATAATTTCTTTGATATTCTATACTATCAGTAACAATCAGATAAGCCTCAACCAGAATTGATATACTAATTCCCAATATAACGAGGGCTATTAAAGTCTCCAGGAGTGTAAACCCCTCTTCACTATCGAATTTTACTAACATCTAAACTCACTCCACTTCTCAACTCCAACACTACTTCATAATATAAATAATTGATTCTGAAACTCTTATTTCACTAAAATTTGCTTCTCCCAATCAAGTTTCCCTGTAATAATATCTATATTCGCTGAATATTTATGCTTGTCCAAAATACTAATAGTAAAGGCTCCACCAGAACTTGTTCCGTCAGGATAGTAAGTGATATTATCAACACTTCTATTTACTATCTCTAAATCAAAACTAATTTCTTCTTCATTATTTATCATATATATTAGTCCAGTATTATGTATTTTAACCTCAACCTTCTGCTGTTGACTGATACTCCTTTCTCTAATTCCACGAAAGAGATGCTCCACCCTTAACAACTGGCCTCTTGTTTCAATTGATTCCAGGTATTTTTCAAAATTTGGTAGATTTACTGTTACTAAAGCCGTAATCAAAACCAATACTATCAATACCTCCAGTAAAGTAAATCCCTCTTCATTACCAATTAGTAACATCAGCATCCTCGTCAGATCCACCTTCTATACCATCTTTACCATAAGACCAGAGATCATATTTATGAGTATTGTGTGTGCCTGGAATCAGATAGTTATATTTATTTTCCCAGGGATCTAAGGGAATCTCCTTTTTATCCATATATGGTCCATCCCAATCCCTTGGCAAAGGGGGAGTGGTAGGTTCTTCTACTAAGGCATTTAATCCCTGTTGATTACTTGGATACCTGCCGTTATCAAGACGGTAATTGTTTAAAGCAACTTTAAATATATCAATCTGATTTGCTGCAGCTGTTTGGTTTGCCTTAGATACCCTACTAAATAGCTCTGGTGCTACTACTGCTGTTAGTGCTGCAATGATGACTATCGCTATTAAGACCTCAATTAAAGTAAAACCCTTTTCCTGTTTTAATTCATTTACAAAAGTACTATTATTTCTACATCTTTTCTTATTAAACCAGCTCATATCGTGCCTCCTTGAATAATATAGTTAACTCCACTTTCATAGTCAAAACATACGCTTAAACCCGGTTAGCCATAACTTCATAATCATTACTAATCTGCCCAGAAGAATTGCTGTGAAAGACTGACTGATAGCAGTATAATACCCGACATATATCTAAATAATTGTACTAATTCGCATAACAGGAAGTAACATGGCAAATACAATAAAACCAATTATTAGCCCTACAAATAGCAAAATGAATGGTTCAAAGAGTTTTAAAAATCTATCTAAACCCTCTTTATACTCCCTGGACATTTCTTCTCCAACCTGTTGTAACATAGAACCTAATTCCCCTGTTTGTTCACCTACACCAACTAAATAGACAGTGATATCCGGGAAGACAGCTGTACTATCTAAGGCCTGAGACAAGGGGCTACCCCTCTCCACTTTTAAAACAACTGTCTCCAGTGCCTTATTATAGACAGAGTTTCCTGTTACTTCTCTAATAATTCTCAGTGACTTCAATAATGGAACACCATTACCAACTAAAATCCCTAACTCCCCTGTTATTCTACTGACTGCAAGTTTCTTAAACAGCCCTCCCAGTATAGGAATTTTTAGTTTTAAACTATCAATATTGCTCTTTCCCTTTTCAGATCGAGAATAATACCAGATTCCAATTATAAATAATAGTGAAGTTAATACTATAATCATACTATTTTGACTAATGAAGTTACTTATATTTAATAATAATAGCGTTGGTAATGGTAAACTCTTATTATACGAATCATAAATATTTATAAATTTAGGTAAGACATAAAGTAAAATTGTAATAACAGCCACTAGTGAGACCATAATTAAAATAAGCGGGTAGATCATACTTGATATAATAAAAGAACGTAGCCGCTGAGTTTCTTCCATATCGTCAACAATTCTATTACATATTAGAGGGAGATACCCACTCTCTTCACCAGCTTTAACCATACTAATATAGGTGCTATTAAAATACTTTGGGTAGTTTTCTAGGGAATTAGCAAAACCCCTTCCTTCTCTCAATGAACTATGTATATCAAGTAAATAGTTTTTAAAAGTAGATTCTTTAAACAAGCCAATTATTACAGCAAATGCCTCATTAAGTTGAATCCCAGACTGCAGTAAATTTGCTAATTGCTTTGTGAAGATTAATACACTTTTATGTTTACTTAAGGAGAAAGCGTTAGATGCAAACTTCTGTGATATATTCTCCTTTTGATCTAACTCACCATCATCAGCCTTCTCTAGGGAGTATGGTTCTAGCCCATCCTGCTCTAATTTTTTCAGTACTTTTTGATAGTTTTCTCCACTAATACTTCCATCAACAGTATCTCCACTATGGCTAATAGCTTTGTAATTGTATATTTCCAATAATCTCACCTACCCTCCTGATCCTAAAATCTGCATAAACATAAATAACTATAGATAATCCATATACCTCTTATATTGTAAATCTGTACCGCCTATTTCCACTTAACTGCCAATAAGAATCACAGTCAGATTAGTTGTCGGATAAAAGACCGTCAAAGCTAAGTTCTAGTAACCCGTATTACTTCATCAAGGCTTGTTATCCCCTGTTTTACTTTATCTATACCATCTTCATATAATGATCTTATTCCTAAATTTTTAGCAGCCTGCCTTATTTCAGATACCTTGCTGGCACTATGTATTAATTCTTCTATTTCATTTTCCACAGTTAATAGTTCATATATCCCTTTTCTACCTGAATAACCTATCTGATTACATTGCTCACAGCCAATCTCCCGAAAAATTCTATCCCCTTGATAAGCTAATGAAGATAAATCTAACTCACTTATAGCAGGAATATATTCTTCACGGCAATGCTGACAAAGTACTCTAACAAGTCGCTGAGCCAGTACACCCTTTAGAGTAGCACTTAAGAGATAGTCTTCTACCCCCATATCCAGAAGACGTATAATTGCACTGGCCGCATCATTAGTATGGAGGGTAGCAAAGACAAGATGACCAGTCAAAGCTGCCTGTATGGCAATACTAGCTGTTTCACTATCCCTGATCTCCCCAATCATAATAATATCAGGGTCCTGTCTTAGTATAGAACGAAGCCCTCGTGCAAAAGTAAAGTCGATCTCTGGCTTAACCTGTATCTGATTAACCCCATATAGTTGATATTCAACTGGGTCTTCAATGGTTATTATCTTCTTCTCTGTAGAATTTAAGTGTTCCAGAGTAGCATAAAGGGTAGTTGTTTTCCCACTACCTGTTGGACCAGTTACCAAAATAATACCATGGGAAAGACTTATCAGGTTTGAGTATTGATCTAACACATTATTATTAAATCCAAGATTATTTAAATCAAGCAAAATATCTGCTTTATCCAACAACCTTAAGACCACAGCTTCACCATAGAGTGTAGCCATAGTTGAAACCCTTATATCAAGTTCACGCCCCAGGACACGAATTCTTATCCTACCCTCTTGAGGCAATCTTCGCTCTGCAATATTAAGCCCAGCCATAATCTTTATTCTTGTCACAATAGCAGGGAAGAGTTTCCGTGGTGGTGCAGAGTTATCAAAGAGAATACCATCAATACGATATCTAAGTTTAATAGTGTTTTCATATGGTTCTAAATGTATATCACTGGCATTTTTCTTTAGTGCCATTGTAATAATAGCATTTACTAACTTAATAATAGGTGCTTCCTGAGCTAACTCTTCTAAATTTTCTACCCTAATGTCTAGATCAATATCAGCAAAGTCTTCAGAAACAGTATGTAAATCATCCATCATCCCCTCAACTGTATCCAGTGGAGCCTCCAGGTACTCATTAATCAATTGATTAAGTTCAATGGTAGGTATTAATTCTACTTCAATAGGAACAGAACCATAAACCTCCAATTCATCAAGTAAGGGTAATGGTGGTTTTGCATCTGATACAAAGAATACTATACCCTCCTGTTCATAGATAGGAACCAATCTATATTCCTTTAATCTATCCCTGGGATACTCACTTAATAAACCTATATCTATACGCTCAATTAAGTCCTGATAATTCATAGACTAGTCCCCCTTTAATACGAGATTAATCACAATAACGTCCTTAAGATATTACGATTTTAATACACCATACAAACATATTTTAATTAAATTCTGTATCTTACCATATAAATTATGTATATAAACTAATTCTGAAATACCACATTTATTTCCTGATTGTCTTTTCCCATTACTATCTCTTTATAATCTATTCTTTTGACAATATAGCCCTCAATTTCCTGACCAGGTTTAATAAGGTATGATTTATAATTATTCCGATTTACTATTATGGCCATCTTATCTTTATCATTAATAGATACTGCTTGAAGATAGAAAGGGTTATCTAATGGTTCTACTACTTCTTCACGTAACTTTTTCTCCTCTACTTGAGGGCGATCAACTTCGACATTAGGTTTTTCAAGATTACGGTCTTTATTTTCAGATTGTTTCTCAGATTGTTTCTCGGATTGTTTTTTAGATTTTTCTTGAATTGCCTTTTCTTCAGCTGTTTGAATTTTATCAAAATCTTCTTCTTTCAATTCATCTGCCTCTTTATGCGATTCTACACCTTTATCTACCACAGGTTTATCAATTTTCACAGTTAATCCAAATATATTCTTCTTAATAATAAGCTGCTGGTAATCGGTAGGGAGATTATTATTAGCAAGAAATATAGAATTAAAATCAACTTGCCGTGTATCCAGCTGTGTATTAATATTTTTGCTACTATCTACATCAATCTTTCTATCGTTAAAAACACTTGTATCCTTTGCTACATTATTACTAGCAGTATCATATCCACCTTTAATAATACCACTCTCATTTAAGTCTATACTACTGTTAAGATTAGCCTTACTCTCTGTATAAAACTGCAAGTTACTATACATATACCATAAACTAATTAATAGTAATATCGATAAAAGTATTATTGTTTTTTTATATGACTTCATTATCTTCACTCCAGAAATACATCATTTTCAGACCATGATATAACTTCAATCTGCCAGTTCCCATCTTGATATTCTCTTGTGATAATACAATCTATCTCATATCTTCTTTTTTCAGCCATAACAGCACTGATGTTTAGCTTTATATATTTTGATTGGGTAGTAAATAAACCTGCAATCTCTTCAAACCTATCTTCACCAAGCAAATTTTCCAGTTCATTAATCTCACTTATCTCATTTTCTTTTCTATATGATAGGATTTGATTGGATATTGCCTGATCTATTTCTTTACCCTTGAATATAGCATTAAGGTTATCAACACTTACCAAATTAATATTAATTCTCCCCTGTACTGTTAAAAAAGGCTTTATCTTCTGAAAAGCAGAAAAATCCAAGCCATCAATTTGGGTTGGTAATTCCTCAAGATTAGTAACCATTTCACCATCATCTCGATATTCCTTTAAACTCTCAATAATCATTTCTGAAGAAACATAATTCAAATCCAGCAAGTTAAATAATTTATGTAATTTCTCAGGAGAATCCTGATTAAGATTAAACTTACCATATGTAGTTAAACTATCGTTAATTAAAATATCATTAGAACTATCATCCGAAATTAAATTATTTATTAGATATAATTCGGCTATTAAACTCTTTTCAATATGGGCTTCAATTTGTTCATCCCAACCCTTAATCTCTCTTAATATAGCTAAATCCTCGTAATTTATATTTAATCTACTTCCAATATCACTTATCTTAACTAAATAACTAACACCTTCCATGCTGCCTTCAATAGGATTTAACCAATCATCTTGACTTGAGTCATAGACTGTCTGATCATTTAATAAACTATTTATACCAATATTATAGGCAGATAAAGCAACCTCCCTGAGTTGTTTTTGCTGAGAATAACCCTCAATCAGATGACTATCTAATATCACGTCATCCAATAAATATGAAAATATAATAGTTAGAATAACTATAGACCAGAGTACAATAATTAAGGTATAACCTTCTTCATTTTTTGTTAATACCATACAAAAACCCCTTGGAAAAATATAAAATATTATATATATTTGTATTTATTTACATATTCGCTATATTGCCTTCTTTTTCCTGCAAAAATAATGAATTATTATAAATTTATACTTATTTATGTATTAAATAAAAAAAAAGACAAAGGATACCCCTTGTCTATCTGGACATATATCATCCAGCAACTCCATTTTTTATTTGTCTCTATATTTACTGTAACTCCAGCATAAAATTTATAGCATATGGGGTTTTACCATCTACACTTTAATTGAGTGAAGTAAGTTATCCTGATTTGCAATAAAAAGTCAAACATAAAGAAAAAAGCAGGATCTCTCCTGCTCTAAGTTAATGTTTTATTTCCTCTTTTAATAATTTAATTTTCTCTTCTGCCATCTCTGTCACTTTTACAATTTGTTTTATATCCATCCCTGCATCCAACATATTTTTAGCAATCTCTATATTTCTTTCCATTTTACCTTCATTTTTCAGTTTTTCAGCAATTGTCATTACTGCTTCACCCCTTTCAGATGATACTTCACTTACTATCCTTGAAAGTTCTTTTGCATCTATTCCTTCTCTAGCATTCATTATATACTTTATTATTGATTCAAAATATTCCACAGCAGTCTCTTTATTATTTATTTCTTCAAGTAGATTTATTAACTTCTTTATTTCCTTTTTAAATAGTATATCGTTTACAAATATATATCGTAATATTTGTAAGATTAACTGTAGCTCTATTTCTCCTTTTATCTCTTGATCACTATATGGCGAAAAATCATATGATAAGTATTTGAAGTCTGGTATATATTCTTTAACCTCTTCAGGAATATCATCTAATATATCAGATAATTTTAATCCTATATTCCATTTTCGTCTTCCATGATAAATTACCAAAGGAATAATCAATGGCAATTTTTTCTTCCCTTGCTTCATCTTTAAATCCCATATATTCCTCATATATTTTAACAGTTGCAAAGCAATCTTTTTAGACGGATAACTTTTATGTTCAAAAAGGAAATATAGGTATGCTTCTCTACCGTTTAAGCTTACTTTATATATGAGGTCAGAAAATACATCTTTTAGTTCTTCTTCAATCATAGAATCTTTCTCGAGTTCTATATTTTTTAGATCTATCAGGTTCAGTATTTCTAATGGCAAATAATTTTTCAGTAAACTTATGGCTATCTTTTTATCAGTCATGATTTGTTTAAAAAATTTATCGTGTACATTGTTAATATTAGACATATCAAGACCTCATTTCATCTATTCCTTGATATTATTATATCATGGAAACGTGGGATATGTAAATAATTTAGGGTTGAAATTCGGTTCAGTCAATACATCTTTGTCAAGTAATTTCTCTAGTTTTAACTTTAAATTAATGATACCATAGAACAGACTGATGAGATAGCCTCTTTAAAGACTATTGTTACTCTTCCTTCTTCATCTTTCTTGAACTGATAGTCTTCTTTTGCCACTTCATGATAGTCAAAGTTATTATCACTATAGTGGACAGTGATAGTATCTTTATTTACCCTATGATTAATTATTCTAGGGGAAGGTGTCAGCACTATCTTACCTATCTCTGCTTCTTCTACCAAGATAACACCAACACTATTTGCCATATAGTCCAGGTTGACGTGTAACCGATATAATTATTTTTCTGCCACTTGCCACTCAGTCGTCGTCCATGACTCCTTCGTTCTGGAAAACAGACTTCCCGACCTCCTGTCTCCAGTCTGTTTTAACAGTCGCTATAGAAATATAATTATATCTAGGTTAATTTATTTCCACAACTATAAAATCCTTGTATTAAAAAAATAGGTAGTTAGTAAACTTACTAACTACCTAATATATCTTTCAACAAATTTAGACCAATTCTTAGATATCAAATTTAATATTTACTTTTATTTTTAAAAAATACTGAAACTATCGCATTTAACACAACAATCGAAATTAAAATAAGATTATATACAATCTTACCTTGCCAGTAGTTTATATACCAAACGATTTTAGAAACTTGAAAATATTCTCCATGATTTACAACATAATAAATATCATCATTCATATATTGATCTGAAGCTGTACCACCTATACATGTACTAAAAATTATAAATATTATCAAATCAATCGTCCAAAAAAATGATATGTATTTCAATGATTTAAATAATAAATTTAGCATCCTTATCCCTTCTTTGTCTGGTAGTATTATACAATTATCTAACTGGATCTGTATAGTCAATTAATTCATACCAGTCATATCTTACGCCAATACTTGGTGTGGTAGATACTGTAATTCCTGTACTCGATACTAACTTACCTTCTGAATACCAACGTGCATGTTCAACTCCATAAATTAAATTAGCACTTCCAGATACAAATGAACCTGAGAAATCTTTTGGTTTATCTGCATTACTAACAATTCCAATTGAATAAGATAGAGAAAAACTTGGAGCACCAATAATATCAATTGGCGTGATTGAATATCCAGGTCCAACATGTATATACCTAGCATTCTCATAGTTTTCATTTCCTGTTAACGTAGTTTTACCAATTGCTATATCAGCTTGACCAGTTATAGGATCAGGAAATGTAATTGTTATATCTGTATATATATTATGATTATCTACCCATTCAACGGCCTGATATCCAATATAGCTAGCTGCGTCTTCAGTTGAATCTCCCATATACCCCTTTATATTCTCTTGTGTACGATAATTTGTATGATTATCTGCAACTTCTTTTGTATCTTCACTTATTGACCAATCTATTTCATCAATATTTGGGGTTTCTTCTTGAATACTTTTAGTTATATAACTACCAATACCTCGTAAAAATCCTTTAAATACATCAATGATATCCTCAAAAATATGCCCCGTAGGATCCACATACCTCATCGGTCGGGTCGGTCACTGGCGCGTTAGCAAGAGCCACGTCTCCAGATTCCGCCACGAAGAACCGTACGTGAAGTTTTCCCTCATACGGCTCAATTAACATACTTCTTATTACAGTTTATGATTCCTATTAAGCTGGTTTCACTTTCGGGTTGTAATATCTGACCTGATAGTCGTTATATAGACCCCATTTATCATATATTACTTCCTTACTCCATTCTTTCCAGCCAAAGCCCTTACGTCCCTGGCGTTTCCTCACGAAGCGTCTAACTTTCTTCTCTATCCAATCTTTTAGAAAAGAAAATAATTTTCCACAATGGCCTATACGATAATAGTTAACCCATCCGCGTATTATTTCATTCAAATCCCAGATAACCATCTCTTTGGGCTTATCACCACTTCTTTTAAGACAGTTTCTGACCTTATCTATTAGCTCTTTTACTTTTTTCTTCCGCGGTCTTATCAATACCATATTTCTCCCACTTTTGTTGTCAGTAAGTCTAAAGGTAAATCCAAGAAAGCTGAATGTTTCTCCTTTTCGTAGGTCAACTGTACAGCTTTTAGTTTCATTTATCTTTACTTTAAGCTTAGATAATTCTTCTTTCAGTCTTCTCCAGGCTTTACCTACCAACCACTCAAGAGCCTTATGGCCATTAACTAATATCACCATGTCATCTGCAAAACGACAGTACTCTATTTGCTGGTATCCTTTATGTTCAGTGTCCTGGACAGCATTCTTAAACATATGGTCTATTCTATTTAGATATATGTTACTAAATAATGGTGATATTACGCCCCCTTGGGACACTCCAACCTTACCATTAGCCTTTAGAGTTATCTTTACTAACCACATTATCTTTGGGTCATTTATTCTTCTTGCTATTTGTTGCAATAGAATATGATGTTTGATATTATCAAAGTAGGATGTAAGGTCAACATCTATTACTGTCGTCAGTCTTTTCAATGGTGCTTTAGCTACTTTTACAACAGCGCCATGCTGATTTCTCTTTGGTCTATATCCATAAGAGTTATCGGCAAAGTCTGCTTCAAAGACAGCTTCCAGTATTAATTTTAATGCTCCCTGTACTACCCTATCTTTAATGGTTGGAATTCCTAATACCCTTATTTTACCATTAGATTTAGGAATCTCCTGCGGACGATTTCGTTGTGGTCTATATGTTCCATCTTCTAATTCCTGTTTTATTTCAGCTATGAATTGTTTTACTCCTCTTTCTTCTACATCTTTAAATGTCACTCCATCTATACCGGCAGAACCATTATTTTGTTTTGCCATTATGTACGCTTCATAAAGTGTTTCTTCTTTTGTGACATGACAATACATGCCCCAGAAACGTTTGCGCTTATCGGATTTCGCTGCAATATATATCTTTCTCCTCAGTTCCTGTAATTTCATAGTGGTTCCTGTCCTCCCCACTTTACCTCACAATTTTGTTGAAAGATTGTATACTAATTAGGTCCCTTCCCTACTTCGAAGTTCTGTTTCTTCGATATCATCAGTAATACAGACCTTTCCGACTTCCTCTTACCTTCCGATAATTTTCCCGGAGACACTCTGGTTATATTACCTTCCTGCTCTACTGATTTCTCATATAGGGTAAGTAGGATATCTCCAGTTGCTTTCTCGTGACTTTCTATCCATACCGCCACTGCTACCCCGCCGAAGTTATTCCACCTATGGTAGGTGTTGTGAAATAATCCTGTCTTCGCCCAATAACCAGAGGCTCGACCCTCGGGATTAGCTTCATTTCGGAGCTACATATATGTTCATTTCATTACAGCCTGGATAGTCGCTCACCCGGCTTGTACCGGATTTTAACGATGGGCTTCAGTATTTTGATTACTCGCCATACTGCCATCTTCACTAAGCAACTTCTACCTTTTATTGCTGTCAGACCTTCCCTGACTAGCTACGAGCGCCTTATCTGGGCACGCGATTATTCATAACATAAATGTAGATATTTTGGCTCTGCGGATTATCCAACTCTCCTAGATAAGTATCCTCAGTAATAAATCTACCAATCGACGGGTCGTAATACCTGGCTCCATAGTAATACAAGCCTATAGACACAACTTCCCGCTGACCGGTATACTTATATCCCCCAGCTTCTTCATCCACAATCTCAGTCTGTCCAATCCTTGGTAGAACCACCAAATGGCATGTAATCCTGATCCATTATTACTTTACTATCTTGATCAGTAATCAATCTGGTTGAAC
>JADQBV010000457.1 GCA_016278415.1 Halanaerobiales bacterium
GAATAAAGAAATCAATCTGGGAATAACGAATACCTATATAGAAGAAATTTTTCGTGTCTGCCGACACTATATTGCTGGAGGCATGACATGTGGTGCAGGAGGGGGAGGTTTTATACAATTAATCTTAAATGACTCCCTATCAAAAGAGGCATTAAGAAAAAAACTAAAATATGTATTTCCTAGTAGTAAATTAGGACTCTGGGAAATAGAAATTGTGGATAAAGCCCTGGTAATAGAGTACTTATAAAACAATAATTAGCTACCCCTATTTTTACATTTGCAGAAAATATGGTAAATGCCTTTATTAAAGCTTCTTTTTTCGCTCAGAATATATATTAATATACAGATAATTAATCAAAATAAAGGAATATTCGAATTGGTGTTGAATATAGTAAAATATAGTAGGCAAAAATGTGGGAACGATTTCGCGGGGGTTTTTATATGACTGTAACAATAAAAGATATAGCTAGAGAAGCAGGAGTTTCTAAATCAACAGTATCGAGAGCATTGAATAATAAACCAAGAATTGATAAAAAAACAAAAGAAAACATTTTAAAAATAGCTGAAAAAATGAACTATCGACACAATAAACTTGCAACGAGTTTAAGATCTAAGAAATCTATGGTAATCGGAGTTATTTTTCCCGGTTTCTCTACAAGTCATTTTTATTCTGAAATATTTCATGGTGTTGAAGATTACTGCATAAAGGAGAATTATGGTGTTTTAATTGGCAGCTCAGATAGTAATGTTAAGAAAGAAGAGAAAATAATTAAAATATTAGAAGAAAGAAAAGTAGATGGAATGATTGTTGCTCCTAAATTAGGTGTTAATATTGATTATTATAATCACTTGAAAGAAGATAATATTCCATTTGTATTTATTGATAGATATCTACCAAACCTAGAATCTGATCTAATCAAAATAGATAATATAAAAGGTGCTTACCAGGCAACTAGTTATTTAATTGAAAAAGGTCATAAAAAAATAGTGTTTATCAGCGGCCCTGAATATCCTTGTATGAGTATTGAAGAACGCTATACCGGATATAAGAAGGCTCTATCTGATCATAATCTTATGTTTTCACAATTTATTAAGGCAAATAACTATATATATAATCAAAGAAAAAGTGGATACAATGCGATGAAATCTTTATTATCAGAAAAAATAGACTTTACTGCTATTCTGGCTACTAATGATAGTATTGCTATTGGAGTTATGAGGGCATTACGAGAAAAAAATATTAAAGTACCTGAGGAAATGGCTTTGATAGGGTTTAATGATGATGATATATTGAAATACTTCGAAAAACCATTAACAACTGTTTCAGTACCCAAGTATGAAATGGGATATAAAGCTGCTGAATTATTAGTAGAAAAAATAAATGGCAAAAGTAAAAACACTCAAAAAGTTTTATTGGAACCCAAATTGGTTGTAAGAAAAACGAGTTAATATTTCTATTTGCGGTATCGATTCCGCAGATATACTTAACATAATAACAGTTAGGGAGGAGGTTGAAAAGTTAAAAGTTTTAATTTTGGTTTCTGATATAGGATTAGGCAAAAAATAAAACTAGGGGGATTAAAATGAAAAAAGTATTAATTTTAATGTTGACATTATTGGTATTATTGTCTATTGGTGTTTTTGCTGAACAAAATCTTGTTTCTTCTGAACAAATTGGAGACTCAGATGCTGCTTTAGAATTAAGTTGGGCCGCTTTGCCATACTATTCTCTTTCAAATCCTTATGAGGGTAGGGAAACAGTTTTAAAAACTTCTGCATTAAGATTTGCAAAAAGAAATCCTGGTGTAAAAATTTCTCCGACTGTTTTAACTGGTGATATTTCAGGACAAATGTTGAAATTATTACAGCAAGAGTCAGCTGGTAATATACCAGATATAGCTCAAATTGATTCGTTTTACTTGCCAATTTTTAAAGATAAGCTTCAACCTCTAAATGACTTTTTGACTGAAAAAGAAATAAATGATCTTCTGCCTTTTGCTAAAAAAGGTATGTTAGATGATCAGGGTAATGTAAAAGCCCTATGGTTTACTACAGATGTCAGAATGTTATATTACCGAAAAGATTTAATTGAAACACCTCCAACTACATGGGATGAGCTAATAGAGATTGCCAAAAAGGTTGAAAGTGAAAATAATATTGAAGGATTTCTTTTTCCGGCAGGTAGAGGGGAAGCAACTACTATTTGTGCTTTGCCTTATTTCTGGGCTCAGGGTGGTACTTTAATTAATCAAAATGGGAAACCTGTTTTTAATGAAGGTGAAAATCGCGAATATATGTTAAATTTATTTCAGTATATTAGAAGATTAGTTGATTCTGGTGTATCTCCTCAACGTGTTACTAATATTGCTTTAGAGGCGGATATAAATGGAGATGTAATTGGAAATAATGTAGCTATGTTTATTGGTGGTAACTGGCAAATAAGTCAGTTGGCAGAAACAATAGGTACAGAAGAGTTTAATAAAAAATGGGATATAGCTCCTATTCCCCAAATTAGTAGTGATATGAATGCAACTTCTGTTGGGGGTTGGACATGGGGAATTACTACTGACGATCAGAGTAAAAAAGCTGCTGCAATGAGATTTCTGGATGAGATGTATTTTGGAAAAGAAGGAATGAAAGAATGGACTAAAGTTGGCGGATATTTACCAACCAGAAGCAGTGTATATAATGAATATACCTATTATTCTGATAATCCCTGGATGGATAAAATCAAGAACATTATGGAATATGGCCATGTGAGACCAGGATATCCTATATATACAAACCTATCAACAGAATTTCAGATTGCTATTGCAGATGTAATTGACGGAAATAAAACTCCAGAAGAAGCACTGGACTCAATGTGGGCTGCAATTATTGAAAAATATGAAGAGATTAATTAATTAGTATCCTATAATAAGTAATAGTCCAGCTTTTAAAGCTGGACTATTATTAATAAAAGAGGTGAATTTCATTGAAAGTAAAACATTTTTATAAGTATATTACACCTTTATTGTTAATGTTAGCTATTTTTTATCTGTTTCCAATACTAGAGGTTTTTAGATATAGTTTAACAAATATAAGATTAGATTCTGATATCTATACTTATGGTATATCTGCCTATAAATATGTATTATCAAACTCAATTTTCTGGAGTATGCTAAAGATTACATTGATATTTGTATTTGTAAGTATAATACTACAACTTATATTTGGCTTGTTTATTGCAACATTAATTGATGAAGGTGAAAGAAGGAAATTAAAAGGGACTTTAATAGTAAGATTAGTTGTGTTGATGGCCTGGGTTATTCCTGGAGTTATTATAGGTATTATATGGAACCTGTTTTTATCAGAGGCTAATTATGGGATATTAAACTATGTTATTCAATTGGTATTTAACACTAAGATTCGATTCTTATCCAGTCAGGATTTAGCCTTATATTCAGTTGTTTTAGCAAACGTCTGGCGTGGAACAGCTTTTTCTATGATAATTCTATATGGTGGATTAAAACAAATTCCAAATGAATTATATGAAGCAGCCAGTATTGATGGAGCTTCAACCTTCGGAAAATTTTTGCATATTACAATTCCACAATTAAAACCTGTAATCTTTATAAACATGGTATTAATAACAATATATACTTTTAATACCTTTGATATGATTATGGCCTTAACAGGTGGGGGGCCGGGTAGAGCTACTGAGGTCGTTTCCTTAAATATTTATAATACTGTATTTGGTCACTTAGAACTAGGTAGGGGAAGTGTTCTGGCAGTTATTCTATTTTTTATAAATCTTACTATAACATTACTGTATTATAAATTTGTTATTAGTGATAAAGAGGAGGGTTAATTTATAATGGTACGTGATAAAATAAAAGACCTTTTATTGTACTTTAGTTATTTACTGATAATAGTTTTGTTTTTATTTCCATTACTCTGGACTGTCTCAGTGTCATTTAAGGAGATCAGTGAAATATTTAGTTATCCACCTAAATTATTACCAGCAAGTTTTAAATTGAATAATTATATAAAAATATTAAGTGAAAGTAAGATTTTAGTTTTTATTTATAACTCTATTAAGATTTCATTTTTTACTGTTTTTGGGACTTTAATTGTTACAGTTCCAGGGGCATTTGCTTTTTCAAGATTCAGGTTTAAATTCAAAAAACCGCTATTATTTGGATTACTTATTTTTCAAATGATGTCTCCATTAATAATAGCTATTCCTTTATATAATTATTTTAATATGCTTGGTTTATTGGATACACATCTGGGATTAATTTTTGTCTATGTAGCTATTCAAATACCTTTTACAACATGGTTGTTAAAGGGAGCTATTGATAAAGTCCCTAAAAGTATCGATGAAGCATCAAAAATAGATGGATGTAGTAACTTTCAATTGTTAACAAGGGTAATAATTCCAATTATTGTTCCTGGAATTAGTACAGCAGTAATTTTTAATGTAATTCAAAGTTGGGCTCAATTTATTATTCCATTTATACTTTTAAATTCATTAAAATTATTCCCTGTTTCATTAGGAATATATAATTATCAAGCAAGCGGTGAAGCAATTACTATACATCTAACTGCTGCAGCAAGTATTGTAGCAACAATTCCTACTTTGATAATGTTTGTTTTATTACAGAAATTTATTGTTAGTGCTTTAACGTCTGGAGCTGTAAAAGGATAAGAGAGGGGAAAGAAATATGATTAATGCACATATAATATCACATACACATTGGGATAGAGAGTGGTTTTTAAATAGTAAATATACCAGGGAATGGCTGGTACCATTTTTCGATTCTCTGTTTGAAATGTTAGAAAATGAAAAGGATTATAGATTCGTACTAGATGGGCAAACTCTCATGATAGAAGACTATTTTAACGAATTGAAAATACAGAATATGGATGTGGAAGAAAAAAAGGAGCTTATAAAAAAATATGCAGTCGAAGGACGTTTGCTGGTTGGTCCGTATTATTTACAGCCTGACTGGCAATTAATATCTGAGGAATCAGTAGTTAGAAATATGTTAATTGGTCATCAAATGGCTAGTAATTTAGGAAACGTTATTAAAGCTGGCTGGTTATTAGATAATTTCGGACAAATATCTCAAACAGTACAAATCCATAAGGAATTTAATATGGAGGGTTTGTTTCTGTGGAGAGGTGTTGAGATGGAACCTGATGAAGTAAAATCAGAATTCAATTGGAAAGGCCCTGATGGTTCTGAACTAACCTCTATATATTTTCTTAGTAGTTATCGTAATGCAATGAGATTAGCTGATTATGAAGATATTTTTGAAGAGCGGATTATGAATGAAGTAGAAAAAATATATCCATTTGCTACTACATCAAATTTATTGTTGATGAATGGTTATGACCAGGAAATGGTACCAGATGATATAATACCAAAGTTAAATAAATTAAGTCTTGATAGTATTAAGGTCAAGCAGAGTACTCCAGAAGAATATTTAGAGGCTATTAAATCTGAGAACCCTGAACTACAGACTTTAGAAAATGAACTTTACAGTGGAAGATATATATCAGTCTTTCCTGGGATTTTATCTTCCAGAATGTATCTTAAACTAATGAATGATCTTTGTGAAAGAGAGTTAACTAATAATACTGAACCTTATTCTGTGTTATCCTGGCTCTTTGGGGGGGATTATAATAGTCAAGCTATAAAAGATATCTGGAAAATGTTATTGAGGAATCACCCACATGACAGTATTTGTGGTGTTAGCATTGATGATGTTCACACAGATATGGAAGCTAGATTTGATGATGTATTTAAAAAGTCAAGTCAGATTAAGCATGAAAAAATTAAACAGCTAACTTCATTAGTAAATACAGAAGAAAACAATTGTAATGATTTAAACGCGGAACCATACATTGTATTTAACTCACATTATAAAGAAAAAAATGCTGTTATAAGTATTGATCGTTGTAATAAAGATGTTGTAAATTCATCTGGAACTAAATTACAAGTACAGAGAGAAAAGAATAAGACATATGTAAAGATAAATAAGATACCTTCTATGGGTTATAAAACCCTATATTTAGTGGAGAAAGAAAAAATTAAGAGGGTTACTGATCTTGAAGGAAAAGTTATAGTAAAAGGAAATGTTATAAAAAATGATAAATTATCTATTAAAATTAATGATGATGGGACTTTCGATGTATCTGATAAAATAAATCAAAAATTATATCAAAACCTTGGTGAATTTGTTGATTCTGGTGATGCTGGAGATGAATATAATTATTCATATCCGAAAAATGATAAAAAGATAAGTTCTAAAAATTCCAAAGTGAATATAAACTTTTTAGAAAAAGGACCTATAATAGCTGTATGTAAAATTGATTACATCATTGAAATACCAATAAGTTTAAACCAAAATCGTACTTCAAGATTAGATGAGACAATAGAATTACCTTTAACTAATTATATAATTTTAGAGGCTGGATCAAATAGTATTAAGTTTAAAACAGATTTAAAAAATACTGCCAAGGATCATAGAATAAGGGCCATATTTCCAACAGATATTGAAACTAATTACTCTTATGCTGGAACCCAATTTGATATAACTAAACATAAGATAATTCCAAAACCATTTGATAATAGCAATATAGATGAAAATGTTAAAAGAATAATTATTGGAGCAAGGGAGTCTGAACCAATAACAACTTTCCCCCAACAGTATTTTGTTGATATTAATAATGATAAATACGGAATAGCATTACTAAATAAAGGGCTACCGGAATATGAGATATTACCCGATAGTAATTCAATAGCCTTAACATTATTTAGATCTGTTGGCTGGCTTGCCAGAGGTGATTTATTAACAAGGGTAGGGGACGCTGGTCCAATTATTAATACTCCAGATGCCCAGTGTCTAAGGGAAATGTCATTTGAATACTCTTTGCTTTTCCATAAAGGTGACCATGAAGAATCAGATATATATAATAAAGCACTTTCATATAATAATGAACTTCAGATAGTTAAAACTGATTTACATTCAGGTTATTTGAAAGATAAAAAAGAAATTATTAAAATAAATGGTGATATAAGTTTATCTGCATTTAAATTATCTGAAGATGGAAAATCATTGATATTAAGATTATTTAATGTAAAATTAAAACAAGTTGATGGAGTAATTACCACTGATTTTGATATCTTAGATGCATATGAAGTAGATATGGAAGAAAAAATAAAAAGTACTATTTCAGTTAAAAATAAAAACAAATTAGAAATTGAACTAGGTCCTAAAAAAATAAAGACTATAAAACTAGAGGTAAAGAGAAAAGGATTAGATGTTTTTTCTTCACAAAACGATCTTAATGTAGAGGCCCTTAAAGAAACAAATAAATTTAAATTATATAAAACTTTACCGTTGATTATAGAAGACGATGTTGAAAGCGAAAAGCAAAGATGGAAGAAAATCGAAAAAGAAATAGAATTAAAAAAACAAAAATCAAGTAAATATGAAAAAATACTAAATGATAAAGAGTTATCTTCTAATGAGCTAAACGAAACAAACTATAAATACCATAAAATAATTGGGGATACTTATTCTGATGAAAGGGCATCTTTAGAGGCAGAATTATCATATGTTTTATCTGAAAAAAAATATTTAGACCATACTAATAAACTATCTAGAGAAAAATTGGATAGCATAGATAATAGAGTAAGAAGTATTGGTTTTAAATTAAATAAAGCCAGGGTTAATAAAAGAGTATATGAATATATAGTAGAATATTATAAACACAAATTAAAATAATGTACAAAGTTTTAATAACCCATCTATTTAACAAGTTTATAAATTAATGAAGGTGAATAATAATTATACCAATCTGGTCCTGTGGAATTAAAGGAAACTACTATTTGAATAAATTACTTGTGGGAGTTAAAAAATTCAAGGGTATTGCGAATACAATTCGATTTCCTATAGGTAAAGCTATACCTATCCAGCTTTAAAAAAAGGGGTAAAGATTGTTAATAAATCTGAATTTCGAAGAACGAACACGACTTTAGGAGGGAAAAAGGGATAATTAACAATTACTGTATTATAAACATAATGTGAACTTAATTTTATAAAAAAAAATTTAAACGAAAAGATAGAGAATTAGTAATTGTTATCAAAATAAGATATATAAAAATACTGAGATTCCAGAGAATTGGAATCTTTTTTATTACTGTTAATTTTTCTTGCCTAACTAATACAGCATAATTAACTTGACATACATTGAAGTTCTAGGTATAATGATTTTAATACATAGTATTTCTAGGTATTGGAGGTTCTCATGGATATATCAAAGGATTTAATTGCTGCTTCAGCTACACCGCTTATTTTAGCTATTTTAAAAAAACAGGATAGCTATGGTTATGAAATTATTAAGAAGATAAAAAAGGCTTCTAATAATGAAATTGTCTGGACTGAAGGAATGTTATATCCAGTATTACACAGATTGGAAGAAAATGGGTTTATTGAGTCTTACTGGGAAAAATCGGGAAACGGGCGTAGGCGAAAGTATTATCTTTTAAAAGAAAGGGGGCAATTAGAATTAGAAAAGCATAAGAAACAGTGGGAAATAGTACACTCTACTTTGTCTGCAGAAATTTATGGTAATGATGATGAAAAGGGAGGAATATAATGTTTGATTTAGAATTAAACATAAGCTCTTGGTCTGATTATTTGCGTTCTAGTGGTAAATTGGATGAAGAAGATGTTATAGAGCTAGAGAATCATCTACGAGAACAAACTGATGAATTAATAGAGAATGGACTCAGTGAAGATGAAGCCTTTTTAATTAGTGTAAAGAGATTAGGAAATGTTAATATGATATCAGAGGAGTATTCTAAAGTAAATACTGAAAATTTGTGGAAACAATTATTGCTTGATCCAGTTGACCCAGGTGTAAAGAAAAAGAGCCGGCGTGATATCTTATTAGTTGTTTTATTTTCTTTATTAGCAGGTACAGTTGCCAAAATACCTACTTTTTTTGGTCTAGATATGGATAGTGTTGTTTATTTTAAAAACATTAGCTTCTATATTCTACCATTCATAGTATTGTTTTTTGTGATTAAGCATGATATTAATAAGAAACTGGTATTGTATATTACAGGTGTTTTCGCATTAACAGGGTTAATTATAAATCTCTATCCTTCATATAGTCCCAATCATACAGCCATGTTAACGGGAGTACATCTTCCTATTATGTTATGGTTAGTCACTGGAGTGGCTTATTTGGGTGAAGAATGGAGGACTAAAAAAGGTAGAATGAATTTCATACGTTTTACAGGTGAGAGTTTAATTTATGGTAGTTTGATTATGCTTGGATTAATGGTTTTGATGATGTTTATTTTTGCTATTTTTGAATCAATATCAATTGATGCAGAAAGTTTTTTTGAGAATTATTTTATTTTCTATGGTGGATGTGCTGCTGCAATGATTACTGTTTATCTAGTTGAAACAAAAAAGAGTGTAGTAGAAAACTTCGCCCCGATTCTCGCCAAAATATTTAGCCCATTATTTTTGATTACAATGGTAATTTTTTTAATGGTTATTGTAATTACGGGAAATAGTCCTTTTGTTGAAAGAAATTTTTTGATTGCTTTTGATTTAATGTTAGTGTTAGTCCTGGGACTGGTTTTATATACAATCTCTGCCAGAAATATTTATGATAAAGTTAATATATTTGATTATTTAAATACTGCTTTAATTTTTGTCGCAATAATTGTAGATAGTGTTGCTTTATCGGCAATATTATTTAGATTATCAGAGTACGGAATTAGTCCTAATAAACTGGCTGCCCTGGGTGAAAATATTCTTTTATTAGTTAATCTTGCTGTTCTTCTATGGTTATATATTCGCTATTTTGTGAGAAAGATAAAATTTGAGAAAATTGAAATCTGGCAAACTCGTTATTTAACAGTTTATGCAATATGGATGGCTATAGTTGTGTTTGTATTTCCAATTGTCTTTCGGTTTCGTTAAAATATCTTTATCGCTGGAATTTAGAGTTAATATATAAAAATTAATTAATCAGTTCTTACATAGTAAAAATTCTTTTGGGCATCTTTATTATATGGGTAACCTTTGCTGTAGGTGCACTTGCTGTGGGATACTATCCGGAAATATGGTAGTACCACAGTTATATGAAAAAAAGTGGTGAATGAGGAGAGGAAAGCTATGTTTGATATTATAATTGTTGGTGGAGGACCTGCAGGATCCACTTTGGCAAGATTACTAGGTAAAAAATATAAAGTGTTGCTATTAGAGAAAAGATCATTTAATGAAAAGAAAACAGGACCTGTAAAGTGTTGTGGTGGTCTGATTGCTCCTGATGCTCAATTAATGCTTGCCAAATTTGGACTTGGAATTCCAAAGTCAGTATTGTTAAGTCCTCAGTTGTTTGCTGTTCGAACAATAGACTTAGATAATTACCTGGAAAGATATTATCAAAGGCATTATATAAATGTTGATAGAGAAAAATTTGATGAATGGCTTGAAGAAATTATTCCGCCAGAAGTAAAAATGATCAATAATTGTATTTATAAATCTTTTGGAATAAAAGATGATAGGGTAGTTGTGAAGTATAGTTATAAAAGTAGAGAATATGAAGCAGAGGCAAAACTATTAGTAGGTGCTGATGGTGCATTTTCTAAAGTAAGAAGGCAAGCATTTAATTTGTTTCCAAGTCCGAAATTATATATTTCTATTCAAGAATGGTTTAAGACTAATAGTAATTCAGATTATTATGGGGCTATATTTGATAGTGAAATTACGGATTTCTATTCATGGACTATACCAAAAGAAGATTATTTAATACTAGGTTCTGCATTAAAACCAAATGACAAGGCAAAACAAAAGTTTGAATTATTAAAACACAAACTGCAGAAATATGGCTTTAGGTTTGATAAAAGTATAAAGGTAAATGGTGCATATATCTATCGTCCACTTAATAACAAACAAATATGTATTGGTAATAAAAGAATAGCATTAGTAGGTGAAGCTGCGGGATTTATAAGTCCAAGTTCAGCAGAAGGTTTTAGCTATGCATTTAAAAGTTCATTAGCGCTTGTGAAGGCACTAAATAATGGCATCAATGAATACCATAAACAATATTACAAAAACCTAAAACCGTTAATGAGTAACATACTATTGAAAAACATTAAATCTCCAGCAATGTATAATAATTTTTTAAGAAAACTCATAATGAAAACAAATATACTAAGCCTTGAGCCCGAAAAAGTAATCTAACAGAAACAGAGGGTGAGTAGAAACCTCTACAATATCTATAAATCAATGAAAATACATAGTTACAGAGATTCTAAAAAAATATGTTTGAAGATGTTGTTGTATCTGAAGAAAAAATCACACTAAAGAAGGACATATTGGAATTGTAAGGAATATATATTATATATAATTATATTTATTATGTTATAAAATAAGTTAATTTTTTGAGGAGGTGGTAATTTTATGGATTTATATCTTGATAAGTTATGTGATGAATTGCCTTCTGGGTTACCTAATAATATTCCTATTAAGTTTTATTCAAGTGATAAAATTACTGTTTTACGGGCAGAAGATGTTTTTTCTGAGCAGCGTGCTTTTGATAGTTATAAGTTTTTAATTTCTTATTGTAACACACACCCAAAACTAAGATTGAATAGAAAAAATCTTAATATTGAGAAAAACAAATTTTTTTCAATTAATCCTGGCCAAGAACATGGTTTTGAACTGAAAACTAAAGTGCCCGATTTTAATGCTATTTTTATTGACAAAAAATATTTTACGGAAATTTCAAGAGAGATTTTTGGAATTAATGAGATTAAATTTGAAAATAAGAATAATAAAATATCCTCTTACTTATATCAGTTATTTAATAAATTTATATTTGAA
>JADQBV010000141.1 GCA_016278415.1 Halanaerobiales bacterium
ATTGATGCTCCACCACCGCCATAACCGTAGTCTCCCATAATATACAACTCCTTTCTATAAAATTTATATAATTACTAATTAATAGATTAGTGACTATTTGTAATATTATATGAAGAAAATATAATTTTGTGTCCTTATTGTCAGTATATAGTCATAATAAAAATTATATAATCCTTAAGAAGATTAATGTATAAGATTGTTATAAAAAAAGATAATAATATTAAGTCTAAAGAAGAAAGGAGATGTACTTGTGCTATCACAGATGGATCTTTCTTTAATCAAAGATCATTTACATGACCATAAGGCAGGTATTAATAAACTTAACTATTATCTAGATCAGGTTCAGAACCCTAATCTACAACAGGTTTTGCAGCAGCAAATAAACACTATGGAAAATCATTATAATATTATGCTTAATTTATTAAATACGTGATATAGAATAGGAGGAGATTTATGTGAATCATGTAACAGAATATGATATGATTGTTGATGCCCTGGCAATGGCAAAATATACAGCTGTTTTAAACCTGGAATCTGCTTTAAATATGGACAATCCGCAGAGTAAACAGGTCCATTTACAGATGAGCCAGGATGATGCCAGGATTGTTTTTAACTATCAACAACAATTAAAACAGTTGGGGTGGGATCAAGCAATAATGTCTAACCCCAGAGAAGTTAGTCAAGTAAGAGAACATTTTCAAAATCCTCAATTCGCTGGTAGAATACCTGTACAACAACCCGAGTTTATCTAATTTAGATATATATAAATTTTCCAAATTACCATACCTTAATAGTCTATTTCTAGATTTAAGTATGCCAGCAGAAAATGGAGGAATTAATATATAGCCAGGGAAAATTCCCTGGCTTTTAACAATTTTTAGGTTAAAGTTTACATTCCGGGTCTCCGGCGTTCATCCATCTCTTTCATCATTTCTTTTCTCTGCTCAGGATCTAGATCCATAATCAGGTGCATTAATTCTGCTACATGATGACGTTCATCGTTAGCAATTTCCTGAAATAAAATACTTGCCTTAGTATTTGTGGTTATTCGAGCGTGACGCTCATACTGATTTATAGCCTCAAGTTCACCTATTAAGTTTATTCTTAATAATTCCAGTGTTGTTAAATCATTATTATCTATATTAGGTCTATTTGGACCAGGATAATTCCTGTCACGAAAACTTTCTTTATTAAGATCAGACATAAATTTTTTCTCCTTTCTTCGTACTATATTATTTTATGAGTAAAATAACATAAAAGTGACTTCATTTGTTTGGAGAGTATAATCTACTGTATGATTAAATAGGATTTGGGATATAATATCATGATATATGTGAAGGAGTGAATCATTATGAGTGGTAGTCTAATTTTTAATATTATAGGGGGGATTGTTTTATTAATTGCAATCTATTTGATAATCAGGTCAAGGAAGTTGCGTTAATAGTATTTTGGAACAGATAATAAAATCGAGCAAGGAGAGGGTTTTAATGCGTGATACAATGACTATTGGTACAATCGGAGGATTGATAGGCACCCTTTTTATGCATCTGACGAATCTCGTGTTACAGTCTTTAGGTATGCTAAAAATTACAACCTTACAGATTGCATCGGCTTTGTTTATGGATTGGGATCAGGTGAATACTACCTATGGCTTTATAATAGGTGCTATTAATCACTTTTTTATTGGTGCAATTGCCGGGGTAATAATAGCTATGGTTCTCAAATATTTTGGCAAAGATTATTACCTACTTAAAGGATTAGGCGTTCTGGGAGTTATGTACTTAGTTGCTATGGGATTTATCTTACCACTTAATGATATTGCAACACAAATTAGAAGTGATACAGGTAGTCTACTAGGTCATATTATTTCCTATACTATTTCAGGAATAATTACTACTATAATTATTTATAGATATAGTGAGTTTAAAGAAACTGTAAAGTAAATTTGAATAGCTTTTAATGTTGACATATAATATTGTTAATAAAAATATGTTGTAATTCATAGTTGCGTGAAAAAGTAGTATTATATAAATAACTTATTAGAAAATAAAATGATGATAAGGTGTTTAGCAAAGATAAGGAGTGATAATTATGCCAGAAGAAATAGTAGCAATTTTACCCCCTTTAATTGCTATCATATTAGCCTGGGCCACAAAACAGATAATACCTGCTTTATTGACAGGACTACTGGTCGGATCATTTATAATGGAACCTGGATTAATAACAGGTATAGCAAAGATGGTCGAGTATGTAGAGGCTACTTTTTTAAATCAGGGAAATCTGGATGTCCTTTTGTTTCTCTATGTTTTTAGTGGTTTTGTAGGTCTATTAAAAATGTCAGGTGGTATTAAAGGATTTGCCCGTTGGATTGGTAAAATCACTGAGACTAAAAAAGGCACTTTACTAGCACTCTGGGCAACAGAGTTAGTAACCTTTCTTGACTGTGCCTATCGCGTAGTTGCTACAGGTATGATCTTTAGACCCCTTGCAGATAAAAGGGGAATATCAAGGGAACGACTTGCCTTTATGCTAAATAACTCGGCAAGTCCGGTAGTTGCACTTGTTCCAATTGCTACAACCTTTGTCGGCTTTATGGTTGGAACTGTAGCAACAGGATTAAATGTAGCAGGACTGGACAGTTCACCATATATAACCTTTCTAAAAAGTATTCCCTTTAATTTTTTCAGTATTACTTCAATTATTGTAGTAATGTCATCAATAGTTTTTAATTTTAATTTTAAAAAGATGCGTGAATTGGAAGGAGAAGAGACCGGGCAGAAAAGGAGAACTGCTGGTCATATTAAACATAGGCCTGCTATGGATATGGAAATGGGGAATATGGATCAGATGGCTATGGGTATGAATAATAATCAAAATCCTGATACAAAGAAGAGGGAAGGACGTATCTACAATCTTGTAATTCCTATACTATTGCTCTTACCATTGAGTTTGTATATGATGTGGTGGACAGGGCAGGATGAAGCTAACTCGTTTAGTAGTGCAATTATAAATGCCGAATCATCAAGGGCAATGTTCCTTGCTTTAGTAATTACAACTGCTGTAGCCGCTGTAATTTATCTATTTCAGGGTTTTTCTTTAGGGGAATTAACAGATAACTTCTTCAAACAGGCAAATAAGATAATTCATACAATTGCTATCCTGGCAGTAGCCTGGCCGATAGCAGATGTAACCAAAGATTTAGGCCTACCAAGATTAATTACGACAACTCTGGGGGATAATCTCCCCGGTGTTTATATACCTGTTATAATTTTTCTCGTAACCTCTTTAGTAGCATATTTTATTGGTTCTTCATGGGGTACCTTTGCTCTTTTAATGCCGATTGCTATACCACTGGCAGCCATTACCGGTGGTTCAGTATTAATGGCTATTGGTGCTGTTTTCGCTGGTGGTACCTTTGGAGATGTTACATCACCTTTGTCAGGTATGACAGTAATGGCTGCTGGCGCAGCAGAGGCAGAACATATGGAATATGTAGAGGCACAGATGCCCTATAATCTAACGGCTTTTGCATTAGCTGCAGTTTTATTTCTAATTATTCCTTTCTTAATGTGATTCAAACTAGGTAAAATTAATTATCATTCAATGGATTAAACAATGGTGTTACTGCGGGGAGAATGATTACAAGAATAATCTATAGGGAATAGTGTTCAAATATTTATATTAGTTTACAAAAGGTATAAGATTTAGTCTAATATATGCCTATGTGTATAAAAACCAGGACTGCAGTCCTGGTTTTTATACTATCTAATGATTAAGTTGATTAAAGAAATATTTTTACAAAAATGTTGACAAGTATTAAAGATATAGGATAAAATAAAGACAATAACCTAATAGGGGTATGGGGTGTACAATATTAACATATGTTAAAGGAGTTGTAGTATGAAAAAGCAGATCATAATCGTTTTCTTAATTATAATTAGTATACTAAGTAATGTAGGTTATACTGAATCGTCGCTAGATATTGTAGACGAAGTATCGTTAAACATTCAAGAACATAGTCATATTTTAAACAGTCATTCATTTGAATTAATAGATGAAAATAGACTTACGATACTTTCTTTAAAATCAATGCCTATTACAGATATGTTAAAAGTTCATACTGTCAAAGAAGGTGAGAATCTCTGGAATATTGCTAATAAGCATGATATAGATATAGATACCTTAATAGGTGCTAATGACTTCAATAATATAAATACAATTCGTCCTGGAGATAAAATTAATATATTACCTATGAAAGGTATTCTTTATAAAATTAGTCCAGGTGAAAATTTAAGTATTATTAGCCAGAAATATAATCTGAAGATAGAGATTATTAAAGTACTAAATGATATAAAAGACCCTGATAAAATTTTCCCGGCTAGAGTACTCTTTCTTCCAGGTGTAAAGCCTGAGTTCGGATTTCAGGATAGAATTGAGAAGAAGTTTATCAGACCAGTAGTGGGTAGAATCTCATCACCTTTTGGCAAAAGATGGGGCAAGATGCATGAAGGAATAGATTTTGCTGTTCCTAGCGGAACCAGAGTAGAAGCGGGGGCATCTGGCATAGTTACTTATAGTGGGTGGGCCAGAGGCTATGGTCAAACTGTTATCATAGAGCATCAGAAGGGTTTTCATACTCTTTATGCACACATTTCAAAATTATTAGTAAAAAAGGGGCAGAGGGTAAGTCAGGGTGAATTAATTGCCTTATCTGGAAACACAGGTACTACCACTGGTCCTAACTTACATTTTGAGGTACATGTAAATAGTCGCCCAGTAGACCCCATTAAGTATCTGAGGTAGAAATTACTATTTTACATTAAGTATAATGGTTTAATTTATATTTTACAGGTGATAAATTAATTTCTCAAACTAAATAGTTGTGTAACACTATAAAACTAACTAACTAGAAAAATATGTCTATCAGATACAAATTCATAATTCCTTCACATTTTACTGTTACTCTAAAACTACTCGAAAAGGGTACAAGTTAATTTCATAGCTTGAAAAGATACTGTTATTTTTATAATTGGTCCTGAGATTACAATCTCAGGTCTTTATTTATATGGTGAGATTTTTATTGAACAAAGAGATTATTAATACTATATTTAGTATATCTATTGAATTATAGGAATTGTTAAGATGGTTTTGTGGTATAACAATTACAGTTATTTTTTTGTGAATGAGGAAAGTGAAAGGGATGATATTTTATATGGAAAAGAAAATATTAGTAGTAGATGATGAAAAGAAACTTTTAAAGGTTATAAAAGCATACCTTGAAAAAGAGGGATATATTGTCAAAACTGTTTCTGGTGGTAATCAGGCATTGGAAGTGGTGAAGGATTTCCAGCCTGATTTAATGGTACTGGATCTGATGTTGCCTGAAATAAGTGGAGAAGAGGTCTGCCAGAGGGTTAGACGTGAAAGTTCTCTACCGATATTAATGCTAACTGCAAAAGGTGGAGAGGATGATAAAGTTAAGGGGTTTTCATATGGTGCTGATGATTATTTAGTAAAACCCTTTAGTCTGTCCGAATTATTAGCAAGGATAAAGGCAATTTTACGTAGAAGTGACTATTCTGCTGCTAAAGCCGATGTTTTAATTTATCAGAATGGCAAGATCAGGGTATTTCCCGCAGAAATGAAGGTACTACTAGATCAGGAAGATGCTACTCTCACAAAAACTGAGTTTGATATTCTATATGTTTTGTTAAAAAATCCTGGACAGGTATTTTCACGTGATAAATTGGCAGAAAAAGTTATGGGACTGGAATTTAAAGGGTTTGACAGAACTATAGATGCCCATATAAAAAATATAAGGAAAAAGCTTCAACTTGATAAAAACCAATTTATTATAACGGTATATGGTGCTGGATATAAATTTGAAGGTGATAAGGATGAGTAGATTAGGATTAAAGTTTTTTTCTATAATATTATTGGTGGCTCTTGGTGGACTCATTTTTACCAGTATTTATATAAACACTAGTATTGATAATAGATTTTTTGACTATCTGTATTTAGAAGAAAAAGAGAAAATTGAAAATCTAGTAACAATAATTGAGGAAACGCTAGACGAAAATGAAAATTGGATAGATGTTAGAATGTTAGCTCACGATTTCATACGAATAAATAAGGTCAATTTATTGTTAGAAGATAAGAATGGAGATACTATATTCAACGGTCAGATGGGTATGATGATGAATAATATGATGAGTAATAATATGATGTCTAATGCCCATAATAATTATTCAAATCGTAATTCAAATAAATTTAAAAATAATAGTGAAATCTTCGAAATTCAATATAACGATAAAACGGTAGCTAATCTGTACTGGGAAACAAGCAGTAATGCAAATTTGTCTGAAAAAGCAGAGATTTTTACCAATAGAGTAAATAAAATTATTATGATTGCTGCTATCTTTGTTTCAGTGTTAACAATATTAATAAGTTATTATTTCTCCCGTTATTTAACCAGACCTCTATTGCAGATGAATCAGATAGCAGGTAAGATTGTTAAAGGTGACTTTGACCATCATGTTGGGATAAAGGGCAAAGATGAATTGGCCGAGTTAGGACAATCTTTTAATGATATGGTTGATAAGTTAAAATATTTAGAGAAGATACGAACTGAGTCAACTTCTGATCTTGCTCATGAATTACGGACACCTTTAACTACGATCAAGAGTTATTTGGAGGGCATCAAAGAAGGAATTTTATCAGCTGATTTAGATACAATACAAGAGATTGAAGAAGAGCTGGAACGGTTAATTAAACTGGTAAATAGATTAGGAGATTTAAGTGATGCTGAAAAAAGTATAGTTCATCAAGAAGTGGAGAAGATCTCTTTTTCTGAAATTTTACAGAATATAATAGATAGATTTTTACCACTTGCAGAAAAAAAAGAGGTTTCAATTGAAAGAAGAATAAAAGAAAATCTTAGTATTACAGCTGATCCAGATAATCTGGAATCTGTAATTATAAATTTACTTTCAAATGCAGTAAAATATACAAATGAGGGTGGGAAAATATTGATCAATCTGAAAAAAGAAGATAAAAGTATAATTTTCAGGATAACTGATACAGGTATTGGTATTGGTTCTGAAGATTTACCCTACATCTTTGAGAGATTCTACCGGACAGATAAATCACGTTCAACAAAGACAGGAGGAACAGGAATAGGTCTTGCTATAACCCGGGAACTTGTATATGCTATGGGGGGAACCATAGAAGTAGAGAGCCCAGGTATTAATGCTGGCTCTACATTTATAGTGACTATACCTATAATTGACAATTAATATTAAAATGCTAAACTTCTATATAATTAAATTGATCTATGTCTATTTTCTATACTCCATTAATATTTAATAGGAATTTCTTTAGTAAAATTCATAATTTCTTCATATTCTCTTGTTATGATTTTATTAACAGGTGAGGATATGAAGAAATTTACACTGTAATGGGAGGAGGAACTTATTTTTGTAAATTATAACTAAAAATTATAATATATAGATATATAAATATATGTGAGGTGTATAAATATGAAAAAAAGTAAAATAATATTGACAGTTTTTACTCTATTAATATTAATTTCAGTTTCTTCTGTAAGTAATGTTCAGGCGATGATGGGTGGAGGATTTGGTAATGGTCTATTAGGTGGTCTATTTGGTATTTTCGGTATGGGCACAGGTAATCAGGGAATGTTTTCGAGTAATATGAGTTTCGGTATGGGTCCAGGTATGGGATCTAATAGTCAAAATTATCAAGGGTATCCATATAACGGCTCCGGGAATATGGGTAGAAATATGATGGGAAGTGGTATGTCTGGTTCAGGAATGTACGGATCTGGTATGTCTAACAATGGAATGTATGGAAATCAAATTAGTCCAAATCAGCCAATGAATCAGCAGGAACAAAATAACAGTTATAATCTACAGGCAGAAATAGATTTTGAAGATGGCGAATTAAGAAAAATTGCCGTTGAATTTATTAATAAGCAATTAGGTGAGCAATATACAGTGGGAGATATCCTGGTATTTAATAATTCACCTTATTATATATCTGTAATTGACAGGAAGACTGGAAATGGAGCATTTGAATTATTATATGATCCTTATTCGAACAGATTTAGTCCGGCACCAGGCCCCAACAGAATGTGGAATTTAAATAATGCAGGTACAGGAGTTAATCAAAATAAGAATGTTAACACTACTGTTAATCTTTCACGGGAAGAGTCAGTAGAGCAAGCTGAATATTTCCTTCAGGAAAATGGCAGTCAGTTAACTGTAGAAAGTGAAGGACAGCTTTTTAATGGATATTATACCTTTTATACTGGTGTAGGAGATAAAACTGTCGGGATGATAAGTGTCAATTCAGGCAGCGGGGAGGTCTGGTTCCATAACTGGCATGGACAAGTGGATAGGGTAATAAGGGACAACTAAAAAAAGTTATAAATCTTCATAACTTTATTTCGCAATCAAACATTAATATATGATAGGCTTTACTCTAAAGTCGATTAAAAAAATAGGTTTAATAAGGTACAAATTCATAATTTCTTCACAATCTAGTGTTATAATAAAACTACCCGATAAGGGTATTTGGTATAAAAGAAAGGAGCAAATATTATGATGGGTTTTGGAATGGGTATGATGGGCGGAGGTGGATTTTCCTTGATATTCTGGATAATAATCATTATTGCTGTAATTTATTATTTTAATAATCGAAGTCAGAGCGGTTCTAGTTCTGATTATAGTAATAGGAATTTCTCTAAGTATAATGAAAATAGGGCTGAAGAGATAGCTAAAGAGCGTTATGCTAGAGGCGAAATAAACAAGGAAGAACTTGATGATATTTTGAAAAATTTGAAATAAAGTATTTAAAGTAATTTGAGGAAAAATAAAAAAAGATATTTAAAGAAGGAGTGAATTAATATGTTTAAAAATAAGGTTTTTACATTGTTAATTGCAGTAATGTTGGTAGTTGGTATTTATTCAATAGCTGGAGCTCATGGGGCTTATAATGGTAATAATAACATGATGAGTAATGATTATAATGGTCAAATGAATGGTTTTAATAACCTAGGATATAATGGTCAGGGATATAACGGTATGATGGGATCAGGCGGAATGATGGGTATGATGAGTATGATGATGGGCAGTGGCATGGGCTATGGTAATATGATGGGGAACGGCAATGGAATGATGGGAGGATATGATCCTGGAGTTAATGGAAATATAGATTACAGTCTTTCAGCACTTGGTATGAATGAAGATGAAGTTAAAGATCTAGCAATTGAACTTGTAGAAAGGCAGTTTGGTTCAGATTTTCAGATAAGTGATATATTTATTTTTGATAATTCACCATATTATATATCGGTTGTCAAGAAAGATAGTGAACAGGGTGCCTTTGAATTGTTATTTGATCCTTATAGAAAAGTAATTTATCCGGAATATGGACCAAATATGATGTGGAATACTGAAAATGGTATGAGCAATATGATGGGGTGGAGTGCAGCAAATGAAGAGAATATGATTTCTCGCCAGCAAGCATTAGATGATGCCAAGAAATATGCTCAGGCAAATGGCTTTACAGTGGAAGATGAAGGACATCAGTTCCCTGGTTATTATACATTCCATACAGGAGATACGAAAGATAATACAAGGGGCATGCTAAGTGTTAATGCTTATACAGGTCAGGTCTGGTACCACAATTGGCACGGAGATTTAGCAACTGTAATTGAAGTTGAAAAACATATTGATAAATAAAGGTATAGAGCAGATGATAGTTTGATAATAATTTCAAGTATCTTAATATATTATAACTGTTTGAAAAGATATAATGAAAGGAGTGTTATGTAATGGGTTATTGTTATGGCCTAAGTGGTTATGGTTCAACATTAGGAGGTTTCTGGTGGATTATGCCTTTACTGTTCTGGGGTTTGATAATTACAGGTGTAGTTCTTTTAGTTAGATCAAACAGGAAAAAAGGTAGTTACCAGGCTTTGGATACACTCAAACATGAATATGCACTGGGGCGTATATCTAGAGAAGAATTTATAAGCAGAAAAAAAGATTTACAATAGAATTTTTTAGAAAATAATCAGAAGAGAAGTCTCTTCTGATTATTTGATTCTAGAACTCATCTAGCCAGCGATAAGATGGATACAGGTATTATGGAGATAGCTCATGGTCAAAAAGTTGTAAAATCTGCTACAATGATTTTCAAGAAATCAAAAAAGCCATTAATAAGGTTTTACTAGGTATAAATAAATCTAATAATATAATCAAAGAAGCGAATAATAATAGTCAGACGGTTTCTATAAATATTACTAATATATCCAGGATTGCTAAAGAAAGTTCTAATAATGCAAAAGAAGTGGCATCATCCAGTCAAGAACAGACAGCTTTAATAAAAGGAACCACAAATATGACACTTGATCTTTCCTTAGTGGATGTAAATTTAAAACAGTTAGTTGATCAAAATAAAATTTATTAAACTATTAAGGGAATATGTCTTAGACAATGTTTTATTATTATGTAAAACACTTTACATGAAAAAAAGGTAATTTATTCTATACTATACTTAGGAATATAACAGGTACTGAAATATTTTAATATATTGATTTGAGGAATAGTAAAGAAAAATTTATTGGTTTTGAAACAAATCAGGATAAAATAAATAAAAATTTAGATTATCCTAAATAATTGAGGAAGTGACTTTCGATATATGGTTGATAATAATAAGATCAAAAAGCGCTATAATAGGATTGCCCTTATCTACGACTCGATGGAAGGCTTGATGGAAAAAGGAAAGATGGGGAGCTGGCGTAAAAAACTGTGGCAGAGAGTAGAAGAAAATCTACCAGATTCAGGCGGGAAACTGCTGGAAGCAGGTGTAGGGACAGGTAAAAATATAGCATACTATCCTGATAATATTGATTTGTATGCCATCGATTTTAGTAAAAATATGTTACAAAAAGCAAAGGAGAGAGCAAAGGGTTCTGGGAAGGATATAAACTTATTACAGATGGATATCCAGAATTTAGATTTCCATGATAATTTTTTTGATATTATTGTAACAAGCTGTGTCTTCTGTTCTGTACCGGATCCTGTGAAGGGTCTTAAGGAGTTAAGGAGAGTTTGTAAAACTGACGGTAAAATCATAATGCTGGAGCATATGCGGTCTAAAACGGAACCTGTAGGTAAATTAATGGATCTTTTTAACTGGGTTTCTTTATATACCTATGGTGCCAATATTAACCGTAGGACGATGGAGAATATTGAAAAAGCAGGTTTAAAGATAAAAGAAATAAATGATTTATTATTTGATATTGTTAGGGAAATTGTACTGGAACCTTAAGCTCAGGTATATCTTGAACTTAAAAAAGAGGTGTAATAGCATGAATTTAAGTAAAAATACAACAATTGTTTTGATTGTTTTACTGATACTTATCGGTATAGGAGGCACCTATTATATGATGGGTTGGCCTGGAACAGGTTATTTTCAAAGCCAGAACCAGGTATCATATACTGAGGATGAACTAAAGGAATATGTATCTAATTTTATAAGGCGAGAATTAGGTTCTGAATATCAGGTATCTGACATCTTTGTATTTAGTAATTCACCTTACTATATTTCAGTGGTAGAAAGAGGTACCGGTAAAGGGGCCTTTGAGCTACTCTTTGATCCTGATACAAGAGACTTTCAACCAGAACCTGGTCCCAATATGATGTGGAATCAGAAGTATGGTATGATGGGTAGGAATTGGATGGGTCTGAATCAGCTTTCTAATAATAGTGAATTCAATAATATAAATCAAATATCTAAGAATGAGGTCCTGGAATATGCCCGTAAATATCTGTCTGAAAATGCTCAGGAAATAGAAGTAAGT
>JADQBV010000157.1:0-2079 GCA_016278415.1 Halanaerobiales bacterium
ATTCAATATATTGTTTTTTATATTAAATGCGACAACTTACTTGACAAATTCCGCTGCGAAACTTGATGGTGCAACAGAGTATTATGTGCAGGTAGATGGAGGCTGCTTTATAAATGAAAGTGGAAATAGATATTCAGGAATAACAGATGAAACTAGCTGGATGTTTACAACAGTAATTGACTTTCCAGATGCCGACTTAAAGCAGGCTTTAATTGGTGCAGGTACAGATACTAATAGCGATGGTGAAATAAGTATTAGTGAAGCAGAGGCGAAAGAATCATTGAAACTTAATTATAAATCAATCCGTAATATAAGTGGGATAGAATATTTTACATCTTTAACTGACCTACAATTGGGTTATAATAATATAAGTGATATAAGTACTTTATCAAATTTAACCTCATTAACTTATCTATACCTGGCTAAGAATAACATAAGTGATATAAGTGGATTATCTAATTTAACATCTTTAAATACCTTATATTTGTTTGTTAATAATATCAATGATATAAGTGGGTTATCCAATTTAACAACTTTAAATAAACTATCTTTGAGTTATAATAATATAAGTGATATAAGTGGATTATCCAAGTTAACGTCTTTGACTGATCTAGTTTTGAATAATAATAGTATAAGTGATATAAGTGCTTTATCGAATTTAACATCGTTAACTAATCTAAATTTGTCTAGCAATAGTATAAGTGATATAAGTCGGTTATCGAATTTAACAACTTTAAATAAACTATCTTTGAGTTATAATAATATAAGTGATATAAGTGGATTATCCAAGTTAACGTCTTTGACTGATCTAGTTTTGAATAATAATAGTATAAGTGATATAAGTGCTTTATCGAATTTAACATCGTTAACTAATCTAAATTTGTCTAGCAATAGTATAAGTGATATAAGTCGGTTATCGAATTTAACAACTTTAAATAGACTATCTTTGAGTTATAATAATATAAGTGATATAAGTGTTTTATCGAACTTAACCTCTTTAAAATATCTATATTTGTATAATAATCCTCTATATGATAGTACAGCTATTAATGCTATTCATCAAGATGAGCTTGATTTTAGTGTTAATGGGACTATTTATGAGGTCTGGATGCCTGCTGGCTTTATTATAGAGAGTAATAGTATGAGTGAAGATGAATTGGATAATTCCAGTATAAATCTGGAAATATATCCAACAAATTTTACTGATAATACTCTCGATCCAACAAATTTCATGTTGGCGAATGCTCCGTCCGGACTTTATATAGAAAGTGTTGAATATATAGATAATCAGCATTGTAAAGTAGATTTAGCTTATGATGGAAGAGATTTTGATAGTGATATTACTAATCTAGAACTGATAGTAAAGACTCATGAATTAGCAGATGATAGTTATGGAGATCTGACATTTAGTGATGATATGCCAGATATTACAGCTAATAATGATGATGAGTCAATAAGCATAGCAGATGACGGGGAAATAAGAGAAGGAGCAGAGGATGGAGAAGAGATAACTGTAACCATAAGTGGAGGTACATTTAATGATGAGATAACGCCAGCAAACTGGTCAGTTACTAATCTGCCATCAGGTTTAAGTAAAGGTAGTGTAAGCAGAATAAATAATTCAACAGTAGCAATAACTTTGAGCGGTAATAGTGATATAGATTTTGATAGTGATATAACATATGTAACGGTAAGCTGTACAACAGCTGAGTATCTAGATTCAACAGGCGATAGTAATTTAACAGCTAATACAGGAGTAACTTTTACAGCTAATAATGATGCTGAGTCAATAAGTATAGCAGATGACGGGGAGATAAGAGAGGGAGCAGAGGATGAAGAAGAGATAACAGTAAGCATAAGTAATGGAGAGTTTGCTGATAGTATAAATCCAGCTAATTGGTCAGTTACTAATCTACCATCAGGAGTAAGTAAAGGTAGTGTAGACAGAGTAGATGATAAAACAGTAAAAATAACTTTGAACGGTAATAGCGATATAGATTTTGATATTGATATAACAGATGTAACGGTAAGCTGTACAACAGATGAATATTTAGATTCAACAGGTGATAGTAATTTAAC
>JADQBV010000157.1:2089-11638 GCA_016278415.1 Halanaerobiales bacterium
CGGTAAGCTGTACAACAGATGAATATTTAGATTCAACAGGTGATAGTAATTTAACAGCGAGTACAGGAGTAACTTTTACAGCTAATAATGATGCTGAGTCAATAAGTATAGCAGATGACGGGGAGATAAGAGAGGGAGCAGAGGATGAAGAAGAGATAACAGTAAGCATAAGTAATGGAGAGTTTGCTGATAGTATAAATCCAGCTAATTGGTCAGTTACTAATCTACCATCAGGAGTAAGTAAAGGTAGTGTAGACAGAGTAGATGATAAAACAGTAAAAATAACTTTGAACGGTAATAGCGATATAGATTTTGATATTGATATAACAGATGTAACGGTAAGCTGTACAACAGATGAATATTTAGATTCAACAGGTGATAGTAATTTAACTTCAATTAATAATATTTCAATAATAGCAAACACTATACCGTCAATTTCATTAGATAATCCTACTCAAGACCAGAGATTTAATAATAGTGATATTATTAGTATTTCAGGTTCTGTTACAGATGTAGAGAATAGTGATGTTACAGTTTCAGGTGTAATAGATGGCAAAACGCAAAGTACAGTAGTAAGAGGTGGAAATAGTAGTTGGATATTAACTTGGGATATCGATCTACTTAATATTGCTGAAGGTATATTCACAGATATTATTATTACAGCAGATGATGGTAATAGTGCTGATACAAATTCTGCATCTTATACCGGTGATTTAGTAGTCGATAAAACAGCTCCAAGATTTATAAGTGTAGCTGATGGAGGAGATAATAACTATAAAGCAGGAGAAAAAATAATACTGGATGTAGATTTAGGGGAGAGTGGACTAGCAGTAACGACAAATTTAAGTGTGTTGGATAGTGACTTTAGTAGTAAACAAACTTTGAAAGATGATGGAGACGGAACGTATTCATATACAACAGCAGAACTTAATAGTGGAGGGAATATGTTAGAAGGTAAAAGTATAGCAATAACCTTCACAGCAACAGATAATGTAGGGAATAGTACTCAGGATAATAGATTTACATTAGAGCTTGATAAAACAGTTCCAGGTGGATACAGTGTTAGCATAGATCAAAGTGTGATAAATGATAGTAATGAAACAGGAATGTCATTTACATTTAGTGGAGCAGAAATTGGTACAACTTATAATTACACTATTAGTGATGAGGCAGGTAATAATATAACAGCTAGTAGAATAATTAGTTCAACTGATGAAACTATTACAAGCATAAATGTAAGTACCTTAAGCGAAGGTCAGTTGACCTTGACTGTAACGTTAACAGATTATGCTGGTAATATCGGCGAGGAAGTTAATGATACAGTAGATAAAGAAACAGTAAAACCTACATTAACAGCAGTAAGTATAGGCTCAGATAATGCTAATTACTCTACCCTGGCTACTGTAGGTGATACCATAACCCTGGATATTACAGCCAGTGAAGATATCAAGGAACCGGTAGTAACAATTGCTGGAAATGATGCGAGTGTCAGTAATGTTGATGATAGTGATACTGGTGATAGTGATGCTGTTGGCTGGCAGGCGGAATATACTATGCAAAGTGGAGATCCAGAAGGTGAAATTGAGTTTACCATAGATTATGAAGACATAGCTGGAAATATAGGTGAACAGGTCACAACTACTGCTGATAATAGCAGAGTTACCTTTGATGGAAGCAGGCCATCGGGATATAGTGTTAGCATAGATCAGCAGGTAATAAATTTAAGCAATGAAGGAGCCTTGTCCTTCAGCTTTACAGATGCAGAAGTAGGCTCAACATACAACTACAGTATAGTAGACGAAGATGGTGAAAATCCTGCCATAACAGGAAGTGGAGAAATAACAGCTGTAGATGAAAATATAATAGATATCGATGTAAGTAGTCTCAATGATGGTCTACTAACATTAACATTTACACTGACAGATGCAGCGGGGAATGTCGGTGAGGAAGTAATAGATACAATTGAAAAAGACACAGAAGGACCAGAGATTGCAGGTTTAAGTCCAGCAGATGGAGCAGAAGATGTTGGTTTTTCTGATAACTTAAAGATAATATTTTATGAACCAGTAGAGATCAATAGTGGTAATATCTATATCAAGAAAACAGTTGATGATAGTATTGTAGAAACAATAGCCGTAAGTGGAGAGAAAATCAGTGGTAATGGAACAGATACAATTATAATCGATCCTAAAAATGACTTCCAAGCAGACACAGGGTATTATATCGAAATAGAAACTGGAGTATTTAAGGATACAGTCGGTAATATATTTGCTGGTATTCAAGGCAGTATAGACTGGAACTTTAGAACAATAGGAAGCCCAGAAATGGAAGTAAGCATGGTAGATTTCTATGAAAACGGTGAAATATTAGCAGCAGGAGAAATAATCACCTATAGTATAGGAATAAGAAATACAGGTCTGACCAATCTACACAATGCTAAACTACTTGCCTGGATACCGTCAAATACAGAATATGTGAAAGGATCGACCATAATTAATGGAGAAACCATAGCTGATAATAATGGAAACTGTCCTCTGATAGAAGGATATAGTATTAGTACCCCAGGACTAGCTGATGGAGTTATAGGTAATCAGGGAGACGATGATAGGGTTACTGTAAGCTATCAGACTAAAGTAGTAAACACAGCTGTAAGTGGCACTATAATTAACAATCAGGTAGAACTACAGGGCACAGGAGAGAATGGATATCCTATCGAAGCGGTATTGAGTGATGACCCGGACACAAATATAAGGGGAGATGCCACTTCCAGTCTGCTCGGGGAAACTGCAGTAATCAATGCTGTTCGACAAATATTAAATAATGGCAACGGCGATAATAGTGAAGGTACTGGTAGTAGTGATATAGGAGTAGGTGACACACTGCAGATTAATACAATAATTGCTAATAATGGTACAAGTGACGCTAATCAAGTACGACTGTCAGATACAATACCGGGAAGCACCAATTTAGTGCCAGACAGTATAACAATAGAAGATCTAAGTAGAGATAATTTAAGTATAGAAAGTAGTATAGCAGATAGTAGAACAGTTGCAAATAATCAACAATCAGAAACACCTTATTATACAATTACAGATGATGGCCGTATTCTAGTAGAGCTAGGCACCTTATCTCCAGGCAGAAAAATGTTAGTCTCATATCAAATTATGGTAACTAGCGAGATAGGAGAAACGGGGATAATAAGCAGCCAGGGAATAGTCTCATCAGATGATACAGCAGATATAAAAACAGATGCCGATGGTGATGGCAGCAATGGATATCAGTCTAATGAAGTAGTAATAGGTAAATACCCAGTACTGACTTCTACACTCAAGCTTAATGATCTTAATGGTGGTGATATTATAGCAGGAGATACCCTGGAATATACAATAAAGATAAGCAATCAGGGGAATGCCCCGGCTGATGAACTGAATATTAGCAAGCAGATACCAGCCAATCTGGAATACATTGCTGGAACTACAGAGCTTAATGGAAATTTGATTGCTGATGATCCAGGAGAACAGTCCACACTTATTAATGGAATAGATTATGGTATAATTGAAGCAAATGAGACAGTTATAATAAAATATCAGGCAAAAATATCTGCAGACATTGAAGAAGGCACAGTAATAGAAAGCCAGCTGGAATATACAGCAGTAGCCAAAGCTGAAGATACCAGTGATGATATGGACAATCAACTAAGTGGTGTAGAGAAGTCAACCATTCAGATAGGAGCATCACCAGGGAGTGTTAGGATAAAAGGTGAGTTTTTAAGTAAGGTTGAAAACTTCCCTGAAGGCTGGTTGGTAGAGATCTGGTCAGGGAAGAACAGACTGGGTCGGCAGGAGTTGACCGTTCAAGGGGCCTTTGATTTTAGTGGTTTATCTGACAGTAGAGACTATCTCCTTTTACTAAAACACCCTGAAACAGAGGTGGTTTACTATCAGAGCGAAATATCCAGTGAAGAGTTAATCCAAGGTAGTATAGTAGTACCAGATAATTTAGTGATGGACCCCAGTGGTATAATCTATAATTCAATTACCAGAGAACCCATTGAAGGAGCCAGAGTCAGACTTCTTGATTCCAATGGGGAAGTGGTTCCAGCAGAGAATCTGGGTCATAATCAGCAGAATCAGCTCACAGCTTCAGATGGTTTCTATAGATTCGATATTGATTTTAGGCAGGCAGTAGCAGGTAGATACAGGATAGAAGTTATTCCTCCGGCGGGTTATATAGCAGAGTTTCCTTCTCTGATAATTGAAGCAGTATGGGAGCAGGATACAGATTCACTATACTATTTAGACCCAGTCGCAGATTTAGATAGGGATGCTGTTCCCGAGACTACCAATATATTTGAAGTAGTCGCCCTTGAAACGGCACCAGCTCCTAGTGACCATACTGACTATTATTTAGGCTTCGAACTGGAAACAGCTGACCCGGATATTATCAATAATCATATTCCCCTGGATCCTGAAAGTGCAGAGATAATATCTGTGAGCAAAACAAGCGGTAAAGACAGGGTAGCTATCGGTGATCTAGTAAGCTATCAAATAGTTGTTACTAATAATTCAGGCCGCAGGATCGATTCTTTTGTAGTCTATGATAAAGTACCAGCAGGATTCAAGTATCTTAAGGATTCAGCAACAATAAAAATAGGAAATCAATCAAGAAGCAAATTAAATACTCAAGGAAACAGTTTGATATATTGGAATCAACTTTCTCTGGATGATAACCAGAAACTAAGCATTACCTACACACTTGTAGTTGGAACAGGTGTAATGAGAGGAAAAGATTATATAAACAAAGCCTATGCGCAGGAAGAGAATACAGTCATCTCAAATATAGCTGAAGAATCTGTATCAATAACTGCTGATCCGCTATTTGATGGTTCAACAATAATTGGGAAGGTATTCTATGATAGTAATGCAAATGGTATTCAGGATCAAGGAGAAAAAGGAATTGCTCAGGTAGATATAATAACCCTCAGTGGACAGAAGATAACTACAGATGATGAGGGGAGATACCACCTGATAGTAGAATCCAACTCTTCTCTAGCAATAGGGCAGACAATGGTTATGAAACTTGATACAGAAACACTCCCAGATGGGGCAGTAGTGATAAGTGATAATCCTGTTATAATAAAACTACCGCCAGGATTGATGCAGAAGGTTAACTTTGCTGTTCAGTTGGTTAAATAAGCTGAAAGGCTGAGATGGGTAGATGTGAACCGTCCAATTAATTAGACATATCTAAAGTTTTGTAAGTTTAGGCTTATTATAATTAGGCTCCCTTTTTGGGGAGCCTTTTTTTATTACTATGATGCTATAATGTCAAAGCGAATAGACGTAAAATTAATTGTGTATACTTGATATTAATTGTGTATGGTTATATAATAAAAACGAGGTGATATATGATGGGAAAACTTTTAACTGCCTATGAACTCGCTGAGATATTAGACTTATCAGTAGAAACAATCTGGAGGTATACACGCCAGGAAAAGATACCTGTAATAAAACTGGGTACTAAACAGTATCGCTATAAGAAAGAAGCTGTTCTGGATGCCCTGTCAACCGGTGGAAACATTGTAAAGGAGGAACGTTCTGTCTATTCAAAACAGGGAAAATATACATATAAAGACTATTTGAAACTTCCTGAAGAGCCTGGTTATCGTTATGAAATACTGGAAGGATTTTTGGTAAAAGAACCTTCACCGTCTATTCAACATCAGCGGGTATCCAGAGAATTGGAATTTGAGTTAAAAAAATATTTTGATGAATTTGACCCTGATGGAGAAATTTTTGATGCTCCCCTGGATGTTACCTTGAGTGATAGTAATGTAGTACAGCCTGATATTTTATTTATATCAGGTGCTCGTAGAGAGATTATGCGTGAAAAACGTATTGATGGTCCCTGTGATTTAGTCATAGAAATTATGTCTCCTTCAAATTATCGCAAAGATCGCTTAAAAAAAATGGAAATCTATCGCAAAGTAGGAATCCCCCATTACTGGTTGCTCGATCCCGAGGAAAATATACTGGAATCATATATGCTGAAAGGTGAAAATTACTTACTGATATTTACAGGAGGTCCTGAAGATAAGTTTGTACACCCAGAGTTTCCGGAGCTACATCTAGATCTGGCCAAAGTTTTTAGTAAGCCTATTTTTTAAGAGGGTTTAGATAAAAGAATGCAGGAAGAATGTATAAGGTTTTATTAAAATTATTATATAAAAAGAGATGCAGGATATTATAATTATTTAGAGAATTATGACAGAAGGCATGAAAAATAATAATATCCGGGTGATGAAATGAAATTTCAATATATTCCCTATCTTATTCCTCTTTTTATATCATTTTTAATAGTAACAGGTCTAGCTATCTATGCTAATAGGAATCGCTCTGTCAGAGGGGCAAAGGCCTTCATTATCAGTATGCTAATAGGAAGTCTTTGGACATTAGCAAATGCTTTGGAGATGGCTGGAGTTGATTTTGCTACAAAACTTTTTTGGGCCAATGTACAGTATATATCCTACGCCTTTGCACCAGTTGCCTGGTTAATAATGGTTTTACAATTTACCGATAGAGAAAATTGGGTTAATAAAAGAAATATTATCATAATGTCAATCATTCCTGTGATTACTATTATTCTTGCCTGGACAGACCACCTCCACGGCCTGGTTCGTTACAATTTAGTATTAGACACTTCAGGGGCCTTTCCTGTAATTAGCAAAGAATACGGAACCTGGTTTACTATACACTATATATATTGCTATTTTTTAAATTTCTCTGCTATTATTTTTTTATTTCGTACTGTTTTACTCAAAAACACAATATATCAAAAACAGGCTTTTTATTTGCTTTTAGGATTTTCATTTCTAACAATATCTAATTTACTTTATGTGGTAGGTTTATCTCCTTTTCAAGGATTTGATATTTCTCCGATTGTTTTTAGTTTAACCGGGATCGTAATAGGATGGGGGATTTTTCATTTCCGCCTCTTTGATCTGGTGCCAATTGCCCGAGAGACGGTAATAGAAAAAATGGGTTCAGGGATTATTGTAATTGATAAAAGGAAAAGAATTATTGATATAAATCCTCAAGCCAGAAAGATGCTCAACTTGTCAAAAAAGGCTAATATAGCTCAGTCTTTATTAAACATTTCACCTAAATTAGATGCATTAATTCCATTAAAAAATCAAGGTGATTTAACTCAAACAGAATTTGTTATAGACGGTAAAAATGAAACAGAACACTATATAGAACTGTATTTATCCCCTATCAAGGATTATCGAAAAGAACTAACTGCCTGGGTATTAATATTAAATGATATTAGTGATTTAAAGCTAGCTAGAGAACAGATTAGTTTACAACAGCAGGAAATGGCTATAATGGATGAACGAGAGAGGATGTCTCGAGATCTACATGATAATCTGGGTCAGATACTTAGTTTTTCCAATATTCAGATTCAGGCAATACGTCAAGAACTTAAAAAAGATAATCAACAATTAGCAGATCAGTACTTACAAAGATTAAATGTTATTATTAAAGACGCACATAAAGATATTCGAGAATTTGTTTATAATATTAGGGATAATTCTTATTACAAAAAAGACTTTATTACCCTGCTCAAAGAGGAAATAGAGGGGTTTAAAGAAAATTGTGATTTAAAAGTGGAACTTATAATTGGAAAAGACAATTCATTCGAGAAGCTAGGTACAGAAGAAAAGGTACAGTTAATTCATATAGTTAAAGAGGCTTTTACAAATATTTTAAAACATGCAGAAGCAGATACTATCAGGGTTTCATTAAGTACAAAGGAAAAACTAGCGAAATTGATCATTGAAGATAATGGTAAAGGTATAGATGAATCAAGTAATATGGGTTCTGGCTTAAATATAATGAATGAAAGGGCTAGATTAATTGCGGGCAAACTCAAAGTGGATTCACAGTCAGGAAGAGGTACAAAGATTATTATTGATTTTTCATTCTAAGATTAGGGGGCAGAATAATGAAGATTATGATTGCAGATGACCATCCCTTATATGCAGAAGGATTAAAAAACCTCTTAACTTCAAATAACTTTGAAGTAGGTAATGTAGTAAACAATGGGAAAAAAGCAGTAGAAACCGCCCTTCGGGAAAAGCCTGATGTAGTATTTATGGATATTGAGATGCCTGTATTAAGTGGTATAGAAGCTACACGAAGAATAAAAGAAAAGCTAGCCGAGACTAAGATTATAATACTTACCAGCTTTGAGGAAGGGAATAGTCTCATTAAAGCTGTTAAAGCGGGGGCATCTGGCTATTTACTTAAAAGCCTTGACGGTGAGGAATTACTTAGGGGTTTGACGGAGTTAGATAAAGGTAAAAATCCATTTTCTGCCGGGTTAGAAAAATTCCTTTTAGATGAAATACGTGAAAAAGAAAAATACGAGGAAAAAGCAGAAGATGTTAGCCATATTTTATCTGATACACAAGTGGAGATAGTGAAGCTTTTAATTAAAGGGTATACTTATCAGCAAATAGGTAATGAAATTTTCCTTAGTGAGCGGACTATAAAATATCACATAGTACAAATTAAAGAGAAGACAGGTCTAAAAACCCAGAGCCAGTTAATAGCCTATGGAAAAGAAAAGTTAAATTCTGACCTGGAAGCGTACTAAACAATACTTGCTAATAATAATATGGTATAATATAATAGTTCTAGCAAACTTGGCTGATACTAAAGCTAGACTAATGGGAATCTAATATTAGCTGAAAAAAGAAAGATATACAAAGATTTAAGGGCATTAAAAATTCATTCAAAAGACATAAGAACATTTTGCCCAACCTTATTTAAGACAAGATATAGGGTTGGTTATTAGATATTAATTTAATGGAGTGTGAAAAGTAGATGAAATTAGGGATTGTAGGACTACCAAATGTAGGAAAATCAACACTATTTAATGCGTTAACCAGGGCAGGTGCAGATGCAGCGAATTATCCATTTTGTACAATAGATCCAAATATAGGTGTTGTTAATGTACCAGACCCAAGATTGGAAGTACTTAATAAAATGTACGAACCAAAGAAGAAGACACCTACAGCTATAGAATTTGTTGATATAGCCGGTCTTGTTAAAGGAGCTAGCAAAGGAGAGGGATTGGGTAATAAGTTCCTTGCCCATATCCGGGAAGTTGATGCTATTGCCCAGGTGGTTAGGTGCTTTACAGATAGCAATGTCACACATGTGGATGGTAGTATCGATCCAGTCAGGGATATTGATATTATTAATATGGAATTACTGCTTGCTGATTTAGCTGCTGTTGAGAAGAGAATGGAAAGAACAGCCAAAGCCGCCAAAAGTGGTGATAGGGAATATTTAGAAGAGTTAGGTATATTGGAAAGGTTTAAAGACACCCTTGAAGAAGGTAAAAACATTAGGCAGTTAGCCTTGGATGAAAAGGCTATGAAAATAATTAAAGAACTGTCTTTACTTAGTGCTAAACCAATTATATACATAGCTAATGTAGATGAAGAAGATATGATAAAAGACGGTAATGAATTAGTAGAAC
>JADQBV010000256.1 GCA_016278415.1 Halanaerobiales bacterium
AAGGCTCGCACTAGCGTCTTTGTCTATTGTTTAATTTTCAAGGATCATTTTTGAAATGTCTAAATTGCTTTAGACTCGCAATCATTTAATATTGCTTAGATGCATATATTAATGTTTGTTTCATAGAATAGTATGATTTAATGTTGTATTTTATGACTCGTTTTTTATTGTTGACCGCGAAATATATCGTATCATTTTTCCTGTCACTTGTCAAGAAGTTTTTTCTTTATTTTAGTTCAAAGATTATTTCTTCTTATTACTCACAACACTTTACAAATCAACGTTCTTAATGTTTTTTGTTTAGTGCTATTTAGTAGCGACATTTAATATCTTATCATCTGTGTCGAATACTGTCAAGTGTTTTTTTGAAAAGTTTTAAAATCACATTTTCAATATTTCTTAGTGAATTAAAGAATTGTAGTTTTCTAAGAAACCAAGAAGTAATTCGGTTTCAGAATGATACCGCTTTTTTGCGGCGACAGGAGTTATCATAACATCTCTAGTATTTCCTGTCAAAAATTTTTTATCCTTTATCTCAAAGATCTCCTTTAATTACTGTAGAAAGGTTTCTCTCCTGCTCTCTAGCAATATTTAAGGTAAATCTTCTTAGCCGTTTTTCAGGCTTTAACAACAAATTGAATCACTGTCAAGGGTTATTTGATCAAATTAATAAAATTAGATCCTAATCATATTAGACAAGAGGATTCAAAAATTGTTATAACTATTGTTACTTGACTTTTATATATTATAGATTACGATTAAGTTTATTTTAAGAATATTTTAGTCATATTCCTTAACAATTTCAACATCTTTAAAATAGTGTTGTACAATCTCTTCAGGAGACTTCCCTTCTTTAGCTAAGGCATATGCACCCCATTGACTCATGCCTACCCCATGCCCAAAGCCCGAACCAGCAAATGTATACCCTTGCTCTCCCTTTTTAATCGTTGATATCATTGTAGACTTCAATCTTTTAGGGTCCAACTGATTTCGGAAAATAGCAGCTTTTGTTGTAACACTACCACTACTACCAGTGAATTTTAAGTTAATAGCTCTACCAGTATCATCTTTACTTACAATCTCTATATCACTCAAGTCAACAACATTATCTCCCATTTTTTTTAAGGCATCAGTTATTTCTGCAGCTGTAAAAGAAATACTCCAACTTTTAATATCCTCAGGGGCCTGATCATCTGGGGAATCTACACTAATGATATATGGTGGCTCTTCTTCCTGAAAAGCAAGCCCAACCTTTGCCGAAGTTGTTTGACCTGCAGCGCTAGAATGAAACCAACCTTTTATATAGTCATCCTGATATACTACTACTTCCCCCCTGGTTTTTTTAATCGCTTCTGTTAATTCAGGAGTTATATTCTCAGGCTTATATTCCTGGGCATACTTATAACTACCACTTATAACATTTGTGTTATTTTCATTCATATATTTAAGTGCAAATGTACGTGCAATTATTGCCTGTGCAGCATAAGCATTATCAGGCCATCCTTTTTCCATTTCTCCTGCTACTACACCTGTAATATATTCTTCAAATTTTAAGTTTTTATCTTGCCCGTCACTTAATTTAACCACAATATCAGGTTCTGACTTTAATTTGTTTCTTTCTCGAACACCTTTAACCCTTGTTTGGTCACATCCAGCTATTAGCAATACAATAATCAAAATTAACGTCAACATAAAATAATATTTTTCCTTATACAAATAAAGTACTCCTCTCACTCTTATATATTTTAAACTATGATTAAACCATCTAGATAGAATGTTATATGTAGTTTATCATTAAGCATAGTAGATTATTCAATAAATTTATATATAAATAAGAAAGTACAAAAAACCCACCTTCATCATATTAAGGTAGGCTATTGTATATTTTTGATTATTTATCTTATTAGATACTTAGTCTTAAGAAAAAGGTATATTATCCAAGGAGTCCCTCAAGCAATCCACCAACCCAATTTACGAAGGACCTCCATATTCTTGTCAACAATCCTGCTCTCTCTATAGCTTCTACAGCTAATAAGTCAACTTTTGCTAATACTTTTCCTTCTTGCAAAATTAGCTCTTCTCCAATTACTTGACCTTTCTTAATTGGCGCTTTTAATTTTTCCTGTATACTAATCTTTTTAGTAATAGCATCTTTTGTACCTCTTCTTATAACGACATAAAGATCCTGTGCAACCTGAGCACTAGTAACAGTCTTTTTTCCATTAGGAATTTCGATATTCTGTACTTCATCACCTTTAGAAAGAATTAGTTCCCTATTAAAAGCGTTAAACCCATAATCAAGTAAACGTGCAGTAACTTCTTCACGTTCTTTCTCCGTATCAGCATCCAAAACCACCGAAATTAACCTCATATTATTTCTAAGAGCTGTTGCTGCAAGGCAGAAACCAGCTTCCTGAGTATGCCCAGTTTTTAGCCCGTCCATACCAGGATATGACTTTATTAGTTTATTAGTATTAGTTAAATCAGCTTTCCTATTAGGGAGTTGTAACATTTCATGCCATATTGATGCCCACTCTAGAACCTGAGGGTATTTTACTAATGCCCGTGCCATAGTTGATATGTCCCGAGCAGTTGAATAATGTTCACCATATTCTGTAGGTAAACCAGTGGTGTTTTCAAAATGAGTATTTTCCATACCCAATTCTTCTGCTTTATCATTCATCCAACTTACAAAATTACCATATGTTCCTGCAATTGCCTCTGCGGCTGCAACACTTGCATCATTTCCCGAGGCAATTGTAACTGCTTTTAAAAGATCACCAAGTTTTACCCTGGTACCTGCACTCAGAAATATTTGTGATCCTCCCATTGATTCTGCAAATTTACTAATGGTTACTTCATCTTCCAGAGTTATTTCTCCCTTTTCTATCTGATCCATAGCCACTAACAATGTCATTATTTTAGTGATACTTGCAGGAGGGAGTTCTTTGTCGGCGTTTTTCTCATAAAGAACTTGACCTGTTTCTGCATCAATTAAAATAGCTGCACCAACATCCAAATCAAATTCCTGAGCATTTATATTCAAAGCAAATAGAGTAATTAATAATAAAGTTATAATAATAATTTTTTTCATGATTTAATCCTCCCCTGTTCTATACAGTCCTTGGCTTCTTCCCAATAATAATCTAATGTCTCTAAACTCATTTCTTCTAACTTATCACCATTCTTTTTCACTGAATCCTCTATATATTTAAACCTATCCTTAAATTTAAGTATAGTAGAAAATAAAGCTATCTCTGGATTTGTGTCAATAAACCGAGACAAATTAACAACTGCAAATAACAAATCCCCAATTTCCAGAGAAGCCTCTTCCATATTATCATTATCTAGGGCCTCTTCAACTTCATCAATTTCCTCTTTTACTTTTTTTAAAACATCTTGGATATTATCCCAATCAAATCCTACTTCAGCTGCCTTTTCCTGTATTTCTACAGCCTGACTTAAGGCTGGTTGACTTGTAGATAAGTTATCCAAGATGGACTCTTCTACAAAATTACCCTTTTCTGACTTCTTTACTTCATTCCAAAGTACACTGACTTCCTCAGGTGTATTAGCCTTTAAATTAGAAAAAACATGGGGGTGTCTACGAGTTAGTTTATCATTTATCCCTCTAAAAATATCTATAAGAGTAAAAATCCCTTCTTCCCTAGCCACCTGAGCCTGAAATACTATTTGTAATAAAACATCCCCTAGTTCCTCTTTAAGCAATGTCATATCTTGTTTTTGTATAGCCTCAACAACTTCATAAGTCTCTTCTATTATATATGGTTTTAATGACTCAATGGTTTGTTTCTTATCCCAGGGGCAACCATTTGGTCCCCTCAACTTTTCCATTATATCAACTAAACGACATAATTCAAGTTCAAGATTTTCTTTATCCATTATCTCTCCCTCACCAACCCAATCTTTTTTAGTTTTTCAGCAATTTTTTCCCCAGCTGGTAGTAATATAATATCATTATAACTAATCTCATTCAATAATAGCAATAATATAAAATAAATCATAACTGCAATAAAGACTATTGCAAAAGTTGCAATATGTAAATTATATACTGTAAATAAAGCCAAGTATCTATTTAATATACTGAAACCTTGATATACAACTATACCCATTATAGAAACAGCTATCAATGGTTTTAGTAAAAGCTCTGAAAACTTAAACTTAAAGTGAGTATATTTACGTACAAATATTATATTTAACAGAGCAGCAACTGCAAACCCAGTAACAGTTCCGAAGGCAGCGCCCTTAATCCCAATATTCGCTTGAGCAGTTAAATAATAATTTAAAAATCCATTACTAATGGCACCAATTAAAAGATTCCATGCAGGAATTCTATTTTTTCCACTACCATGTAATATAGCAGATGTTATTTGCTGTAAGGCTATAAAAAATACACCCCAAGACACTATTCTTAATGGTATAGCAGCACCAACAGAATCAAATATAACCGTTGTCAGAGGTTGAGCCAATAAATATAGACCTACTGAAGACGGGAGACCCAGTAATATTGCTAATCTTAAGGCGGTTTGGGTTCTCCTGCGAATAAGGTCATGTCTTTTGAGGGCGAACGCCTCAGAGATAGATGGTACCAGACTAGCAGCCAATGATATAGTAATGATCGTCGGAAAATTAACTAAAACCATGGCAAATCCTGATAGTTGTCCAAAGAAAATATCAGCCTGTTCTATAGTAAATCCAGCAGCCTGTAATCTATTAGGAACAATAGTTGCATCAACAAGATTCATTAAAGGCTGTACAAGTGCAGCAAAAGTAACCGGTATACCTATATTAGCAATTTCCTTAGTTATTTTCCAGTTATCTATATTTACGACAGACCCAGTCTGTACATATTTCCATATCTCATTCCTCTGTTTATAGTATATAAAAAGTAAAGTAAAAAGTCCAGCAATCGCTCCAGTAACTGCTCCAAATGTCGCACCAGCTGCTGCGATTCCCTTCCCATAAGGCATCAAGTAATAAACCAGCAGAATCATAGTAGTCATTCTAATAAATTGCTCGATGATCTGTGAGTATGCTGTAGGTTTCATGTTTTGTAATCCTTGGAAAAATCCTCTATATGCAGCAACTATTGATACAATAAAAATAGCTGGAGACAAGGCTATAACTGGGTAATAAGCATCAGGATTCCAACCGAGAAAATTAACAAGAGGGCGAGCCAATAGTGCCATTAGGATAGAGAAAAATAGTCCAACAAAAACACTTAAAGACCTAGCAACTTTAAATATTTTAAAGGCATTCTTACGCTCACCTTTAGCAATTCTATCTGATACTAATTTAGCAAGGGAAACAGGTATACCAGAACGAGAAACTACCAATAAAGTGGTATAAATCGGATAAGCTAATGCATATAATGCTATACCATCGGCTTTTAAAATCCTAGCCAATATTATCCTGTAGGCAAAACCCATCACTTTAGCAATCAAACCTGCAATTGATAAAATTGCGGCACCTTTTATAAAGTTCTTGCTTTTCCCCTCAGCCATCCTATATACTCCCCTTATAATTAAAGTTTTTATATTTTAACCAGTAAAGCCTTTTTTAGTAGAACTTATAATAGTTATGTCATAATACTTTTAAGTCCCCCTCGATATGAGGGGGGAATAAGTAATTTATTATTGCTCCATCTGCTTTGCTAAAAAAGACGCCGCTGTAGTCACTAATTTTGTCTCCAACTCACCTACTTCTTTATCGCCATCTTTGGTACTCATAACCACAACACCAATAGGATCACCTTCTACGATTATTGGAGCTAAAACCGATGATGAGAAAGAATAATCATCAATATCACCCACACCTTGACAAAAAGCATCGGCACCTTTTCCATTTATTATTTTAGGCCTTCTGTTTTCCATTATTTTTTCAGCTTCAGGACTAATTTGTTTTTCTAGAAATACCTTCCGCTGAACCCCTGAAACAGCAATCACGACATCTCGATCTAATATAAAAACACCATGATCTGTTTCTTCAGCTAAAGCATCAGCATATCCCTGTGCAAATTCGCTCAACTCTCCTATAGGAGAATATTTTTTGAGAATAACTTCACCTTCTCTGTCTACAAATATTTCTAAGGGTTCACCTTCTCTAATTCGCATTGTCCTCCTAATTTCTTTCGGTATCACGACTCTGCCCAGATCATCAATCCTTCTAACAATACCTGTTGCTTTCATATTTTGCTGGGCAATCCAGCATTCACCTCCCTTGGAGTTATATAACAACCCCCTTTTAAGCAGTTAATAAAAGGATAAGTTGATATTAATATCATTCCCACAAGAGGTAAATTTATACCAACCTGACAAAATAATACAGAGGAGATTTAGTCCGTATATGCCAAATTATAATATGCATTAATAATCTCTTCAAAGAAATCTAGATTAGGGGCTTTTATTCCTATCACAGGCTCATTACCTGTCTTTATCTTTATTTTTCTTGGATATTTTTCTAACAATTCTACTATTACCTTGCCATCAACTTTTTCTTGATTTAGGAATTTACAATTAAAAACTCCTTTTTTCTGAGTTATCTTTCTTATTCCCAAACGGCCTGCTTTTATCTTGATTTGGCTTATCCTGATTAAATTCATTACTTCTTCAGGTGGCTCACCAAACCTATCTATTAATTCATCAATTATATCTGTTGAATCACTTTCTTTTTTCATTTTTGTAATCTTCTTATAGATTTCTATTTTTTGTTGAGAATCTGCAATATATTGTTCAGGGATATAGGCATCTATGTTATATTTAAGTTCTACTTCATTTTTATCATCAAGATTTTTCCCTTTTAATTCCCCTACAGCATCATCTAGTAGCTTACAGTACAAAGAAAAACCAACTGATGCAATATGACCATGTTGTTCAGCGCCCAACAGATTACCGGCCCCGCGAATTTCTAAGTCCCTCATTGCTATCTTAAAGCCAGAACCAAGATTAGTAAATTCCTTAATTGCTTTCAAGCGTTTTTCTGCTATCTCAGGTAAAATACGATCTTTTTCATACATTAAGTAAGCATAGGCAATTTTATTAGAGCGACCAACACGACCACGCAACTGATACAGCTGTGCAAGTCCCATCTGTTCAGCCCTATTAATAATAATTGTATTTACAGTGGGTACATCTAGACCAGTTTCGATAATAGTTGTACATACTAATACATCGTATTGTTGATGATAAAAGTTCACCATTATTTTTTCCAATTTGTGTTCATTCATCTGTCCATGAGCAACAGCCACTCTACATTTTGGTACTAATTTCTTTATAAGGTCAGCCTTTTTTTCAATATCTTCAACGCGATTATGAACAAAATAAACCTGTCCTTCACGAGCTAGTTCTTTTCTAATTGCATCTCTAATTAATTCCGGATTAAATTCTCTAATATATGTCCTAATAGGATAACGGTTTTCCGGTGGTGTTTCTATAACACTCATATCCCTAACTCCCACCAGTGCCATATGAAGTGTACGTGGAATTGGCGTAGCAGTCATGGTAAGTACATCCACATTTCTTTTGAAATCCTTCAATTTTTCTTTATGAGTTACACCAAAGCGCTGTTCTTCATCAACTATTAATAGACCTAGATCATCAAAAATAATATCCTTTGATAACAATCGATGTGTACCAATTACAATATCGACCTTTCCTAATGCTAATTTTCTAAGGACATCTTTTTGCTCTCGAGCTGTCCTAAATCTACTAATCATTTCTATATTAATGGGGTAATTCTCCATTCTTTCCTTGAAGGTATTAAAATGTTGCTGAGCTAAGATAGTTGTGGGAACGAGGATGGCTGTTTGTTTACCTTCCATAACAGTTTTAAAGGCTGCCCTAATAGCAACTTCCGTTTTTCCATATCCAACATCTCCACACAATAACCTATCCATAGGTGAGTTATCTTCCATATCACGTTTTACATCTATAATAGCCTTGTCTTGATCAGGAGTCTCCTCATATGGAAATGCCTCTTCAAACTCTTGCTGCCATACTGTATCCTCTGAAAAAGAATATCCCTCCACTGTTTCTCTCTCAGCATATAACTCTAATAAACCAATAGCCATCTCTTTTACAGAGTTTTCAACCCTTTGTTTAACTTTTTTCCAGTCACTACCACCTAGTTTATATAATTTTGGTGCAATATGATCTGCACCTATATACTTTTGTACTAGATTAACCTGCTCAGTAGGAACATATAACTTATCTTCACCAGCATACTTGATAACTAAATAATCTAGATGTTGCTCCCTTATCTCCATGGTTTTTACACCAAGATATTTCCCAATACCATGGTTTTCGTGAACAACATAATCGCCTAAAGATAATTCATGAATCGAGGAAATTTTAACCCCATCCTCCAATTCTTTAAGTTGGCGTTTCCTTTTCTGCTTTTTCCCAAAGACCTCTAATTCTGTAAAAACATAAAGATTAACATCCTCAAATACGAAACCTTCGGCAAGGCTCCCTGCACTAACGACTATTTCACCTCTACTATAATTACCTTCTTTAAAGTGTGCTGGAAGACCTTTTTCCTTTAGAAATTCACTTATACGTCTAGCTTTACTTGTGGAATTAAGTTTTATTGCAATTCTATATTTTTTATCAATAAGTTCTCTTAATCTATCTGCCAATAATTCTACCTTGCCATGAAAGGGCTCTACTCCCCTTGTTTCAAAATTAAAGCTATCATCTTTTTTTATAAGCGGTGTTTCTTTAAATCTGGAAAAAAAGTAGAATGAATTATGGCCCCTTGTTTGCTCAAGAATTCCTTCAGCTGTCTGAAAGTTAAGATTATAACTGGGGATAATACTACCCTGTTCCAATAATGTAGCCTGGGTTTCAGCAATTTCTTTTTCGTAACTTTTAATTTTATGCCATATTTTATCTGTTTGATCAAAAAACAAAATAGTATTCTCAGGTAGATAGTCTATAAATGTATCAAGTTCCTGGAAAAAATAAGGTAAAAATTGTTCATAACCAGGGAACTCATGCATTTCCTCAAGTTTGCCCAGAGATTCTATCATTTTTTCTTTAAGGTATAAGGCCTCATCTTTATTACCTAGATCTTGTAGTTTACTCACTGTATTTTTAAAATCATTTCTTATCTTAGGAATTGCACTGCGGATCTGATCAGATAGTAGAATTATTTCCCTAGCAGGGGAAATTATAATACTTTCTAATGTCTTTTTAGATCTTTGGGTTGCAGAATCGAAGACCCTTATAGAATCAATTTCATCACCAAACAATTCAATTCGATAAGGTTTTGCAGCCGATATTGTAAAAATATCAAGAATTCCACCTCTAATACTAAATTGTCCCTGATCTTCCACCATGTTAACTCTTTCATACCCAAGCGTTGTCAGCTTTGTCGATATATCTTTTAGATCTACTTCCTTGCCTGTTTCTATCTTTAAGGAAAATTCCCTAAACTTATCTGCAGGCATCATTTTTCTCATTAATGTTTCAATGGTTATCAAAATAATTTTAGGGGAATGCTTATGATAAACAATTTGCTCCAGAACTGATAGCCTTTCCCCTAATTCATGCATATCAGCCACAATCTGCTCATGTGGAAGTATTTCTATTTCAGGATAAACTATAATCTTATCTTCATCTACTAATCTAATTAAATCCTCATAATAACTCATCAAATGGTAATTATCATAGGCAATAAACAAAATGTAATTATCTATTTGCTGTACTATATTTCCTATAAAATATATAAGGCGAGAATCATCAAGTCCAGTGATAGAAGTACTACCACCATCCCTAAGATTAGCCAAAATATTATTAGTCAATTTATTGTTCAAAAGAAGTTTGTTAAATTCCATAATAATAGTCTCCCTATTCTCATTCTCAACCTTAAAAGTTCCCGAAATGTGCATGAAAAGTAAATACCAAAACGACCCCTACTAAAAGCACGGGCCTTAATATTATATTCTAAAAACCTGAAATATTGATGATTCATACAGGAAATTTAGTATAAAATATCCAATGATTAGATTATTATAATATCTATTGGAAACTAATTAAACCTATTCATGGCACTCTGATAACCTTTTGTGATGATTTCTTCAACAATAGAGCTTATATCATCTAAAGATTCCTCTATACTTTGGATTTCTTCTTCATTGAAATGCCCTAAAACATAATCTATCACAGAAATTCTACCTTCAGGAGAATCAATACCTATTCTAATACGAGGAATTTCCTGACTCCCCAGCATTTTCATAATAGAACGTAAGCCATTATGTCCACCAGCACTGCCCTTCTCCTTAATTCTTATACTAGCAGTAGGCAGATCAAGATCATCATAAATGACAATTATATTTTCAAGTGGTATATTATAGTAATCCACTATTAATCTGACAGACTCACCGCTATTGTTCATAAAAGTAAGCGGTTGGGCTAAAAGTACTTTTTCATTCCCTAAACGTCCCTGTCCTAAAATAGCTTTAAACTTATTGCTTGTTGAGTTTATATTTAGGTCTTTTGCTAAAACATTTATTGCCATAAAGCCAACATTGTGTCTGGTATTTTGATATTTTTGTCCAGGATTACCTAAACCAACTATTAAAAACATAGTAATTCCCCCATGCCAGATGGAAAGCGTAATCCCATAGGATTACGCTTAATATTACCATTTATTCCTCTATTTCTTCTTCTTCGTCTTCTTCTGTTTCTTCTCCTATTACTTCTGGTTCCATGAATTCTTCGTCTTCTTCTTCCTCTTCTTCCTCTTCTTCTGCTGGGAAAGCAAGAGTTACTATTACCTCTTCTAAAGGTGTTATTATATCAATATCGTCATCGACTTCAACATCACTTACAGTAATAGAACTACCAATATCAAGATTACTGATATCAACTTCAATCTCTTCTGGAATATCTAAAGGTAAACATTCAATCTCAATTTCCCTTAATAACTGCTGTAATACTCCACCTTCTTTAACTCCAGGTGCATCCCCAATCATGTTAACTACAACAGATACAATTATTTTTTCATCCATAGATATATGTAGAAAATCTATATGTTTTAATTCCCCTGTAATAACATTCTTTTGTACCTCTTTAACCATAGCGGTTTCTTTGCCTTCACCTTCAATATCTAAATCAAAAATGGCATTCCCACTGAGTTTATGTTTTAAATCCTGAGGATTTACAGTTAAAGGTTGTGGTCCACGATTTTTACCATATATTATACCTGGTATTAATCCATTACTACGTAGTTTACGAGCAACACCTTTGCCTGTAGCCTCCCTTACTTCTACATTTAAATTATATCTTTCCATGAAAAACCCTCTCCTTTAATTATTTCATTTAAGTCCTTTTTACAAAAATCACTTTCTCGATGAAAGGATTGTTTAAATCACTCTTTTCTATCGTCTCAAATATTATATCATTCATATTTGAATTCAGCA
>JADQBV010000047.1 GCA_016278415.1 Halanaerobiales bacterium
TTATTGTTGATAATAAATCATATACATATCCATATAAGTATTATTTTAACAAATACAAATTATTTGATTCAATAAAAACTATACTTTTATAAAATTCTAAAAATAAAACTGGATAGGTTATGGATATATTAGTAATGTGGGATTAATGTTAAATGGTAACAAATCAAATGCAAACATACTATATGTATATACATTAAAGGAGGAGAAGTATGTTTTTTGAAACTAAAAGGGTTCATATTGATGATAAAAACTCTTCGGTTCTGCTTCATTCAGTAATATCAAATTTGATGTCAAAATTAAAGTATAATTCAAACAGAAATTTGGTGATACTTTGTATAGGAACAGACCGTTCAACCGGAGATTCCCTGGGCCCACTAACTGGTACCCTATTAATGAAGACTGGTATGCTTCCAGCAGAAGTTATAGGCAATATACATAATCCAGTACATGCCAGTAATCTACAGGAAATAATAGAAGAAATAAAAAACAAATACCGTAACCCTTTTATAATAGCTATTGATGCTGGGCTAGGTAAACAAAGTAGTGTAGGATATATTGATGTTAAAAAAGGCCCCTTAAAACCAGGGACCGGTGTTAACAAACAATTACCTGAAATAGGCGATATGCATATTACAGGTTTAGTAAATGTAGGGGGATATATGGAATACCTGGTCCTACAAAGTACTAGGTTAAGTATTGTATTAAAAATGGCTGAAACAATTTCTTCAGCACTTAATTTATCACTTAATTCTATGGGAGAACATGTTGAGGCAGAAATAAGCGCAATAGATTAGGAATTTTCTTTGTCAGCGGCTACTTCCTTCTTCACAGTCTTTGACACTTCAACCTTTCCAGATACATCTATATTCTTCTGACTATCCATGGGTCTACTTTCACCAGTAAAGGAGGCCCCTTCTTCGATTTTTATAGTCTTTGTCTGAATATTTCCATCCAACCTACCACTTGGTAGTATTTCTATCTTTTCAGTGGCCACAATATTTCCATGGACAGTACCAGCTACTATCACTTTACGAGCCTCTATTTCTGTGTGCAAAACACCACTTTCTCCTATATAAAGGTCTCCTTCTGCTTTAATGACTCCTTTAACCTTTCCTTCAATCCTTAAAGATCCCTTAGTGTATATATCACCTTCAATAGCAGTACCATTTCCTAATATTGTTTCAACTTTTCCTTTTTCTTCTTCAAGCTTCTTTTCTTTTCTTTTTTTCCCCAACATAGTTACCCCCCTATATATTTTCTAGGATTTTGCGGAATATTATTAGTTCTAACTTCATAATGTAAATGCGGACCACTACTTCTTCCACTATTACCACTAAGGGCTATTTTGTCTCCTCGGGAAACTCTTTGACCCTTTTTAACAAGTGTTTTATTTAAATGAGCATACCTAGTTTCGTATCCGTAACCATGCTCTATAACAACAAGTAGTCCATAACCACCATTATTAGCTGCATACTTAACAACACCATCCGCTGTAGCAAGGACCGGGGTATTATACCAGACTCCTATATCCAATCCCTCATGAATCCCTTGTTTATTTGTAAAAGGGTCTTTCCTCCAACCGTATTCTGAAGATATATAGGCATCACCTTTATCTAACAGAGGCCATATTGTGGGGATGGCAGCCCTTAAATCATTATATTCCTTAACAGACATTTCTAATTTATTTAATCTTTTTTCCTGACCAGGCAATTCTTCTTTTAACATACTAATATTATTCTTAGCTTTTTCTATTATACTTTGAGATGGTTGATAATTTAATTGAAACTCTCCACCACCGATTGGTAATCCTGTTTGAATAATTGGGGTATTCTCCGTTAGAAAAGTGCGTAGTTGTAAATCCACTTTTTCTTCAGTAGCGGCTTGATTTCCTACTTTGTCATTTTCTATCATACCTTTAATTTCTTTATTGTATTCTTGCAATTGTTCCAAATTTTGTATTAATACCTCTGTATCCTGTGCAAGGGCATACAATTCGCTTTTTAGTTTTTGGTTTTCTGCTTTAATCCCCTTGTATTCTTCCAACTTTTTAGAAACTCCAATATAATTTTCTTCATAATAGTTATATAGGTACGATAGTGTAGTAATTGAAATTATAACCGCCAATATAATTATAATTGGCACAATACGTCTCATTGTAAAGTTCTTCACATTACTTGAAGGTGATGGAATAACTGTAATACTCACTTCTTCAAAAAAATAACGTGACAACTTCTTATAATAATCCATATATACTTTTCCACTCCCCCTCGACCATTCTCTAGAATCCTTCTGTCATTTTCCTATCCTAATCTATTTATTCTTTATATCTTTAAAAACTCCTTTAGGTAAAAATAATTAAAATATAATAGTTAATATAACTGCAAACAATAAAGAAGGTAGTAGATTACCAACTTTTATTTTAGCAATACCTAAAATATTAAATCCGATAGCAAGTATCAAAAGACCGCCAGTAGCTGTCATTTCAGTTATCATAGCATCTGCTAGGTATCTTTCTGCCACAGAAGAAAGGAGTGTTATACTCCCTTGATACAAAAAAACAGGTATCGCAGAAAAAGCAACTCCTATTCCTGAAGTAGCTGCAAAAGCAATCGAAGCAAAACCATCTAATATAGATTTATTATATAAAATTGTAGGATCATTATTTAACCCATCCTGTATAGATCCCATAATAGCCATTGCACCTACACAAAAAACTAAACTAGCCTGCACAAACCCCTGAACAAATAAGTCATCTTCACTATTAAATCTTTTCTTTATGTGAATGCCAACTTTTTCAAGTTTGTTTTCTATGTCAATTAATTCTCCTACGACAGCCCCTATTACTAAACTAAAAATAACAATCAAAACATTGTTAGTTTGTAAAGCCATCTGAACCCCAATCAAAATAACCGCTAGACTGAGAGCTTGCATAACAATCTCCTGCATTTTTTTAGGAAATTTTTCTTTCAAAAAAATCCCCACTAAACTTCCTGTCAATATTGCAAAAAAATTCACTATTGTTCCAGTCATTTTAACAGCCTCTCTTAACTTATAATATGCTTTGTCTTTAGTTTAGTTATTTTATGCAGCCACTCTAGCATTTTTCTATGTTAATTAATCTTTAAATTAAAAATCAAAGCAAAAAATAGTAGTTTATTTATATATATTTCTTTTTACGCTTTTTTATTAAATATATTAAGTAGTTCCTCTTTTAATTCCGGTTTAGTTAATGCTAATATTGTATCTTTAGCAATCACCTTTGTATTACCACGAGGAACTAGAGAATTTTCGCCTCTAAGAATTGCCACCAATACAGATTCTAACGGTAAATCTATCTCATTCAATTTTTTATTCACAATTTCTGAATCTTCCTCAACATTAATTCTAACTAATTTTAACCTATCTTGATCTTTATTTAAAAGACTACTAAAATCACTTATAGTTCCCTCATTTTCAACCATTGCCGAGAGAATTGACGCACTACTAACTGCTACATTAACTCCTAACCAACTAAACAACTTTTCATTACCTGGTGTATTTACCCTTGTAAATGTCTTCGATATATTATATTTTCTTTCAGCCAATTGACAAATTACCAAATTGTCCTGGTCGTCTTCTGTGACTGCTAAGACTACATCACATTCTTCAATACCAGCTTTTTCTAAGAGTTCATGTTCCGAACCGTCTCCCCAAAGTACTTCAATATCATATTTTTCTCTTAAATATTCAACTTTCTTTTCATCCCGTTCTATTAATACTACTCTATAACTTTTTTCTAAAAAAACCCTTGTTAAATACCTACCTACCTTGCCTCCGCCAACAATTATAATAAACATTTTTCACCTCTTCTATGATTAAACTACGTATTTTATCGCAAAAATGATTCTTAAACTTATTTATTTCTAAATTGGAGACACTTATCTTCTTTAAAATTTCTATGATTTTTAAAAAACTTGTTTCACGTGAAACAGCAAGACAAATCATATTTAATATTTTTCTAATATAACACTGTTGTAGTGTAATAATCTCGTATCTTTTATTATTATTCCCTTATCTATCATATTAGCCAGGGGGGGAGATCCCATTAAAGGACCAGGACTAGTTTCTAAAATATTATTAAGTAAAATAAAAGAGAAAATAAACTTGTGAATTTAGTGTAAACAAACCTAAACTCCAGATAATACTTGACTTAAGATATATCTATATACAGTTATCTTATATTCTCTTTAATTACTTAGTGTCTGTGATGCAATAATTTTTAAGCGGTATCCCAAAGACCTCAACCCATTAGGTTGTCACTCTAATATAAATACCTGGAGTAACTAATAACACCCATTACAGCAACCTTGCTCTGGAGTTACTTTTTATTAATATTATAGCAGACATTAAATTTAAATAGGATTTTTTAATTTACCATTATTAAAAACTCCATAGTTCTACCTGCAGTTGGTATGTTTTTGGTATTGCACTTGATATTGCATTTGATAGTAGATTGTAGGTGTTAAAAAGAAAGTTTAACATTTGTATATTTGCTTGTGTCGGTAATTAACTTGTATATTTTTAATTTTTTGGATAGTTTATTGTTTTTTATTCTTTAATCTAAGGGTTTGTTATTATATTATAAATATAGATAATATATAGGAGTTTTAGTAAAATACTTTAATATAGCAACACATCCTATAAATTTTTCAAAAGTTTTTTGATATCATTATAATTATTACACTCTATAGATACAATTTTTTTATTATTGCGAGTCTTTATTTTTACCTTTGTTCCCATGAAATTAGACAAATCTTTTTCGGCTCTTTGCCACTCTGGTTCTAATGGTCTTTTGTTAACAGGAAGATCTTTGTTCTCTTTCTCCTTGTTGCTAGACTTGTTGTTTATCGAATGTATATATTTTTCTGTATCTCTAACAGATAGATTGTTTTTTATTACTTCCTCGGCAGCTTTAATCTGCAAATCTGGTTCTTTTAGTGACAGCAATGCCCTAGCATGTCCCATAGATATTGTTTCACGTGAAACAAAAACCTGGACTTTTGGGGAAAGGTTTAATAATCTAACAGTATTAGCCACACTAGATCTGCTTTTTCCTACTTTTTGTGAAACTTCTTCTTGTGTCATGCTAAATTCATCTATCATTCTCTGGTATGCTTGTGCCTCTTCAAGAGGGTTTAGGTCCTCGCGCTGAAGATTCTCTATTAAAGCAGTTTCCATCATCTGTTTATCATTATAATCTTTTATAATTGCCGGTATCTTCTTTAGACCAATCATTCTAGAGGCGCGCCATCTTCGTTCTCCTGTTACTAATTGATATTGGTTTGGTTTTATCTGTCTGACAGTAATTGGTTGTATAACACCATTTTCTTTTATTGACTGTGATAAATCCTTAAGATCGTCCATATCAAATTCTTGTCTAGGTTGAAAAGGGTTTGCTTCTATGTGATGTACAAAAACTTCTTTCAGTTTACCGTTCTTTATATTTTCTTCTTCAAAATTGTTGTCAGCAATCAAAGCACCTAGTCCTTTGCCCAATCTATTCTTTTCCATTAACTATTCACTTCCTTTGCCAAAGCTCTATATGCTGAAGCTCCTTTTGAACTAGTATCATACAAGGTAATAGGTTTTCCAAAACTAGGGGCTTCACTCAGCCTAACATTGCGAGGAATTATAGTGTCATAAACACGATCCTCAAAATAATTATTGACCTCATCTATTACCTGTTGAGATAAGTTAGTTCTTGCATCATACATTGTTAATAAAACACCTTCAATAATTAAATCAGGGTTAAGGTTATTCTGAACAAGATTAACAGTCTTAACTAATTGGCCTAATCCTTCCAAAGCATAATATTCACACTGTATTGGTACTAATATACCATCAGAAGCTGTTAGGGCATTTAGTGTTAGTAGACCAAGAGATGGTGGACAATCAAAAATAATGTAGTCATACCTTTCATCCACCTCGCTAATTACTTTCTTTAACCTACCCTCCCTTGAAATCATCGAAACTAGTTCAATTTCAGCACCTGCTAGCTCTATGTTCGCAGGCAACACATCGAACTTTTGAATATCTGTAGATATAATAGCTTCATTTATCGCAATTCCATCTATTAATACGTCATATATGCTATATTCTAGTTTGCTTTTATCGATACCTACGCCACTACTTGCGTTTCCTTGAGGATCTATGTCAACTAAAAGAACATTGATTCCCAGTTCTGCTAGACTTGCGCTAAGATTAACCGCTGTAGTGCTTTTGCCAACACCGCCTTTTTGATTTACGATAGCCAATTTTCTCGCCATGAAAAACCACTCCTTCTAATTACTTTCTGAATTCTCTTCGCTTAACCCTCATGACTAACTACTGCTAACATCTTCTGCTTCTTTAGGGAGGCGAATTGTAAATTCAACAAATTCATCTTCTTCGCTTTTCTCTACGTGAACATTCAATCCCGCTTCCTTCATCTCATTAATAGAGTTGTTTAAAGTGTTAATAAATAATCTCAGGTCTTTATATACTGTATAAACATTTGATTTCTTTTCTTTCCCGCCTAATATGCCTTCAATTAGTTTTTCTGTTTCTTTCACAGTTAATTTCTTTTCTTTTATTTTTTTAATAACAGATAATTGACTATCTTTATCATCAAGTTTTAATAAAGCGCGTGCGTGTCGTTCACTTATATACTGTGACTCAATTTGCTGACATACATCTGTTGGTAACGATAACAATCTTAATTTATTAGCAATTGTAGACTGTCCTTTACCTATCTTTTCAGCAAGGTCCTGTTGGGTAAGAGAGAATTTTTCTATTAATTGTTGGTAGGCCCTAGCCTCTTCCATAAAACTTAAGTCTTTGCGTTGTAAGTTCTCTACTAGGGCTATTTCAGCCATCTCTGAATCAAGTATATCCCTTACAACAACTGGAACTTTCTCCTTACCTAAACTCTTACAAGCCCTGAGTCTCCTTTCACCCGCAACTAGTTCATATTTCTCTCCTTTTATCCTTACTAGAAGTGGTTGTATGACTCCATATGTCTTTATGGATTTTGCTAGTTCAACAATCTCATCAGAGTTGAAAGTAACTCGGGGTTGATAGGGATTTACTGTAATATTATCTATTTTAATATTTATTACTTCTTCTTTATTTTTTTCACCCTGTATAAATGGTATTTTCATTAATTAACAACCTCCAATAGGACTATTTATAAATTTCTTCATAATTAATTAATTTCCTGCTTAAAGAGGACGTTTTTTTGGAATACCTGGTCTTCTAGGGTATTTAGAAGGCGTTATTTCAACTTTCTTTACCTCAATCAAATATCTTTCTCCTTTAACCTTTGGAATATTTACTTTATGGATTTTTTCAATCTTCCCTCCAAGTTTTCCGACTGCTTCTAGACCTTCTTCTATTTCCTCTTTATACTCTGGCCCTTTAAAATAAACAACAGAACCTTCATTTCTAAGAAAAGGTATGGTGTATTCGCTTAATGTGTTGATTGATGCTACAGCCCGTGATACTGCTAAATCAAATTTTTCCCTATATAAATCATTAGTTCCTAAATCTTCTGCTCTAGCATGTATAGCCTCAACTCCTGATATGCCAAGCTTTTCTATTAGTATATTAAGAAACTTTATTCTTTTATTCAACGAATCAACTAATAATATATCAAGGTCAGGCCTATATATTTTAAGGACCATACCAGGAAAACCTGCACCTGTTCCTACATCTATTACTTTAGCTCCTTCATTTAAATCGTATTTTTTGAAGTAAATCAAGGAATCGAAAAAATGTTTACTAATAATTTCTTCTGGTTGATCTATTGCAGTTAAATTGTACTTGCTGTTTTCTTCAATGAGAAAATTCATATATATATATAGTTTATCTGATAAGTCATCCTTATACTTTAAACCCATTTCCTTTAATCCACTAGTAAGTATTTCATTAAATATTTCCCTATCCATTATTTTTTCCCCTTTTTATTTTCTCCAAATAGATCATTAAAACTGAAATATCAGCAGGTGAAACACCTGAAATCCGTGAGGCTTGTCCCAGAGATTGTGGTCTTATTCTATTTAACTTCTCCCTGGCCTCTATTCTCATATTCTTTATATCCTTGTAATCTAGTTTCTCTGGAATAAATTGATTCTCCATCTTTTTAAACTGTTCAACTTGCTGTAATTGCCTTTCTATATATCCCTTATATTTTACTTGAATATTAATTTGCTCAACTATTTTTTCTGGATAGTCAGGTAAGTCCTGCTGGAAACACTTTAATTTGTGATAATCCAACTCTGGTCTCCTTAACAATTCTTCCAGAGTAGCAGGTTTAGATAAATCCCCACTATCAAAATCTTGTAATTTTTTTCTGACCTCTTCAGTTGGATTAATCTGTATTCCTTTAATGGTCTCCATAGCCTCTTTAATTAAATTAATTTTTTCATTATATCTTTTATATCTATTTTCATTTATTAAGCCAACTTTATATCCGATGGGTGTTAATCTCTGATCGGCATTATCCTGTCTTAATAATAACCTATACTCTGCTCGTGATGTCATAATTCTATATGGTTCTTCTGTTCCTTTTGTAACTAATTCATCAATTAAAACACCAATGTATGCCTCAGAACGGTCTAATATCATAGGTTCTTTTCCTTGTATTCTTAAGGCTGCATTGATTCCAGCAACAAGACCTTGTCCAGCTGCTTCCTCATAACCAGAGGTACCGTTAATCTGCCCTGCAGAATATAGTCCCTCTATTTTCTTTGTTTCCAGGGTGAGTTTTAATTGTGTAGGATTTATACAGTCATATTCGATAGCATATGCCGGTCTCATTATTTCTGCCTTTTCTAAGCCTGTTATTGATTTAACTAGCTCTATTTGTACATCATAAGGAAGACTAGAAGAAAGTCCTGCGATATAATATTCATCAGTATATAAGCCCTCTGGTTCTAAAAATAATTGATGTCTATCTTTATCTGGAAATCGTATTACCTTATCTTCTATAGAGGGACAATAACGAGGCCCTACCCCTTCTATATCTCCACTAAAAAGTGGTGTTCTATCCTTATTCTCTTGAATTAAGTGGTGAGATTTTTCGCTTGTATATGTAAGATAGCAGATTGTATCATCTATTGTTTCTGGTTCTGTTTCAAAAGAAAAACTCAAGCCTTTTTCTCCTTCTTGAGGTATCATATTGCTAAAATCAATAGAATTTTTATTCAATCTAGGTGGTGTACCAGTTTTAAATCTCCGCAACTCTAAACCTAAGTCTTTTAAGGAAGCTGATAACTCATTCGCAGGATATTGTTGGTTGGGACCTGCATTAAAAGATGCCTCACCTATAATTATTCTACCTTTAAGAAAGGTACCCGTTGTAATAATTACTTTTTTAGCTTGATAATAAATTCCTGTTTTTGTAACAACTCCTTGCACCATATCATCTTCTGCTATAATTTTTTCTACAAGACCCTGCTTTAAGGTGACGTTCTCTTCCCTCTCTAATAACAGTTTCATTCTTTGGTGGTATTTTTGTTTATCTGCTTGTCCTCTGAGTCCATGAACAGCTGGCCCTTTACTTGTATTAAGCATCCTTATTTGTAACATAGTCTCATCCATATTTTTAGCCATTTCTCCACCCAAGGCATCAATTTCTCTAACAATATGAGACTTGCCAGGACCTCCTAACGATGGATTACAGGGCATAAAAGCTACATGATCCAGGTTGACAGTTAAAGCAAGCACCTTTAAACCCATACGCGCTGGTGCTAAAGCCGCCTCACAGCCGGCATGACCAGCCCCGATAACAATAACATCATAAACATCAGGATATTTATATATTTTTTCAGTCATATACTCTCCTCCTTTAATTTCAAATTTATTTTTTAATATCTTAGCTTAGGAATAATTATGTACTATTTCCCCAAACAAAAATCTTTAAATATGCGATCAACAATATCTTCAGCAAGGGTTTCACCAGTTATTTCCCCAAGGGCAGCTAAGCAATCTCGCATATCTATTGTATAAAAATCGTATGGTAGTTGATTTTTGTTGGATTCAAGTACCCTCATAATTGCCTTTAGCGCCTTATCCAGGGCGTCTTTATGTCTTACCCTAGTAATGAATAATTCATCACTGTTTTTTATTTCCTCTCCAAGTACCTCATTTATAATTGCTTTTTTAAGGTCTTCAATTCCAAGTTCTTCTTTAACAGATATCTTTAAAGTAGTATGTTGTGAGAATCGTTTATTTATTTCCCCATCATTAAAGTCAGTCTCCAAATCCGTCTTATTAATAAGGAGAATAACAGCTTGTTCTTTTACCATCTCATATATTTTAATATCATCTTCGGTTATACCTTGTGTTATATCAATCATCATTAATATCAAATCTGCTTCTTCTAAGGTTTTTTGAGCCTTTTCTACTCCGATTTTTTCAACTAAATCTTCAGTTTGTCTAATTCCTGCTGTATCTATTATCCTAAGGGGGATACCATCTATATTAATATATTCTTCTATAATGTCTCGTGTAGTACCAGGAATGTCTGTTACTATTGCCCTTTTTTCTTCTAATAATGTGTTCATAAGACTAGATTTACCCACATTAGGTTTACCAACAATAACTGTTTTAACGCCTTCTCTATAGATTTTACCCTGCTTACTAGTAGATACTAATTTTTCTATAGCTGTTTTTATTTCATTCAATCTTTCTTCCAATTTGCTAGACTCAAATCCCTCAACTTCATCTTCAGGAAAATCAATAGCTGCTTCTAGATGCGCAAATAATTTTATTACTTTATTTTTAATATCATCAATTTCACCAGATAATTTTCCCCCTAAATGTGTTAATGCTACATCTAGACTCTTCTCTGTTTTAGAATTGATAACTTCCATAATTCCTTCTGCTTGAGCTAAATCTATTCGTCCATTTAAAAAAGCCCTCTTGGAAAACTCCCCTGCTTCTGCTATCCTCGCTCCGTTTTTTAAGATTACTTCTAAAACCCTCTGCAAGGGCACTGTTCCTCCATGGCAATCAAATTCCACTACATCCTCACCTGTAAAGGAATGTGGTCCTTTATATATAATACATATTACTTCATCAACAGTTTTTTTATTTTGTGGATCAAAAACATGTCCATAATGAGCCGTATAGGTTTTAACTTCCTTTAAGCTTTTATCTTTAACCCCTCGAAATACATTATTGGCTATATCTATAGATTTAGGACCACTTACTCTAATCTTACCGATACCTGCAGAGCCTAAAGCTGTAGAAATAGCAGCAATAGTATCATCATATAATAAACTCATAAAATACACCTCTTTCTAGCTCTAAATAATTAAAACCCAGTAGGTTAACCTACTGGGTTTATTTTAAGCAAAAGTCTTATTTATTATCCGAACCCT
>JADQBV010000289.1 GCA_016278415.1 Halanaerobiales bacterium
CCTCTTTTACGTTCATTACATTCTGATTCTTTTTAGCTTTCTTAGCCTTTTTTGCTTGCTCATACTTATACTTCCCATAATCAAGTATTTTGCATACAGGTGGTTTAGCCTGGGGAGCTACTTCAACCAAGTCTAATTCCTTTTCTTCAGACATTCTTATTGCTTCAGATATAGGTACAACACCTATTTGTTCTCCATCTGAAGATATCAATCTTACCTCTCTTGCTCTGATTCGATCATTAATTCTTAAATCGTTATTGATCTTATTTACACCTCCTATAAAATTGGACAAATTAACCCTCTGGTAATATAAACTCTCATCAGGAAAATTTGTAAATAAATAAAACTAAACATCAAAAAAACGGATGGTAAGCACCACCCGTTCTAATTACATAAGCTATCTAATAGTTTACTATATGCATAGTTTTTGCATTTGCAAACTATTAGTAAAACATTAAGCTATTAACCAGTAAAACTGTATTTCACTGGTGAGAAACGGGTAGTTTCTACTTTGTTTTATTCCGGATATTAGTATAACACAATATCATCTTAAATGTCAATTGTTTTTTAATTAACTTTTTCTTCTATCTCCTGCAGTATTTTTTCCTGAAAATCATCAACACTGATAGCACCTAGGTCTCCCTCTTTACGATCCCTTACAGATACTGTCTTGTCTTCGACCTCATTACTACCGACAATCAACATATAAGGTATTTTTTCTAATTGTGCCTGACGAATCTTATAACCTAACTTTTCATTACTAGCATCCACTTCAACCCTGATTCCTTGTTTTTCTAAATCTTTCTTAACATTATAGGCATAGTCACTCTGATCCTCAGATATAGGTATAATAACTGCTTGAACAGGAGCCAACCATGTCGGGAATGCTCCAGCATGTTTTTCAATTAACATAGCCAAAGTACGCTCATAACAGCCTATAGAAGTACGATGTATTACATATGGTCTCTTTTTCTCATTATCCTTATCTACATAGCTCATATCAAATCTTTCTGGTAAAGCAAAGTCTATCTGTACTGTAATAATAGTATCTTCCTTGCCATGTACATTCCTGAATTGTATATCTAATTTGGGACCATAAAATGCTGCTTCGTCTTCAACCTCTTTATAGTCAATATCAAGCTTATCAAGGATATTTTTCATTTTTTCTTGAGAATCTTCCCAAGCTTCTGGGTTATCTATATATTTACCCTTTTTATTCGGATCCCATTTTGAAAAGCGATACCAAATATCATCTTTAATATCCAAAACTTCCATAAAATAATTAATCAAATCAAGTACACCCATAAATTCTTCTTCAAGTTGTTCTGGAGTACATATCAAATGACCTTCTGAAATAGTAAACTGTCTAACTCTGATTAAGCCATGCATTTCACCAGAAGATTCATTTCTAAACAATGGTGATGTCTCTGAATATCTAATTGGTAAATCACGATAACTATGGAGTTTTGACTTATAAATCATAAACTGAAAAGGACAGGTCATAGGTCTCATACCCATTACTTCTTGATCCTTTTCCTCATCTCCCAATACAAACATATCATCCTTATAATGGTCCCAGTGTCCTGACACCTTATAAAGATCACTTTTAGCCATAAACGGAGTCTTTGTTAACTGATATCCCCTTCGCTCTTCTTCGTCTTCTACAAAACGTTGGAGAATTTGAACTACTTTAGCCCCTTTAGGTTTTAATAATGGCAATCCCTGACCAATAGTATCTTCGGTCATAAAGAGATCTAGCTCACGACCGATTTTATTATGGTCACGCTTTTTAGCTTCTTCTACCCTCTCTAGATAATCATTAAGTTCAGATTTTTTAGGGAATGATGTTCCATATATTCGCTGTAACATCTTATTATTCTCGTCACCACGCCAATAGGCACCAGCAAGACTAGTAAGTTTATATGCCTTCACCTTTCCAGTAGAAGGAAGATGTGGACCACGACAGAGGTCAGTAAATTCACCCTGATGATAGAGACTTACATATTCATCATCAAAGTCTTCAATTAATTCTACTTTATAATTCTCTCCCTTTTCTTTCATTAATTCTATTGCATCATCCCTACTGATTAATTCTCGTTCAATAGGTAGATCTTCCTTAACGATTTTTTTCATCTCTTTTTCAATCTTTAAGAGATCTTCCTGTGTAAAGGTCTTATCTAAATCAAAATCATAGTAAAAACCATCATCAATAGTAGGACCGATAGCTAGATTGACATTATCACCATATAACCTCTTAACAGCATGTGCCATAATATGTGCTGATGTATGCCTATATATCTCTAAACCCTCTTCTGAGCCAATGGTAATTATAGATAATTCGGCATCCTTATCTATATTTGTCTTCAAATCAACCATATTTCCATCTACAGTTCCTGCAACAGCAGCACGTCCCAATCCTTTGCCTATACTATATGCAATTTCTTCAACTGTAACTCCGGCATCATAAGCCTTTTCTGAACCATCTGGTAAAGTAATCTTAATTTCTGACATATCTCTTCCTCCTTTAGAATTTAAAAAAATAAATTTAAAAATCTAAATAAAAATAGTAAAGACCTTATTCATCTACTTAGAGACGAATAAGGTCCGTGGTTCCACTCTATTGAGTCAATTTAAATATCAATAACTAATTTATCTATAAAATACATTACTAAAAATTTATAATTTGTAATATAAGTTCATATATATATTTATATATAAATCAAACTCACTTTTATGTTTTTAACGAATTCTTAATCCGGATAAAAATACTCATCTAAGATTTTCTTCCTACCAGCTCAGAAGTGGTCTTCAGATATAATATTTACAGGATGTTTTCAGCCACTGACATCCCTCTCTTAAGTAAATAAATATAACTTACTCTCTTCTTCATAGCATTTAGTATTTTTCTATTTGATACAATTATAATACCCTTTTTGTACATTTGTCAAGCTAAGAGATGTATTATTTCCTTAAATAATTAATATAAAATGAAATATACAATTATATATATAATTTATTCCCTTTATTCTTCAATTTTATTTTCTTATTTATTATTATCTTCAATATTACTGTCTACAATATTCTCTTCTTTACAATTTTTTTTAACATTAACATCTTTTACATTACACAAATTACAACCCTCACATATTTCTACACGTTCATCAAAGATTTTCCTTACTGTAGCTTCAGTATCCTCTTTATTGAAGTGTAAAATAATCTTTTCAGCAGCTACATTTATTAAAGCACTAACCAATAAATCTTCATATTCTACTTCTCCATCAAACATATCGGCTAAATAACCCTCTAAATACTCATTATTAATAACATTTCCCTCTGTATCAAGTATTTTGAAAGAACCATTTTTAATTTGAATAACATTGGCTTGTTTTATCCTTGGCTCCTGAATATCAACAAAGTATTTTAGTAAGTCTATAAATTCATTATATTCTTTTTCAATTATAAAATCATCAACAGCCAACTCTACCGCTAATTTTAGCTCATCTATATAGTCTTTTAACCTAAATCGAACAAACCCTTCTACATTTATATCCTGATTTTTATTAAAGTACCTTATAGTCTGTCTTATGATCTCTTCTCGACGCAATATTTTACCTAACTTTTTATCAGGCGTTAGAGATTCATTCAGATGATTTACTGTCATTTCCCCTATAACATCCCTCTCATCTGTAGAGAAATGATTGTATTTGTGTTTTATTATCCGATTGATGAATTTCTTCTCCAAATGATCTACAACAACATCAGCAATAATGGTAGATACATATTCTAATGTGTTGAAATTCTTTCTTTGATCAAAATCTATTTTAAACAGGGTATAATCTTTACTTTCCTGTTCAGCAAATATGAAGCCAGCTCCGAACTGGTCCTTTAATTTGTTTTTAATTTCTTCGGGATATTCAAGGGTAGAGATAGTAATCCCCATATTAATCACTCCTTATGTATATATTATTATATGAAGGTCACAATATTTGTATACAATATATAGGTGAAGATAAATTGGTAAGTCTAAGAAGTGATTTATGATCTATTAAAATGCATCATAAAGAGTTGTTATAGGTTTTTTGACTGGATTTTTGAAATCTTTGAGTTGGGCTAAATTTGAGATTGCACTTAATAATTTTATCTATAAATAAAAAAAGACCATAAAGGTCGTTTATTTATCTTCATTTATAAATTTTTATTTATTTTAATCGAGAAAAATATATTATACTCCAGTTATTAATATATTTTAATAAAAAAATGGTGTGGGTAAACGGACTTGAACCGCTGGCCTCTACGATGTCAACGTAGCGCTCTAGCCAACTGAGCTATACCCACATATTATGGTGCCGGGGGTCGGGCTCGAACCGACACGGGAAAATTTCCCACCGGATTTTAAGTCCGATGCGTCTGCCTATTCCGCCACCCCGGCAATACCTTTCAAGTATTATGAACTCTAAAAGCACATATAACTTTTAGAACAATACTATAATGACAATAAGTATTATAGCATTATGTATAATTAGTGTCAAGGTAAAATTTAAATAATTGCAATTATCTTGTGGTGCTCTCATAGTGAGATTTCCTTGATAAAATCTTACTAGTAAGAAACTTTAAATATTATATATATCTGAAAATTCTACATCCATTTTATCTATCAAATTATCAGCTTTATATTTTATTTTATTTTTAGTGGGGGTTTCGTAATTGTTTTCTACTGGAAGACTTACAAAAAACTCAGTACCTCTTCCATACTCACTTTCTAAATGAATTGTTCCTCCATGAAGTTCGACTAGTGACTTGACTATTGATAATCCAATACCACTTCCCTCAGCACGCCTTGAAAAGGATTCATCTGCCTGTCTAAAATGATCAAAAATAATATTTATTTTCTCTTCTTTAATACCAACCCCAGTATCCCTTACTGTTATTAATATTCTGTCTCCTCCTTGTTCAGATATATTTATAGATATTTTATCACCATCATCAGTAAACTTAATTGCATTAGAAATCAAATTAAGAAATATTCTCTCAATAGAAAAAGGATCACATTTAATAATTTCTTCATCAAAATCTGAATGGAAGCAAATACTTTTGTTTTGCTCTAGAATATAACTCTCAGTTGAAGCAACTATTTGCTCAATAATTGAAACAATATTATAAAGGCCAAAATTTATTTCATAATTATCTACACCAATCTTCGTTAAATCAATAATATTATTTGATAATTTTAAAAGGCGCATACTGTTTTGCTTTATTATATTTAAATATTTTGTTTCTTTATAAAAACCCTTTTTATTTAAAGAACGTGCTAAAATCTGTAAAGCCGAAAAAATTAAATTCAATGGTGTTTTTATTTCATGTGATAGATTAGAAAAAAATTGTGTTTTTATCTTATTGTACTTTAATTCTTCTTTTTGACTGTTTATAATTTCTTCCTGTCTTTTTATATCACTTATATCCTTTGAGTATGCTAAAAGATACATTTCCTTATCATCTTCTCCTTTAACCAGCACTGCATTGAGATAAGCCCATACGATTTTACCATCTTTTCTTATATATCTTTTTTCAATGCCAAAAGAATCAATATCACCTTTAAAAAGTTCTTCGAATTTTTCCCTAGTTTTTTCTAAATCTGCTGGATAAGTAATATCAAAAAAATCAATATTCTTCAACTCTTCTAGACTATATCCTAACATATTTGACATTGCCTGATTAACTTTAAGATTTCTATGTATATCAACAATCATCATTCCAATATTTGTTTTTTCAAAATTCAATCGAAATAGTTTTTGGCTTATTGACAACGTTCTATTAGAAACCTTTAGCTCTCTTGATAATTCCTCTAGTTTCCGATTGTTTATTTTCAACTGTTCTTCCAAATATTTGCGTTTTGTGATGCCCCTTATATTTACTATTATACCTATAATTTCATTGTTTTCATACATAAAATTGGCCACAGCTTCAACCCAGATATAGCAACCATATATATCTCTTATCCTAAAGTCTAACCTGCCATCTATTAATCGCTTATAACTTATAAGTATTTCAATAGTTTTTACTTTATCTAGGTCATCAGGATGAATAAATTCATAAATTAGTACACCGATAAGTTCTTCTGACTTATATCCAAGTAGTTTTTTTATAGATGGGCTTATATAACTTATTTTTAGTTTTAAATCAAGTAAGCAGATAATATCTGACATTGCTAATAGAATTTTGCTCATTTTATCATATTGTTCACCCATTTGTTTACCTCCAAGTTAAATTAAAACACACCCCTAATTTTAGATATAATTCTATATACTTATAAATATTCCTGCTAAATAAGCTAATTTTATCTATATTATTAATTTTCTAAAAATTTTATCATGGTTTCCCTGTAGATTAACAAATATAGTAGGCTTAACATATACTTTAATAAGACTAACGAAAAAAATCCATTTCATAAAAGGAGATTTGTTTCATGGGTGTTTATGCTGGTGGAGATAATGCATATGTTATTTTTTTAATATTAATCCTCTTAGTTCTCGGTGGAGGTTACGGAATATAATGTCTAAATATGTTATTAATAATAATAAAATAGATTGAAATTTATAAAAGGTCAACAGATTACTGTTGACCTTTTTCTAGCTTTTTTCTAATTTGTTTTCAAACGTGTTAGACAAAATTTTGACCATTTAATATTAACTTTCATATAAACTACTATACCCAATGTTTTATATGAAAAATTATATATTAAGTTACTTAACAGGCACTAATTTTTCCTGTAATGGTTTTGTAACAATTTCAATTTCCGTTTTAGCTAACCCTTTTATAGAAGCACGTAATTTTATAATCCCAGGAAGCCGTTTGCTTTGTACAAAGACCGCTCCTCTTCCCGCTTCTAGACTGAAGGGGTTTTCACCAATTAGTTTACCAGGACCATCTAATTCGAAAAAGACAGGATGATGAGCAAGGTGCAATGTCTGCTTCTTATCATCTTTTAACTCTACTACAATACGAGTTAAATCAGCACCATCAGCATTTATTTCTTTAAAATCTGCTTTTAAACTTATTTCTTCAGCTTGACCAAAGGGATAGATAGTATGTCTTTCTATTTCTTTACCATCTACCTTCCCAACAGCTGTTATACTATCAACAGTACTGGCTCCCCACTCCCACCATCTATAACCTTTAAATATAAAGGGAGGATGAGGTAAGGCTGGATAATTAAGATAATCAGGATAAGCTGTTGCGAATACCTTACCACCTAGATGTAGTTCAATTTCATCGCAATTACTAAAAACTATCAATTCCTCACCATAGTCTTCATTAAATGAAGGTATCAGATGACGTGCTATAAATACCACTGGATTATCTGTAACTTCCTGCTGGCTGCGGTAGAAATATGCAGCAAATTTAGGTAAGCGGAACATGTCACAGACTCCATGGTAACAAACCCTATCACCTGAACCAAAGTCTTGATGTGTATTGTAATCAAAAGCACACCAACCTGAGGCTCCGGCAATTTTTGGGTTACGGTATTGCTTATCCTGAACCTGAGCATGTTTCACTGCATGATTAATTAATCTTTCTACACTATCATATGCCTTGGTAGGATACATATGACCCATATATTCTGTAATCATATAAGGGGTTTTATGTGGGTCTTTTATTTTTCCTTCAATATTATATTCAAAATCATTATAGGTAAAGACGTCTTCAAGGAACTCACTATCTCTTATACAACGTACTCCACCTGTTGGTCTGCTTGAATCAATTTGATGTGACAATTTATTTGTTTCAAGGTAAAAATCGTCATCATCAGGAGACTCGTTTATTCTAACACCCCATATAAATACTGATGGGTGATTCCAATCCCTAAAAATCATTTCTTCAAGGTTCTTCTTTGAAAGTTCCTTCCATTCTTGATCACCAATATGCTGCCAGCCTGGTATTTCCTCAAATACCAACAAACCAATTTCATCACATCTATCCAAAAACGCAGTGGCCGGCGGGTAGTGAGATGAGCGTACAAAGTTTAATCCAAGCTCATTCTTTAGAATATCAGCATCCTTTTTTTGTCCTCTATCAGGCATCGCATTACCTACATAGGGAAACATTTGATGGCGATTCAGTCCTCGGAGTTTCAGTGGCTGATTATTCAAGTAAAAAGAACCGTCATCACTAAATTCCACTGTTCTTAAACCTAATCTAGTTTCCGTTTTATCAAGCAATTTACCTTCAAGTGATATTTCACAAACAGCATAGTATAGGTATGGATCTTCTAGATTCCAAAGTCTAGGGTTATCTAATATTAAATCAGCAGTTTCGATACTGTTTTTACCTGGAGTTATAAGCTTCTCTGTCTCTACTGAAATCGATTCATTATACTCACTATCTGATAAAATTGTTTTTATTTTTATTCTCTTCTCCACATCATATTCACTTATAATCTCAAATTGAGGGTTCAATACACCCTTTTGATTATTAGCTTCTTCTATCTTCCAAAAGCCCCTCTCAATATAGACCGGTTCCACAACTTTTAGCCTTACATCACGATATATACCACCAAAAAGTAGGTAATCCACCACATTTCCTTCTGGTGGAATATCCTTGCGTCGAGTAGAATCCACCCTGACTGCCAGTATATTACTATTACCCAGCTGTATATAATCTGTTATATCAATGGAAAATGGTGTATATCCACCACGATGACTCCCTACTTCCTGTCCGTTAATATATACTTCTGCAGCACTCATCACACCATCAAATTCAAGTATTAATCTTTTATCTTGATAGGATTTATCTAAGAAAATAGAACGACGATACCATGATACAAATTTATACTCCTGGTCTGAAAAATAATGGTGTGGAAAGAGTTTATTAGTATGTGGCAGGCTGACTGCTTCCAATTGATCGCTATTAAAGTCTAATTCTTTAGCCTTGTTTACATCTTCTGAAAGGAAAAACCAATCTGTATTTAAATTTAAAATCTCTCTAGACATTATTTACCTCCTCTTGTTCCAATACATTTATTTATAATCATGTTCTATGAAACAGAATCTATTTTCATATAAATATCAATACTTATGAAACTATTGAAACTGTCCTTTGATAGTTTATTAGCGAAATAATCGGACGTTTTCCACCAAATATTTTGGAGATGAACCTATTTTATTTAATAGAACTAACAATACCCTCTGCGAAATTTTTCTGTAAAACTAGAAAAATAGTAACTGTGGGTATGATACTAATTGCAACTGCAAGCATTAGAACACCATAATCAATAACATATCCAGCAGTAAGATTAGAAATCAATAAGGGCATTGTTCGGCTGGATTCTGATTGCATAATAATTAAAGGCCACAGATAGTTATTCCAAGCAGCCATGAAAGTAATTACTGCTGCTGCTGCATAAGTAGATCTCATAATTGGAACATACATCTTGAGAAATATCCCAAACTCAGTCATACCTTCAATTCTTGCTGCTTCTATAATCTCATGAGGAAACCCCCTTGTGCTTTGTCTAAACAAAAAAATCAAAAAAGCTGTTGACAATGTCGGCAGAACAAATGCAGTGGTAGTATTAAGTAAATTTGCTTTACCTACCATCATAAATAGAGGTATCATTATAACAGCAAAAGGAACCATCATAGAAAGCAATAAAATATTCATCAAAAAGTCTTTGGCCTTATTATGGTATATTTCAAAGCCATATCCTGCTATAGAACAAACTACCAGACTACCTAGTGTTGCCACTGTAGCATTTCTAAAAGAGTTCCAGAGGGCCTGCATCAAATTAGTATTTGCCATTAATGTTTTCAAGTTTTCTAGGAGATATCCACCTGGCAGTAAAGTACCTGTAAGTACATCAACACTCCTATTAGTAGCAGATATCAACATCCATAGCAGAGGAAAGACTGATAGTATTGCTGCAATCACTAAAAATACGTATTTAACCATAATACTCATCTTTTTAATAGCCCTATTATTCCTAGCGGTTTTTTTAATCATCTCCTATCACCAACTTTCATTTGAATAAATGCTAAAATAGCAACTAAAATAAATATAACAAAGGCCATTGCAGCTGCATATCCGAACTTGGGAACATATTCAAAAGATAGTCTAAATATATATTGGGAAACAGAAAGCGTAGCATTTGCAGGGCCCCCATTAGTTAAATTCCGAGTTTCGTCAAAAATCTGTAGTGTACCATTTGTAGACATAATTGTAGTCAATAGAATTATAGGTTTCAGCAAAGGAATTGTAATTTTAGTAAACCTAGTAAATGAACTAGCACCATCTATTTTAGCTGCTTCATAGATAGAAGGACTAATATTTTGTAGACCTGCTAAATAGAAAATCATATTATAACCAGTCCATCTCCAGGTTAGGGCAATAGCAATTAAAATTCTAGCTGTCCAGGCCTGCCCAATCCAGTTAATGGGACTTGATAAAATATCCATATTCATTAAAACAGTATTTACAAAGCCATCTAAGGCAAACATAGAACGAAAAATAATAGCATAAGCTACTAGTGATGTAGCACATGGTAAAAATATAGCTGTTCTAAAAAAACCTCTATATTTCAAACTCTTATCATTTAATAAACTTGCTAACATTAAAGCCAGTACAATCATAATAGGAACCTGTATTATTAAATAAATGAATACATTTGTAAGTGAAGTTTTAAATAAACCGTCTACTAACAATCTCCTATAATTAAATAGTCCTGCATATCTTAGGTTGACACCAATCCCATTTTGAAAAGATAAAATTAATGCCCTGATAATTGGGTAAAAATAAAATATAAATATTAAAATAGTTGCTGGTAAAATAAAAGTCCATCCAGTTATATTGTGTCTCGTCTCTAAATTCATACTTTTCAGTTTCTTTTCCTTACTTGCTAATTTGATAATATTCCTCAATGTCTTCCCTCCCTTTCCATCACCTTCATAAGCACTTTAAGTGTACTAAGTTTCAAGAAATCATCTAATCTCAATCAGATTTTTTAATTAAAAAATGCTGCAAGATAAATATCTATATGCTTTAGCAGATATAATAATATCTTGCAGCACCATACTGATCTAACTAAGTTCAGATTTTTCTAATATTCTCAGCTATGCTTCTTAAATTAATTGGTGATTACCACATTAAAAACTTAACAGTTTCTTCGGCTTCCCTTAATGCAGTGTCTACATCTGCACCATTAATGATTTTGGTAATTGCAGTTCCTACAGCATCCCTTGCTTCATAATTATATACACCATAATTAA
>JADQBV010000123.1 GCA_016278415.1 Halanaerobiales bacterium
CACTAGGTGAAGCAGCACAGTATGCTGGTAAGGATGCTTTTTATAACTTGAAGTAAAATTGATTTAAATTAATGAAAAGATTAAATAAAAACATATAACTTATGGGCTTGGCACATTTGTTAGCCCTAGCTTTTTTGCCAAGTAAAAGCTGAATTAAATATAATTAAGTACTTAGACCCTTGAGAGGTAAATTCTTTCTCGGGTCTTTTTCACATTTAAGAGATAAAATAAACCATAAAAGCAAGACAAGCAGTAATAATATATAATTCGTTTACATATAAATTAAAGGAAATTAAGAATTAATAAAATTAAAGAGGAAGGTTCTAAAAAGTGCTAAACACTAAATTAGCAAAAATTATCATCATTTTTGTAGTAGTATTACTTATCATAATAATAGGAAGCAAATTAATATTTTATTTGAGGGACAAGGGACGGGCTAGTAATACTTTAGAAGAGATAGAATATAGAAAGAATTTAGCTTATAAATTTATTCAAGACAAAATGACTTTACCATCTGGTGGGATCTATACTAATTTTATAACTAATAAGACATATGAATTTGGTATACAAGGTAATGATATTTTATTAGAGAATGTAGCACTAATGATGGCATATGCTATCATTGAACAGAATTTATCCTTGTTTGAAAAGCAGTTTAAATATTTAACAGAATATATGATAACAGATACTGGTTTTATTCCTTGGTATGTACAAGTTGATGGAAATCTGAAAATTTATTCTACTTCTACCTTAGATGATATAAGAATAGTCAAGCAGTTAATAAAAGCCTTCGAATTATGGGGAATGAAAGAGCATATTATAACGGCTGCAGACATTATAGGAAATATCTATAAATATGATACAAATAATTTTCACTTAACAAATTACTATAATTGGGATGAAAAAAGAAAGAGTAATAGGATTGAGTTATCATATATAGATATTAGTGCCTTGGAACTGTTTTCAAAAGTCAATAGTAATTTTACAGCTATAAAAAATAATGGGGAAAAGATTATAAAGAGGGGAACTTGCAGGGATTTCCCTTTTTATAGACAGGCTTATAATTATAGTAGTAAAGACTATGAACAAAATGATGAAGTAAATATAATTAACCTTCTTTTAACTACCCTTAATGATGCTAAATTTAGTGATAACCAGAGAAATGTACTTAAATGGATAAAAAGTGAGTTAGAAAACAATAATATGATATTTGGAAAATATAACTACTACTCAGCTTATCAAACAGTAGATTATGAGTCAATACCGGGCTATGCTATGGCTTTAAGATTAGCCTTACAGGAAAATGATCTAGAGTTGGTAGATAGACTTATAAATAAATTGTTATCATTTCAGGATTTAGATATTACTTCCCCTACATATGGTGGGTTTGTGTTTAAATCAGGGGGGGGATCGTATTCATTTGACAACCTACAGGCAATAATTTCTTTATCATTGTATGTAAAAAGAGTAAAGGGGAATGACTGATGAAAGATTGTCAAAACATTAATATTAATCTTATAGGTATTTTAATGGTTTTTTTACTTATTGTCACACTTATATATATGTACAACTCTTCTTTAGATTTAATTCATTATATCCTATTTGCGGTTAATATTATTTTGATCATTGTTACTTTAATTCTTGGTCTATTTAAAGGCCTATTAATAGGAATTCTAATGTTATTATGCTATGGTGTATGGTTACTTTATTCAATAAATATAAGAGATTTTAATAATCATGCTGACATACAATATTTATCCTGGTTTCTAATATTTCCATTAAGTATATATTTATCTGCTAATATTACACTTTTAAATAATAATATAAATAAAGCTATAGATGAGGAATATCTTGGTTTTGATAGTGAGACGGATTTATATAACCTGAGGACTTTTTATAGGAAAACAAATGAAGAAATTGCTAGAGCAGAGAATGATCAAGGAAAATTATATATGGCTATAATAAAGATGAAATATTTTAATGAATTAACTCATATATATGGTAATAAAGCAAGGGGACAAGTCCTTTTAGAAATACGAGATAGTATTATAAGTAATACTAAAGAGTATGAATTTAAGGCTAGAATTAGCCAGGGGTCATTTGCAATAATAATACCTGCTGTCGATGAAGATTTGAAAGATATAAAAAAAAGACTAAATAAATTCTTTAAAAAAATAAATATTTGTCTCAAATCATCATCTAATAAGCGAATACAAATAGAAACACAAATAGGAGTAGGAGAATATATAGATGGAGAGAATGCCCAAGATTTTAAGCATAGAGTTGAAAATGAGCTGCAATATGATGTTTCTTAAAATATTAGTGCAAGGATTAGTTTTAACAATTCTTCTATCAACCCCGATATATTCTAATGATATACCTTTAAAAGATGTATTAATTATCTATGACTCTCCAAATGTATTAAATTCTAAGGAAACAAATCAAAAAACTGATTTTTCATTTCTGTTATCACAACAACTTGGTCATTTTAATACAAAGGTTATTAGGATGAAAGAAGATGAATATAAAAAAGGTATGATAGAGCAATATGATTATATTTTTTACCTTTCTTTAAGGGAAGATAAAGAAGCTAATAAGAATTTATTAAATGACTTGTTATATACCAATAAAAATATTGTTTGGTATGGAGAAAATGCTGATGAGTTAATTGAAGCGAGGGGAAATATCCCCTTGGAGTATCATGGAAGTTCATATCATTACAAACAAGTAAAATACAAGAATAAAGACATGACTATCTCAGGATTTACTGGGAAAAATATTTTAATTGAACCTGTGAATGGTTCAATTAAGACATATGGAAGTGTTAGTAATGGGATGGATGAATATCCGTTGATAATAAATTATAATAATTATTGGTTTATGACAGGACTGGATACTTATAATTTAAAATATTTAGTTTTTAGTGATGTCCTACATGAGATTTTAGTTGAAAATCACCATTGTGAAAAAAAAGTATATCTCAGAATAGAGGATATTCATTCAAGGCGTTCACCTGGGAATATAAAGAAGATAGCTAATTATTTGAAAAGTCAGGACATACCTTTTATGGCTGTAGTTATTCCTGTTTATATTGATCCTAAGGGTAATCAGGAATATCCCTTAGGTTCAGAAAAGAAAATAATTGATTCATTAAAGTATATGGTAGAGAAGGGTGGAACCATTGTACAACATGGATATACACATCAATATTATCAAAGTACTACTGGTGAAGGATTCGAATTTTGGGATATTAAAAAGGATAAGCCGTTAAATCTGGATTATCAAAAATATATTTTAGACAGGGTTGTAAAAGGATTAACTATTTTTCTTGAAAATGATTTATATCCACTTGCATTTATTTCCCCTCATTATGCAATGGCACAGCAAGGTTATCAAGAGCTTAAACAATACTATTCAACTATTGTAGGTGAGATTCAAACTTCAGATAGGAGGTTTAATTCATCATCATTCCCTTATATTAGTAAAAATACAGACTTTTTTAATATATTGATACCCGAGTCTTTAGGTTATGTTGCTATTAATGAGGAGGATAGTTCTATAACTGACATATTAATAAAAGCTGAAGAACTATCTATACTAAGGGATGTTCAAACAGGAGTCTTTTTCCATCCATTTATTGATATAAATTATTTAACTAAGATTATAGAGGGCCTCAGAGAAAGGGGATATACATTTGGAGATTTAAGAGATATAGAAAATTGGGTAAAAGTTGGCGATTATGAAATAAAGAATTATAAAGGTATTATTCATAGTAATATGCCCCCACTAAATAATAATAATGAATTTAACTTAAATAACTACATTGAAAAGTCTGTAAATATATTCACATTATCCCTATCTATTACAGTGTTTATTGTAATTATATTATTAGTTAAAAAGTACTATCATCTTAAGATTAAATATAAGAGAACTCTTTTTGAGGAGGAAGAAGATAAATGTTAAATATTCTTTTTATATATTCATTAATTTCTATATGGTTAATCTTGATATATCATATAGTACTGGCTTTTGCTGGTTATCAGTATAGAGATGAAGTAAATGAATATTCTGGGAAATTTGATGTTTTACATAAAACCCCTTTTGTTTCAATAATTGTACCTGCACATAATGAAGAAAAAGTAATTGAACAAACTGTTAAAGCAATTCTCAATATGGACTACCCCACGGAAAGTTTTGAGCTAATAGTAGTAAATGATAAATCTACTGATAGAACAGGTGAAATATTATATAGCCTGCAGGAAAATAATCCAGACCTTAAAATAGTAAATGTAAGAAAAGGTGGGGGAAGGGGTAAATCTGCTGCCCTAAATATAGGGCTAAAGAGGGCACGGGGAGATTATATTGTGGTATATGATGCAGATAATACACCTGAAAAGCTTGCATTAAAGTACCTTGTTAGTGCAATTACAGAAAATTCAGGGCTTGCCTGTGTTGTTGGTAAATTTAGAACAAGGAATAAATACAAGACAATTTTGACCCGCTTTATAAATTTAGAAACTCTTGGTTTTCAATGGTTGTCACAAGCAGGGAGATGGAAACTTTTTAAGATATCAACTATACCTGGTACTAATTATATTATTAGAAAAAATATCCTAGATACTTTAGGTGGATGGGATGAAAACTCTATAACTGAAGATACTGAATTAAGTATGCGTATCTATCAGCATAAAGGGGTTAATAAAATAAAATTTTTTCCATTAGCTATAACTTGGGAACAGGAACCAGAGACATTATCTGTATGGTTTAAACAAAGGACAAGGTGGGTAAAGGGCAATATACAAGTTATCAGTAAACTCTTCAGTAAGAATATTTTCAGTTATAATTCGGCAATTATTCTTGATTTAATATATTATTTCAGCCTATACTTTTTGTTTATTAGTGCAATAATAGTATCAGATAGTATTTTAATTTTGCAGTTATTTGGTTTTGCCAAAGTGACTCTTAGTGGTTATTATATAGCGCTCTGGATATTGGCTTTTATTCTTTTCTTGCTAGAAATGATGCTTGCAATAGGGTTGGAAAAAGGGGAAAACAACTATAAAAATCTTCTATTATTGAGTTTAATGTATTTTACATACTCTCAGTTATGGATAGTGTTAGTCTTAAAGTCTAGTTTTAGCTTATTGCGAGAGAGGATATCTGGTGATTTATCAGTTTATTGGTATAAAACAGAGAGATTTTAATTGAGGAAGGGGTTAATAATGTTAAAGCCAAAAGCCGTATATTCTTTTTTGCTAGTATTTTTATTTTTAAATATATACAATCTTAATGCTCAAGAAGTCCTTTATACTAACCATGTGGGCTTATTCAATAAATTAAGTAATGCAGAAAATATGAAAAAAGCCCTTGAGTACTATGGATTTGAAGTAAATATATCCGCTACCTCCCCATATAGAGTTACTGTGGGAAGCTATGATAATAGGAATCAAGCATTAAAAATGGAAAAAAGATTAAGTGATTTAAATTTCAATTCCTACATTATAGAAATTTGGAAGGAATATATTGAAGTAGAAAATACAAAAAAGAAAGATGAGGATCTAAATAAAGTACAGGATATGAAAACTCTAAAAGAGATGAAAGAAAAGGAAGAAGAAAATAATAAAAACTACAGTGACGAATTTACTTATATTGAAGTCATGGAAAATGAGAATGTAGAGATTGAGGCTACTGAAGTTGAAAATGCTGAAATTGAAGAAAATAACAAGCTAGTTAAGGAAAATACTATCTTTCCTGTAGAGAATGACAGTATGCTAAAAGGTATGTTTGCTAGTCAAACCCTCTTTTTTTTCTTTAATAAGAACTGGGAAGCAAAAAGTAATAACTATTTAAATTTAAATTTTACTTATTATCAAGCTGAGCTTAAGGAAAAATCCTCACTGACAGTTTATTTAAATGAAAAACCGGTACATAATTTTAAATTAAATGAAGAAGAAGTTGATCAGGAAAGTTTGAAGATAGAATTACCAAAAGAAATGATAGTAAAAGGATTTAATAGTATTAAAATTCTACTTACGAAAATTAATCAAAAATATATAGTAGATGAATCTGATACAACAGATTTATTTATAATCAAGGACACAACTGCAATTAGATTAAACTACATAGAACTTAAGGAAAATTTAACTATAAGTGACTACCCTTATCCTTTTCTAAATATAGGGCAAAAAAATCCTATAAATAGTGTATTTGTAATACCTGAAAGATTTACAAATTATCACCTGACTTCACTTGCTTATTTAGTCGCAGGTATTGGTAAAAGGGAACCATATGAAGAACTTAATATTAAGGTGATTACATCAAATACTCTTGAAGATTATAAAAATCATAATCTAGTATTTGTGGGAAATGATAAAGACTTTAAAGAATTAGCTGTGTTTTCAGAAACGAAGAATGAGAATAATGTTATTGAGTTACTTCCTTCTCCCTGGGATAAGGAAAGAACTATATTATGGTTAAGGGGTCAAGAAGAAAAAATTATTGATTTAGTTAGAATTCTCTTTTCTGAGCAAGTTGTTGGACAGATGAAGAGAACGAAGCAGATTATAAATAATTTTGAAAGTCAGTTTAATGATAATAGCTTATCAGATAAAAATATCACTTTTGAGACATTAGGATATGGCAATGTTAATTTGAGCGGGCGCTATCCATTGAAGGCATTATATAATTATATCTTACCGGCTGGAAGGAAATTAACAGATAAAGCTTTTTTAAATATAAAATATAGGTATTCACAAACAATTAATTTTGAGGAATCTTCAATTATTATAAAAGTAAATGATATACCTATTGCCAGTAAAAAGTTAAGTAAAGAAGGGGCGAATGGAGATAATATAATTTGTGAATTTCCTGAAGACCTGTTAACTAAGCAAAGTTTTAACATAGAAGTTCAATTTCATCTAGGTCAACAAATAGGTGGAGAAAATACATGGGCAGTCATTAGCAATCAAAGTTATCTACAGATGCCACATAATCAAGTGAAAACTCCAACTCTTGAAAACTATCCATATTTATTCTTTAAAGATGGTACTTTAGAGGATCTAATTATGGTTTTATCAAATCAAACTGATATTTATGATATTAATATGATGGCTAATATATTTGCCTATATTGGTCGGCTAGCAAATAATATTAGAGATATTCATGTTATTAGAGCACATAGTCTGACAGGTGAGATGAAGGATAAAAATATTATATTATTGGGAAGTCCAGCAGATAATCCAATTATTAAACAAATAAATGATACCCTGCCTATTTCTTTTAATCAAGACTTCACTAAACTTAAGTCAACAAATGAATATTTCTTTCTAGAAGAAGTTGGAGAGGAATCAGGTATAGTTCAAATTATTAATTCAATCTGGAACCCTGAAAAGGTAATTGTAGTAGCTAGTGCTGCAAACAAACAGTCATTAAGAAATACAGATCTATTATTAAGTAGTCTAAATATCACTCCAAGACTGTCAGGAAAAGCTACTATGATGGATAATTTCGGAGAAATATATAGTTTTGCAAGTAAAGATATAGGAGAAGAGTCTATGGTAGTAGATGTTAAAGATAGAGTGCTGATATTAGTCAGGGATAATAGGCGTAGTTTAATAATCTTAGGAATAATGTTTGCTTTAATAGTTATTATTTCATCAATTGTTTTTCTAGTTTATAAATAACTAGGGAAAAAATATTTTTTGAAGGAGTCAGGCGAAAATGAAAAGTAAAGAATTATTTATTAGCATACTTATAATAATATTATGTTTAATTGGTTTAAGTGCATACCAAATATATAAAGCTTATTTGTATTCAGATAACTATCAGGAACTTGCCAGAACAGATTTAAGTCTAAGGTTTGAAAGGATTCTAAGTAAAGAAAATACTCAAATGGAATTCTATAATGAAATGGAGCAATTTTTAAAAGATAATCCTGCATATAAGGCATTGTTTTTTTTAAATGATATAAGTGATGAAGCTAATGATAAGAAAATTGTTTGGTCTATTCCATGGAGAGTAGAGGGGATGGAACTTAGTGATAACTATATGAATGAAATAGTAAAGGTAATGGGTGGAGGGCAATATAAAGGAATAGAACTGGCTAGTCTATCATTTACAGCTAAACAGCTTAAAAGTGCTAGAACACTCTTGCCTGATATGTCACTACATCAAGTAATAAAAGGAAAAGTTGCCATAAGAGATAGTTATTATTTCTATAAGGAAGCAAAGATAGTATTTTTGTTTTCCTTGGCATTTTATTGGTTATTAATAACAATTTTTATTTATATAGATGCAAAAAAGAAGAAAAGGCATGCCTTTATATGGGCTTTATTTACACTCATAACTAATCTAGTAGCCGTACTTGTATATTATCTATTTAACCCTAAAAAGATCAATAAATGTCCACAATGTGCAGCTAAGATATATAAAAAGTATAATATCTGCCCATATTGTGGAGAAAAGTTAAAGATTGTTTGTTCTAAATGTAGGCATGAAATTGGTCATAGCTGGTCTTTTTGTCCTGAGTGCGGTGATAGGGTTAGTGATGTGGTGTAGTAAAGTTTTGATTGCTATAACGGTATGATAAAAAGATTTATAATTTATGATTTTTTGGGACTGTTACGCTTGACTTTTAAAAAGTTAATTTATGCAAAGCTAGTGAAGGGGACTATTTAAAAACAGAAAACCAGTGCTTGTTTTCTCTCGCCATATGTTAAAACCTGGAATTTGAGATGAAAAAATATGTAGATTTGTATCTATGCAGGCTGGATTTACTATGACTAATTTAATAGAGATTAAACTTGACAATAATATGGTTATAAGATAATATTAAAATATAATAGTTATATTATCGTAGTAATTTAAAGAGGTGAATATATGATCAATAAAGAAGATGTAAATTTGATGCAGAGGGTTGCACTTAAAATGGATAAAAAAATAATTGAAAGTATTAAAAACAGCGACATATGCATTCAGTTAGAAAATATTAGTAGAAATGATATACAGACTCTGATGGTAATTGGTAACAATCAGGATATGACCATGAGCAATATAGCAGAAGATATGGCGGTAGCATTAAGTACTTCTACTAATGCAATTGATAGACTTATAAAAAAGAATTATGTAAAAAGAAGTGTCAGTGAAGAGGATCGTAGACAGGTTATTATAAATTTGAGTCCTGATGGTAAAAAATTCTACGATGAATTGGTAAAGTTAGCACTGGAATACACTAAAAATATGATGAGCTGTTTTAATGAACAGGAAATAAATATGTTAAAAAAGATTTTTATTAAATTAGACCAGAATTTATAATTTTTTTAGCCCAATACTTTGATATTAAAACAATATTGTTATCAAATAATATTAATCTATAAATAATTCGGAGGAGATTACTATGGGAATAATAATGTTTATTTTTAGATTTTTCTTTCTAATGATGTGTTTTAGAGTGATTAACAATGTTTTAAGAGTTGTATTAAAAAAGAATGGTCTAAAGAAAAATGATAATGTTACCAAGCAGAATGAATATGGAAGTAGTAATCAAGATGCTGGACAGGATATAAAAACGGAGAGTAAACCTGTTCTTGAGATGGTCAAAGATGAATTATGTGGTATACATGTTCAGAAAGAAAAAGCATATATAGTAGTGGATAATAATGATAAGAGACACTATTTTTGTAGTTGGGAATGTAGGAATAAATTTATAAGTGTTTCCAGTAATATAAAAAAATAAATGATTACAGTATATAAATATTTGAACATAAAGGAGAATAAAAATGGATTTATCTATAGAATCAAGCCAATATAAAGAGTGGACTAATATATTGCTTCTTCATAAATTTGCAATAGAAGAAATAAACACTAAACTACGTATCTTAAATCAAGAATTCATTTACATTCATAACTATAATCCAATAGAACATTTAAAAGATAGGGTAAAGAAACCAGAAAATATTGTAGAGAAACTAGAGAGAAAAGGGATTGATGTTACAATCGAAAATGCCAGAAAACATATTAATGACATTGCTGGCATTAGAATTATCTGTTCCTTTAATACTGATATCTACAAACTCTATGAAATCATAGAGGGTCAGAATGATATTAATGTATTAAGGGTTAAGGATTATATTAGAAATCCTAAAGAAAATGGATACAGGAGTCTCCATATGTTAATCGAGATTCCAGTATTTCTAACAGATAAGGTAGAAAATATTAAAGTTGAAATCCAGATCAGGACAATAGCCATGGACTTCTGGGCCAGCTTGGAACATAAGATTTACTATAAACATCAGGGAAATGCCCCTAAATATATTTCAAAAGAACTGAAAGAATGTGCAGAGATGATTGAGAAACTAGATAAAAAGATGTTAAATATAAGAAATGACTTAAATAAGCTTGATACAGGAAAATTCTCTATGGATAATGAAGAAAGGAAAATTCATCTGGCTTGATAGAAAGTTATAAGACTAGTTTACCTAGTAGTTTGTATTTAAATGTTTGCTTGCTATGGCTAGTGAAGCGGGCTCTCACTGTTGTTGCTCAAGAAATAAGGGCTTTAGCAGAGGATTCGGGTAAAGCAACAGATAAAATTGCAGTGTTGATAAATTAGATATCATTCCCCATTATTTGCTGCAAGTTTTAAAAATAAACTGGGAGAAAAAATGGCTATAGCAATATATGGATTGGCCAAGAGAAGATATCATTTTAATTAGAGTTTGTTTTTATTAGACAAATCATTGTAAGTTTTTACTGATCTATATAGATCTCTATATGTTATGCACCAGAAATCATAAAAAAATAATAAAGAAAACGATTTTTATTTATCTCTATTAGTATGCTATTTAAGAAATCGACTTTCTTAAATATGCTTGTTTTTTCTCTCATTATATGTTAAAATAAGATATATGCATTAATAATTAACGTAATTAAATGGAATTGATCCTCATAGATAAGTGGGGGCAAGGATCTATAGTTGAAGTTAAAGGTAATATTACTGGGGGTGAAATAATGTTGGTAGTACTTAAAGTGTTGCAT
>JADQBV010000066.1 GCA_016278415.1 Halanaerobiales bacterium
AATTGATTTTTAAAGAACAGTTTTCAACTTGTAATAAAATTGGTGACCTATCAGGTAGGGGGCTGGGACTATCAGCAGTAAAAAATGAGATAGACAAGCTTGGCGGAACTATAGAAGTAACTACTAAAAAGAATCTAGGTACTAAGTTTAAATTTCTACTTCCTTATAAAGATATTAACTATATAAAAGAAACTCCAGCTAAAACTATCATTGATTATTTTGTTGAAAAAGTAACAGTCTGTCTAAAAAATGACCTTCATATATCTTTACAAGATTGCCAATATAGCAAGATTAAATTGGTTGATATAATAAATCTAAATAAACATACAATAACACTCAGAGTAATTGAAGAAAGGGAATACTTATTTGTTTTAAGTGCTGATACTAAAATGGCTCTAAAAATACTATATAATGTTTATATAGGGGAGATAACTGAGAAGGTAGACAGGTATATTGAGGATGCATTGTCAGAGATGCTAAATGTAGTTGTAGGTAATATTATTAAGATAATATTTAAAAATAGTGATGACGCAATTATGGATACACCAATGGTTATATCGGATATTGGTCAATTGGATAACAGAGGTAAGTACAAATGGCAGTATGATATTAATTCTGATATCGGAAATTTAAAATTAGCCTTATTATTATCTGAAAAATAAGTAGTAAAGTAGGGGGCATAAAGATGTGTAAAGTAATGATAGTAGATGATTCCTTTGTAATGAGAAATAATCTTAAGCGATTACTAGAGAAGTCAGATTATGAAGTTGTTTCAGAAGCAGATAATGGTAGTCAAGCTGTTATGGAATATTTTAAACATAAACCAGATATTGTAACAATGGATTTGAATATGCCTAAAATGGGTGGTTTAGAAGCGATTACTAGAATTATTGAGAGGGATCCCTATGCCAGAATAGTAATTATAAGTGCTTTTAATCAAAGAACTAAAATATTTGAAGCCTTGGAAAATGGTGCAAAACATTATATAATAAAACCTATTACATATGAGAAAGTAATTGATACCCTTAAGACTGTTATAGGTGAAAATGAGGGAGCTGAAAACGCTCCCTCTATAGATTAGAATTCAGGTATTTAGCCTAATTCTTTTAAGTTAGTATTTTCATTATAAAAATCACTATCAACATTACCTAGTAGTTCAAGGTTATTTATCATCAGATGAAATCTACAGCCAAGGTTGTAGGCTGCCTGTTTACACATTTCCATTCTATATAGATATATTTCGAAATAATCCATAACCTGTGATATGGTAGAATCATAATCTATATGAAGGGTTATTTTTTTATTTTTAACATCTACTTCCAGTGAAGAATCCTGTATAGCTAGATTTACCCTATCATGAATCTGACTTGCGTTTTCTTTATTAGCCCTCGTACGATGTGCATCACTTTTGTCAGCCAGTATCAAAGCAGATGTAATAGGATTAACCGGATAACCAATATCTTCTTCATGATTGGCAATAGCAGTTGTTACCTTGCAGATATCTTCTATTGGTATTTCCATTCTCCTAAGTTCAGTATATACTATATTAGCACTGGAAACACCATGGTGTTTACGGTTAAACATATTACCTACATCATGTAAGTATCCAGCGATACGACCTAATTCAACAGTATGTTTGTCAAATTTTAATTCTTCTAAAACATATCCGGTAAGTTCTGAAACATAGTTAACATGTCGGAAACCATGTTCTGTATAGCCCCGTGCTGATAAATACTCATTGGCTTGTTTTATCATATATTTTAAATCTTGGTTTTCTTTAACCATTTTTAATGTCAACATATAAATTCTCCTTTCCTTTTTATCTTCTAAACTCTCATAAAGATTACAACTATTTTAGATTAAGTCTACCTTTGTATTGTCTGAATCGGTCAGTAAGTTATTTGTCGGTTTCTGTATTTTATAGTTATAAAGTTTCTAATAATTTAGTTAATTATATCATAGCTTTATGTATTATGGAAATTTTAATAAGAATCGCATAAATTCCCTTCCTTTGCTTAAAACTACAATAAACAAAGGGGGGATTTTTTTGCAAATAGTTCATGCTACCTTCCGTTCTGGAGAAGGAAATCAGGCAGTTGAATTACTCTCGACTCTTGGAGTAGATATAGAAGATTACAAATTAATTAAATCAGAAAGTGGGGATCTTTTAATAATCAATCTGCTTTATGGCGATACAGATGTATTGCTTGATAATTTAACAAGTAAATTTGATTTTGAAAATGATCGAGAGCGTAGTTTGGTTATTTTCACACCAGATACTGTTATTCCTAGAAATCAGGAAAAAATAAAGAAGGCAGAATTTCAAGCTAGTAGAGAGTCTTTGATCACATTTGCTCATGATAAATCAGAACTTTCATTGCAGTATTTTTTGTTAGTTGTTTTTTCAGCAGTTATATCAAGCCTCGGTCTAATGCTTGATAATGTTGCAGTAATAGTTGGTGCTATGGTAATTGCCCCAGTCCTTGGACCTATTTTGGCGATTACTATTGGGATTGTCTTAGGTGATATCAAGCTTATTAAAAAGGGTATGAATGCTGAAATAATTGCTGTTGTTACAGCTATAGTAATTGGTGCACTATTTGGGCTTTTTATTCCTAATGTTGGTATTACAAACTCATTACGAGTAAGGATGTATCCTACAATAGCTGATCTTATTATCGCAATGGCAGCAGGTGCAGCTGGTGCTTATACTTTAGTAAAAGGTCAATTAGAATCTGGTCTTGTAGGGGTAATGGTGGCGGCATCATTGATTCCAGTAATGAGTACAATTGGTATCGGCATATCTTTCGGTAATAACAGTATGATTCTAGGGGCAGGGCTCCTTTTACTTGGTAACTATTTATCCTTATTATTAGCCAATGTGGTTATATTCTATTTTAAAGGACTGAAACCACAGATATGGTATAAACATAAAGCTAATAAGATTATAAAGAAAAGCATAGCATTTATAGTAGTGGCAGTTCTTTTAATTAGTGTACCCCTGGGTATATTAACTGTTTATCAATTTTACACAGAAAAACCAGAAGAAAAAATACGGGGTATTATAAATAATTATTTACTTGCTGATTGGAAATATCGGATTGACGATATTGACATCAATGGAAATTTAATTGAAGTATACTTATTTGCCGAGGAGGACTTAAATAAAGAGTTATTAAAAACTATTAAAAATGAGATTCAAAGAAATCTTAAAAGTGAGTATAATATTAATTTTAAATTAATTCCCATAGAAGAGATACAGTTATAGTTAGATTTTTACATTGTAAATTGCTCAATATAATTTTTTGCAGTAGAATCAAAAAATAAAACTTATATTTACTATACCATTGTTTTGTTGTAAAATATTAATACTTTCTTGACAGTAGAGAAGGACTGATGTTATAATACTTGTGAAATATATAACATAAAGACATAATATTTTTTTAGATTGTATAGTTAAAAATTTAACAAGTAAAGAATTTCTAGCAACTTTTCTTTATATTTTTTATAACAAACAAAATTACGGGCTAAGTACTTATAAGATACCTGCATGTATTCTTTTATAAAGGGGTGGAATTTATTAAAATAACAGTATGTATAGGTAGTGGTTGTCATGTTAAGGGATCTCGGGATATCATCAATAAATTAAAATCATTTATTAGTAGAGAAGATATGTCATTAAAATTAGACTTGCAGGCCTGTTTTTGTCAAAATCGTTGTACTGAGGGTGTTGTTGTTAAGTTCAATGATGATGTTCTTGAAAATGTCACCAGAGATAATATTCTAAATATTTTAAAAGAGAAATTGAATGAGGAGGCTTAATTGTGACTACGATTATCACCAGTGAAGCTAAATGTAGAGACTGCTATAAATGTATTAGACACTGTCCTGTAAAGGCTATAGGGATTAACGAAGACCAGGCTAAAGTAGTAGAAGAAAAATGCATTTTATGTGGTAAATGTGTTTCAATATGTCCACAACAAGCCAAAACTAGCTCTTCGAATATAGATATATTTGATAAGTACCTAAAAACAAAAGAAAAGATCGCAGTTAGTATAGCCCCTTCATATTTAGGGGCTACAGAATATCTTACATCATGGAAACTATTGGCTGCTTTGCGAAAATTGGGAGTAGAAATAATTGAAGAAACAGCAATTGCTGCTGAATTTGTTAGTAAGGAATATTATAAGTTGCAGCACAAAAGCCTTAGAAGTAAAGAATCAATAATTTCAAGTTGTTGTCCTACTATTATCAGTCTGATTACAAAGGAATACCCTGGGTTGCTTGAACTTATTGCATCAATAAAGTCACCTATGTTGATTCATGGAGAACTTATTCGACAAAAGTTGGGGGATGACTGGAAAATTGTATTCATAGGTCCCTGTTTTGCTAAAAAGAAAGAGGCAAGTTTAATATATCAAGATAATTCAATAGATCTTGTGCTGGATTTTGAAGAGATTATTAATTATATTAGTACTACAGACTGTAATCCAAATATATTAAATGACTCTTATCCAGATTCTGTTTCCTATAAAGCCAGAAAATATCCCCTTGAAAGGGGTATCTTGTCAACTGCTGGTTTAGAGGATTCAATATTATCAGACATAGTTAGTGTATCTGGTCTTGATGCCGTTCAGGGGGTTTTAGATGATCTACAAAATGGCTTGATTAAACCTTCATTTATAGAATTGTTGGCCTGTAGAGGAGGCTGTGTAGGTGGCCCAGCTATGGGTAATTGTCTGGGTATTACAGCAAGAAAGAAGAGAATATCCAGTTTTCTTGATAATTATAAAGTTAGCGAAAAAGTATCCAGAGATAATGAATCAGATAAAAGTTATGATGATAATCTAGATATTACAGATAGAGAGTATAATGTCTTGATAAATAATATTAAATTGAGAAAAACTCATCCTGTAGAGCATTTGATTGAAAAGAAGCCTGAGGAAAAGGAAATTAGGAAAATTCTTAGAATGACTGGTAAAAACAGTATAGATGATGAAACTAATTGTGGTGGCTGTGGCTATAATAGCTGTCGGGAAAAAGCTATTGCAGTATATAGGGGATTAGCAAAGGTTGAAATGTGTGTACCATATATGAGGGAAAAGGCAGAGTCTTTATCACATGCAGTTGTAGATAGTTCTGTTAACGGAATCATTATTGTTAATGAAGAAATGATAATTCAAGAATTCAATCCGGCTGCTTATCTGATGTTTAACAGGAAAAATATAAAAGCAAAGGGTGAGCACTTGCAGAAGTTTATTGATCCTGCTGACTATAAGAAAGTATGGAATGAGAAAAAGAGGATTTTAGATAAATATAAGAAGTATGAGCAGTATGATTTAATAACTCGAGAGAATATATATCCTCTGAAGAAGTATGGTGTTGTAATAGGTTTGGTAACTGATGTAACCGCAGAGCAGAAAAGGAAGTCTGAAATAAATACAATGAAAATGGATGCTTTAGAAAAGGCGGAGAAAGTAATAAATAAACAAATGAAAGCTGCTCAAGAGATTGCTGGTCTCTTAGGAGAGAGTACAGCCGAAACTAAAGTGACTTTACTAGAGTTAGTTGATATTATGAATAGAAAAGAGGCTGGTGCAGATGAAGCTGAAAGTTGATGTTGGTATATCAAGTATCTGCAAGAAAGGCGAGGAAGTCTGTGGTGATACAACCCAGGTTATCAATACAAAAGATAGTACTACAATTATATTATCAGATGGTTTAGGTAGTGGTATTAAAGCTAGCATTTTGTCAATCTTATCAACAAAGATTGCTGCCAGGCTGCTTAAGGAAAATATAGGACTTGAGCAGGTTTTTGAAACAATAGCTGGTACTTTGCCAATTTGCCGAGTGAGAGACATAGCATATTCAACACTGTCTATACTTAAGGTAGATGCTTTAGGGATGGGTCACTTAATAGAATATGATAATCCATCATTAATGATAATTAGAGATAATGAGCTCCTTGATATTAGAAAAGTCCAGCGTCATATAGCTGGCAAAAGGGTTTATGAGGCTTTTTTTGAGTTGGAGAAAGATGATACTTTATTAATGATTAGTGATGGAATTATTAATGCTGGTGTTGGTGGTTTGTTTAAATTAGGTCTAGGTCAAGATAGATTATTAAAAAATATTTTTAAAAATGATTGGCTCCAAAACAATCCTCATTTTATAGCAGATCATATCATTGGAATCACTAAAGCTTATTATCAAGGTAAACCTGGAGATGATTCTACTTGTGCCGTTATTAAGGCTCGTGAGCCAAGGAAAGTTGTTGTTATAACAGGTCCTCCTGCTGAAGATAGTAAAGATCACAAAGTGGTAGATAGGTTTATATCAAATGGGGACCAACAGGTTATTTGTGGTGGTGCCACAGGTAATATGGTTGCTCGTGTGTTAGACAGAAAACTAGAAACTAGTCTGGAATATGTAGACCCTTCTGTTCCTCCTATTGGGTATATTGAAGGAATAGACCTTGTTACAGAAGGTATTCTTACCCTTAATAAAGCCTATGAACTGATTCAGACAATTGATCATGAAGATTTTTTTACTAGGAGGATAGAATTAGAATCTGATGGTGCATCAAGATTGGTAGATGTTTTAATGAATGCTGATAAGATAACCATTTTGATGGGGACAGCAGTTAACCCAGCACATAAAGAATTAATGCAATCATTACAGTTAAAACCCAGGCCATCTATTGTGGGCAAGATGGTTAATCTATTACGAAATAAAGGTAAAGATGTTGAGATGGAAGTCTTTTAAATTTGCTTATTTCCACTCCTGATTGACAGTTTTAGTAATACTATTGAGATAAAAACTGGAGGTATATGTATGGATATAATAAAAATCGAGATATGTGTAGGTACATCCTGTCATCTAATGGGTAGTAATTTAATATTAGATTTCCTGGAAAATTTACCGGAGGATGTCAAAAGGCGGATTGATATAAGTTATATAAGTTGTTTGAATAAGTGCAGTAAAGGTCCTCTTGTCAGGGTTGGAGATCTTGAAATAGAGAACACAACACCTGAAAAGATAAATCGGGTATTGGAAAAACAATTACTATAGGGAGTGGATATAATGACTCAGTTGGTATCAGAAGTAATAAAAATAAGACGACGGGTCCTTACAGAAATAGCAAAACTATTTTTTAATGATAAATTACTCGAGGAAATAGATTCTATTCCCAGGAAATTAGTTAATGATGGTATAACCCATTATCGCTGTTGTAAGTATAAAGAAATGGCTATTTTGAAAGAGAGAATTAAGCTTGTTCTTGGAGTAAGACTAAGTGACTTTAATAAAGATAAGCGTTTAGCAGAATTTGCTGAAGAAAAAATAGCCGAATTATCAATGACCTCTCCTTCACCCGATAACAAAAAAGAGGATAATATTATTTCCATAATTGAAGAAGCCTGTGACCAGTGTTCTATCGAAAAAATAGTTGTAACAAATGCTTGCCGTAATTGTGTAGCTCATAGTTGTGTAAACAGCTGTCCAAAAGAGGCAATAACTATAGTTAATAATCGGGCATATATAATGAAAGATAAATGTATTGAATGTGGTTTATGTGTGAAGGCATGTTCCTATGGTGCGATAATTGAAATAGATAGACCATGTAATCGTGCTTGTGCAGTAGGTGCTATAGTTCCCGGGGATAAGGCAACAGCAAAGATAGATACTGAGGCTTGTGTAGAATGTGGTTCATGCATTGTAGCTTGTCCATTTGGCGCTATATCCTCTCGCTCAGAAATGGTAAAAGTCATAAACTCTTTGAAAAACTCAGAAAAGAAAGTAGTTGCTATGCTTGCACCTTCATATATCGGTCAATTTGGTAATGGTGTTGATTGGGAAACATTAGTTAAGGGTCTAAAAAAGATGGGTTTTTATGATGTTGTCATGGTAGCTAATGGTGCTGATACTGTTATTGAAGAGGAAAGCCAGGAACTAATGGAAAAACTTAATATAAAAATCAATGAGAAAGAAACATTATTTAATTCCTGTTGTCCTTCTTTTAAAAGTCTTATTAAGATACATTATCCTGAATTATATAAAAATATATCATCTACGGATTCACCAATGCTAGAAACGGCTAAGACTGTCTTGGATATAGATGATACAGTCGAATGTATATTTATAGGTCCCTGTCTAGCGAAAAAAGGTGAGGCATTAAGAGAAGGTGGAGACTTAATAACTGCTGTAATGACATTTGAAGAATTAATAGCTATGTTTGTTGCTGCTGATATTAATTTAGCAAAAATAGCCCAAGAGGAAAATATGGTCATTATTGATAAAGAAAAACAGTTAGTTTCTATGTCAGAAAATATGTATCAAGCAAGTCTTGATGCCGTTAATTTCTGCCAAAATGGAGGAGTTGGTCAGGCAGTTATTAATAATCTCAAGAAGAAAAAATCTAATGCTCAAGTTTCTAGCACATCTGTCTCAGGAATATCAGAATGTAAACGACTATTAGAATTAATCACTAAAGGTAAATCTCAGTATAATTTTGTAGAGGGTATGGGATGTGGTGATGGGTGTATAGGTGGTCCAGGGATATTAGTTAAACCTTCAAAAGCACGAGGTATATTAAAAAAGATGAGTATTGATAATAGTAAAAATAAGGTTTAAGGAGTAGATTGAGATGGGTTATAAAAAGATTAAAAAAACTGAAAAGGCTATTCCAATTAGCGTAATTAAAAGACTACCAATATATCATAGATATCTAAATAAATTAATAGACAGGGATGTCGAGCATATTTCTTCGAAACAATTGGCAGAAAAGCTAGGTGTTACTGCTTCTCAGATTAGACAGGATTTAAGTCATTTTGGTACTTTTGGTCAACGTGGTTATGGCTATCGTGTCAATGACTTAGCAAAGGCTATAGGTGAAATATTAGGAGTAAATAACAAATTGCATATGGTTTTGGTTGGAGCGGGTAATTTAGGTGGTGCCATTATTAATTATCCCAATTTCAGTAAACGTGGTTTTATAATAACTGCAATTTTTGATAATGATCCTGCAAAAGTTGGTACGAAAATAGCCGGCTGTATAGTATTAAGCATAGATTCTTTGAGAGAATATCTAGAATCTCATGCCATTGATATAGGTATCCTTGCAATACCGGCTGAGGATACTTATGAAATTGTAAAAATATTTGAAGAGTGTAATATCAAAGGCTTATGGAATTTTGCGCCTGTTAGTTTAAATTTGGAGAATGTCTTAGTGGAAAATGTACACATTAGTGAAAGCCTGATGACACTAGCCTATCAGATTAAAGAGATGGATGAATAAATTGCATTATAGTATAAATATAACGTAAAATAAATAATTGTGACAGTCATGCTATTATATGGCTGTTTTTTCATTTTTATTGATAAGTATTTCTAATATTTAGTCTATTGATCTATCTGCACAAAGTAGATAGACTACTCATAATATATTAAGGTCAAAATATTAAAGTGAAAATAAGACTAAAATTTGTTTTGGGGGGATATTGAGTATATGGATGAGGTCAATGTTGAAGTATTAAAAACAGATCTTTTGATAATTGGAGGGGGTACTGCTGGTTGTCTGGCGGCTGTGAAAGCAAAACAGAAAGATCCTGATCTGGATGTTTTAATACTGGAGAAGGCACATATAGAAAGAAGCGGTTGTCTGGCAGCAGGAATGAATGCAATTAACGCTTACATAAATCCTGGAGAAACACCAGAAAGTTTTGTTAAGTATGTTCGAGCTGATGCTATGGGTCTAATAAGAGAAGACCTGGTTCTTTCTATGGGTGAAAGATTGAATGAAGTGGTCGAAGAGGTTGAGTCATGGGGTCTTCCTATTGAAAAAGACGAAGATGGTAACTATGCTGCAAGGGGAAGATGGAATATAAAAATTAATGGTGAAAAGTTAAAACCAATTATAGCAAATAAGGCTATTGAATCAGGTGCACAGGTATTGAACAGGGTAGCAGTCACTAATTTAATAGTAGAAGATGGTGTAGTTAAAGGGGCAGTTGGTTTTGGGGTAAGGGATAGTGTTTTTTATGTGGTAAATGCTAAAGCTGTATTAATTGCTACTGGTGGTGCAGCTGGTATTTATCGTCCAAATAATGAAGGATCATCACATCATAAAATGTGGTACTCTCCATTTAATACAGGTGCGGGTTATGCCATGGGAATAAGAGCAGGAGCAGAGATGACCTCCTTTGAAATGAGGTTTATTGCTCTAAGAACAAAGGATGTAATAGCCCCTACTGGTACATTGGCTTTAGGTTTTGGCGCAAAACAGGTTAATTCAAAAGGTGAGCGTTTTATGGCCAACAAATATGGACATATGGGAGCAGAAGGTGCACCTACTCCATTAAGGGTATATGGTCCAACTCAGGAAGTAAAAGAAGGTCGTGGTCCTGTATTTATGGATACTACTCATTTAAGTGTAGAAGATATAACAGAACTTAAAAAAAGCTACCTGAATATGTATCCTGAATTAGTATTATCATGGGCAGCTAATGATTTTAATCCAGCAAAAGAAGCTATCGAAATTCAGGGAACAGAGCCATATGTAGTAGGTGGTCATACACAATCAGGTTATTGGATAGATATAAATAGGGAAACAACTATCAAGGGCTTATATGCTGCAGGTGACGTTGCTGGAGGTGCACCATATAAATTTGTCAGTGGGTGTTGGGCAGAAGGAGCAATAGCTGCTGAAAGTGCTGTTGACTATATAAGTAAGCAAGAGGAATCTTTTGTAGATATAGAAGGTATAAATGAATTTAATATACAAGAAGAGTTAGTGCGGGTATTTGCACCTATGAGTCGTCAGGACGGAGTCAGGGCTGATGAGATGGAAGAGAGATTACAGAAAATAATGGATGAATATGCTGGTGGTGTTAGTCGTTATTATGAGATGAATGATAGTGAATTGCATATAGCTGAAAAAAAGCTGAAACATTTAAAAACACAAATACAATATTTACTTGCTGATGATTTACATGATCTAATGAATTGTCATGAAATAATTGATAGAATAGATGT
>JADQBV010000203.1 GCA_016278415.1 Halanaerobiales bacterium
TTAATTATTAGAAAACCACCATTCGCCCTATGGATAGCTCCACTCTTAATCATAGAAAAATCAGTAGTAATAGTCCCAAATTGACTTTTCCCTTCAATTTTACCAAACAAGTTATAATATGTTGGATTTGACTCGACAATCACCGGTGCTCCCTTAGTTTCCTTGTTATTGACAAGTAAATTTACTTTATATCTGTTATAAAATGATTCATCATTTCCCTGTGGAAAAGCCATAAGAAATTTATTATCTTCTTTTTTATCATTAAACTTATCTAGATTTTCAATAATATCCTCTTTTAAATCCTCAAGATAATCTATAACTTCATTACAACACTTATATTTATCTTTAAGGTTTTCAAATATTGGTTTCAGAATTGATAGTCCAAACTCTTTATCTAGTTCTTCTAATTGAGTCTGTGTTTCTAATCGTATATTTCTAATAACTCGCCTCAATTGTTCTATTTTCTTCTGTATTTCCAGATTTTTATCCATAATGGCTTTTTTCTTTTCTTCTGGTAAATCATTAAATTCCTCTTTCTTTATTGCTTTACCATCTTCATTTATTGGAACAGGTGTGGGCATAGTTTCCTGTCCAGAGTGTTGAAGTATAAAGTTATCTTCTTCGATTTCTTTTTCCAGTTTTCCTATAAGTTTATTAGATTCATCCTGAAAATCACTTAGAATATTACTTCTTTTCTTTTCATGTTCATCACTTTCAAAGGCCTTTGGTATCTCTTCCCGCAACTCCTCAATTAGATTCTCCATATCATTACAGAGCATTTCACCAGTGCCAGTAGGAAGAACAAGAACATTAGGTTTAGAATTTTCTTTAAAGTTATATACATAACAAAGGTCAGATGGAATCCCCATATCTTTTGCTTTTTGCTTAGCAATAGTTTTTGCATAGGTAGTTTTTCCCGTACCAGTAATGCCTGATATGAATATGTTATAACCACCCTGTTTTACCCTTAATCCCAGTTCAACAGCATCTACAGCTCTCTGTTGACCAATAATACCTTCTTCAAAAGGATCAATCTCCTCAGTAGTGTTGAAATCAAATAATTCTGGGTCACATTTTTGCTTTAACTCATCTAAAGTCAGTTTCATATATACTGTCTCCTCTCCTAAGTATATTAATTAATAGAGTTATTCGATTAATTATTTGCTGAATCATTCACTTAATTTTAATACTTAATAATTTACTTGATTTTATACTTAATTGTATGATTAATCTATTACTTAATGTCTTCACTAATTTTCTGAACTATTATTCTTTTCTCCATATATATCAATGTTTTCTTCGGCATCAGTTCTAATATGTAAATCCCTCTGTGGATATGGAATCTCTATATTATTTTCTTTAAATACATCCCATATCTTTAACAATACATCACTCTTTATATTAGCAATACCCTGGTCAGGGTCTGAAATCCAAAAACGAAAAATAAGATTAATTGAACTCTCTCCAAATTCATCTACAATACACCTTGGTTCAGGATCTTTATTAATTCTTTCAATGTCTTTTATAGAATCCTCTAATAAAGTAATAACCTCCCTCAAATCAGAGTTATAAGAAATACCAATTGTAACATCAATTCTTACAAGCCGATCACTATATGACCAGTTGATTACTGTTTGTGTAATAAAATCTTCATTTGGTATCAAATATTCCTTTCCACCTCGAGTTATTAATGAAACGAATCTAGTACCAAGAGAATTGATATAACCATAATTATCATTTATCTCAATAACATCTCCTGGCTTAACCGATCTATCCATTAATATAATAACACCACTGACAAAATTAGAAACAACCTTTTGTAGCCCAAAACCTAAACCTACACCAATTGTACCACCTAAAAAAGCAAATGCAGTTAGATCAATCCCTAAACTGCTCAATCCAATAAGACCAGCGATTATCATCAGCAAGATACGAACGAATTTTCTAATTAATATTTTTGCTGCAGGAGTCAAACTTTCTAATTTATTAATTCTAAGCTCAAATATATCGCTTAATTTGTCTGCAATATATATTAATATTGAAATTATAATTATACCATTTATTATAGTTAATACTGAAATTGTATAATCACCACTGCTAAATACAATTTCATTAAGATAACTTACTAACTCATTATAAACCCCTATAATCTTTAAAGCAGTTATTATCCAAACAAAGAAGGCTATAAAACGTGACATAAAATCACTTTGTATAAAGGACGAAATAATCTTAATTACAACCCAGGCATTTAATAAATGACCAACTGCCATTAAAAATTGATAGGGAAACTTAAGATTAATGGCTAATAAAACATATAGCCATATTAGTGCTGCTCCTATTATCGGCCAAATTGAATTTACTAACTCTCTATTTAAATTCTCTTTTGAAATAAACTTAATATATCCAACTAATTTACTTATTTTATCTTTTAATCCGTTCTTCTGAAAAGAACCAGATATAAAATATGAAATAATACCAATAAACAATAGAATAATTGTTTGTAATATGTATTGAGTTGTAAAGATATTTTTATATAGCCAATCTACTATATCTGTTAAGCTTAATTGCAATTTTAACTCCTCCACACTTAATCATTTAATTATAATTGATACACTTATTTCCATATTTATAATATATAACAAAGGGGTTTAAATAGCAAATAGTGACAATTTTACTTTATATATAATGGTACAGTGATATTTTATGTTCTATATCTGTTCTGTCCATATCTAAGATGTCTATTTCTGTTCTGACTATAACTAAATCCAATGAATTAATTCAAACTCCAAAATCTGCTACTAATGATTTAACTAAATTTAGGGTATCACTATATAACGTTTATATCTTGCATTATTTAAAAATAAATGAATTTAATATAAAACTGTAAACATCATTATTATATGGTGCAGTCGGAGAGTTTCCTACTGGGTAGTCTTGGTAACTTAATTCATATATCTTTCCATTTTTAGAAATATAATATGCTATTCTAGAGCTATCAAAAGCATAATAATTAATTTTAAATCCTTCTTCACCAGATAGTTTTACATTACTTATTCTATTTTTTACCATTTTACCCTCGTAAACCGGAATTCCTCCTATAGGGTCTTCATTTTCAATAGCTCCTTGCCATTTTTTTATATTTCTTTCTGTTGCCCATTGTTCTGCTGATAAGTTTTCAGGATTATCATATATTTCTATATAGAAGGTATAAGAATTAATACTATTATTAGGAACATCTCCTGGACCATTAATATAAATTATATTATCTTCACTTAAATCTAAGGTAGCATTAGTTGGATATAGAAACTTAAAATCTTCACTATCATAGATTTGAAGATTATTTTCTCCTAAATCAGTTTCAGTCCATAAACTTACTTCTTTAATATTATTACCAGTGTTTGAAGAAAGTTGACTTAAAAATAATGCTATCGATACTAACACGAGTATACTTATTAAGTATTGATTTTTTTTCATAAAATACCACTCCTGTTTTTTAACCATGTCAATACTTTTTTCCAGACTACTTCAGAAGTATGAGCTCCATGCCCACCATCTTCTATAATAAATTTTGTTTTATATGTGTTACTCCAATTACGGTAAACTTCTTCACTACCAGAATGATCAACAAACTCATCTTTTTCCCCATAAATTAAAAATAAAGGGATTGTTGCATGTTTTGCATTTTCAATACTATCATCTATAATTTTTTTAGCTTCAAACATATAACGCATACTATGTTTTCGAACTACTAATGGGTCATTTTCCTTTTTCTCTACTTCCTTTTTATCTAATGGGTGTTTTATATCATCAGCTGTAACAGATTTATTTGTTATTTCAGAAGAGTTGAAAATAAAATTAATAATATATTTTAGTTTAGTCCAGATTGATATTGATTCTTCTTCTAATCGACACATTGGATTAAGCAATATAACACCGGATAACTGTTCATTTAGATTAGAAGCTAATCTAATAATAATAGGACCACCAAGACTATGTCCTATAAAAATATTGGTTTATCTGGATATTTATTTGTTATTTTTCTTATTAGAGACTTACTATCATTTATAATAATTTCAAAATCTTCAATATCGCCTCTTTTACCTTCCGAATAACCCGTGCCTCTTTGATGTACAATATTCACTGCCAAATTTTCAGAAGATAATTTTTTTGAAAAATATTGAAAATCATTCCTGCCTCCTCCACCTAATCCTTGAAATACAATTAATATTCCCTCAATATTATTATTAGGAATAAAAGATTGGTAATATATTTTCTTACCATCTTCTGCCAACAAATAGTTAAAATCATTAGGTATATCTTTTAATTCAATTGCTTCGATAATTCCTACACTCAAAATTGAAATTATTAATATTATAAAAATCTTAATACTAGAATTCAACTTTCAATCTCTCCTTTCAATTTTTTAACCAGTTAAGCATATGATAAATTATACACAGATTGCTCCAATGATTTCTCAATTATTATTAAAGCTTCTTCTTCATATTTCTTCTTTCTCAAGATTTTTTATCACTTCTATAACATCATCTGGTTACCAAACTAAAGACATATAATTTTCCCCTTGTTTATTAAACCTTATTATTACCTAGGTCATTTTTATTTGAGATACTCTTTATTATTATACTTGTTAATTTATAACGTCTCCGTATTGGCGAAGTTCATGAGTCTTAGTTTGACTTGGATTGGGCTCATATTTTAAGATTATCATCATCTTAAATTTTTCAATATTTCGATAGCTTCTTCTGCATCCTTTTTAGAAACCATTATTTTTATAGGCTCAATCATAGTCATATATCCAAGGAAGTTTTGTAATGTTTCATTTTTTACAAAGTACTTAATATCTGCATCATTCGACGACCACCCTGAAGAAAATTGGATGGAGTATAGCGTAATCTTAAATCCCAACTTATGTAATATGACTATTGTCCAACCCTTTTTGCTAAAAAAATATCTGGTTTACCAATTCCATTTGCATCAGGTAAAACACCAACTACTTTATAGCCTAATTTTTGATAAAATTCATATGGATGGTGATTCTTATTTTCTATGTTTTTTAATTTGTTATATAAATTATCATAAAGATCCACATTAGATAATGATGTACTATCATCTTCATCATCACTACCTAGCCATATTGTTACTCCACCTTTTTCTCTCACTTTTTCTTCAAATGCAGTTACTAAGCTGGTACTTAAACCATTTTGCCGGAACTTTTTATGTATAACTAAAGGATGCAATTCCCACACATTTCCACTATATTTTTTAATTCCACCAATCCAAGCAATAGTATTTCCTTCATTAATTACTGCTAAACTTATTCTGTCTTTCCCTAATGATTTATTTATATCTTCCTTCCATTTTCCTGGTTTGCTCTCTCCAAAAGCATCAATTGGTATCCTCTCAATGTCATTAATATCTTGATTATGATAAGGTTTTAAATTAATTACTTTCATGATTCCTCCTTTTGATATTGATCTTAACAACGATAATACCTTATGAAAATGACCCTCGAGTTACTTGTGCAGACGCATTGTTAAATACTATTGGTCGCTCGGTGTCTCAGATGCTACCATGATGCATTAGTTCAACTACACATAATGCTTATTAGGTGTGTGAAAATAATTTACATGGTATGGATAAAAACACATCATTATTAACCTTAAAGCCATTTTTTTCGTAATAAGTTGATATTTCTTCTGTTGTTTGAACTAACCATTCTGAGTTTGGGAAATGCTTAATGCAGCGTTTTACTAATTCTTTGCCAATTCCCTTATTTTGAAATTCCGGTAAAACAAGTAAATCATAAATTATAGATCTAAACATTTTATCACTCAATACCCGCACTGCCCCAACCAAACATTCATTTTCCCATGCCGAGATTACAAAAGTGGAATTAATAAACGGAATATTGTATTTCTTTATCATATGTGAGGTTTCTGAACCATCTGACCAATCTACAGACATAAATAATCTATGTAATTGTTCAGATGGTAAATCTTTTTTCCTGTCATTATAAATAATTCCCATACTTTTCTTACCTCCCGTTAATATAAAAAATACTATCTGTCTAAGATTCTATTCAATCCAATTATTTAAAATAATAACCTTTTTATTTGATGCATCTAATTCAATAGTAGAACCTATAGGTTCTACTTCTTTTATTTCAGGCATATATTCACTTTGCCATATACCAGTTCATGGTATTTAAATTACCACCTATAATTCTTACCTTCATTAATAGTAACCCAAGTAACTGTGGCTGGACTAGATGGAGAATAAAATGCAATTGTATCTCCTCTTACTAATCGCTCTAGTTTCATAACTATATTGCTCCCATCTATACTAGCATATTAATATTATTCATTTATAATATTGTTAATAACATAACTAATCCACTGACCAGGTTCTTTTGGTTTATCAAAATCTACCCAAGCTGTTTTCATATAAGATGTATCAGCCTGCCAAAATCCATCATCTCTTCGTTTCTGCCTTAAAACTTCTATAGCGTCATTACACCTTTCATCTCCAAGTAAGTCGTTTGCTTTAAGTAAAGATAAAATTTCAATAATATTTGTTCTATATGTATATGGATAAAAATTGTTTATAATTGATGATTCTATTGGCTCTCCTGTAGAATGCTTTTTATACACTTCATGATTAAGTATGTATTCCAATCCTTGACTTGATTTATTTTTAATTCCTTTTGATACATCGAATCTCTTTTTATACTCAGTAAGTGTAATCATGGATTTTACTATACCATAGAAACAAGGTGTTTTCTTCATGCAACCACCGTATTTTGTATGTAGGTTTTTTCCTGTCCATTTACAATTTTCTCCCCTATTAGTATTTTGATATTTTATTATCCAGTTTATTCCTGAGTCTATTAAATCTTTATTATCATAATTCATCTTCATAAGTATAGTGGTAATCATTGAGTTATGACAGGAAAGTAAACCATCTTTATCTCCGGTTAGAGAGAAACCTTCTTCAATATAAGATTTTTCTATGAGCATTTTAAGCCATTTTTTTACTTTGTCTAATGTATATGTATAGGGTATTTCTGATAGCTCTAATAAACGCCATTCATATGCTCTAAGACCAACAAAAGTCCTGGGGTTTTGTTTGGGTTCAGCCAGGAGCTTATTTATCAACTCAGATTCACTAAATATCTTTTTAGCTTCTCTTATACTTACGTCTATTCCTTTATCAAAATCTTTTTTCAATGTTAATGCTGAATCTATTTTCATTAAAATTTTCCTCTTTTTCATTGTTTTACACTAGGAATCTTGCCTAAAGAAGAAGTTCCTGTACCATATTTATAATTTCTTTTCATACAAATTTAATTTTTCTCCCGGAAGCTCAGTCTCCCCTACCTTTATAAATCCATTGCTGACATAATATTCACATAACCCAGTAACATCACAACCACAGTCTAATCTCAAAATATTTACAGATTTAGCCCTTAATTCCTCTTCAATATGTTCCAATATTTTTTTACCAATTCCTTTTCCTTTTAAATTGCGTCGAGTTGTAAAAGAATGAACATATCCTGCTTTATCTTCTTTCCCTCCCCAAATCATTTCGTCATTATATTGTAACCTATACATTCCGACTATCTCGTTATCTAATTCTACAAAATAAAATTCCCGATTGTTAAAACCTTCGTTAATCCAGTTTGTAAATTCTTCATTTGGGTTATGCCAGTTTTGCCAATAATCTATTCCTCGATCGTCAAGCCATTGGGCTGATTCTTTTAGCAACCCAAATGCAATATTTATTTCATTCTTTTTTGCATTCCTATAGTTTATATTCATTCAATATCAACTCCTTCATTTATGAATTTAGTCGTTATTCGTATAAGATATCCTTATTTCCAAAAACGTACTATTGATTCAAGAAGTTATTTTATCGGATTTATTTTAACAAAGATATCTTCTACAATCGGATTCATTTTAACTCTTTAAAACTTTAAAAAAAATCATTTCTCTATTTCTTTCCATGTCTTCTATAATATGCGAATATTCGACTTCCCTATATTTTTCTACTGAAACGCACATATAATCACTATGTTCTTCATAAGCCATGACTTCTCCTTTTTTAACGGTACATTTATAAGTTATAAGTACAACATGTTTTTTGCAAAATAAATCTATACCAAAATGGTTGAACAATATCTATTTACTATTCTCCCTTATTTTCAATAACACTATTGAAAAAACATTATCCTTGATCACAGGTTATAAGTGCTTGGAAGTATTTTGATAAGTAAAGTGCCAAACATCCTTATATAAGACTCTTCATCCATTTTGCATGTAATGAATACATTTTTGCATTATTTTGAATTTCTTTGTTTTGTGTCTGTAAACCAAAGGATTCTGACCAGTTTGCAAGCACATGTAGTCTTTTTTCCACCTTATCTATTACTTCTTTTTCATCATATAAAAATAGTTCTTCATCACAGCTATATTCATTAAGAAATATTTTTAGCCTATTCATCATGACTTCTTTTGAAAATGGTGATAATTCATAATTTTTCTCTAAATTTTTATCAGGAAGTAGTGGTATAAACCTATATGCAGTATAGGCAATATCCCATATTTTGATCCTGGAGAACATACATCAAAATCGATTAAACCTATAAATGTTTTATCCTTAAAAACACAATTATAAGGAGCAAAATCATTATGACAAATCACTTCATTAATTTCATCGTTGTCTAATAACCATTGGGCTTTTTCATATTTAAAGTTAACAGTAGCGTCATGCCATTGTCTTAATTTTAACGCTACTTCCTTTAATATATTTTTATTCCATATCCAACCTAACACCTCTTGAGGAACAAATCCTTCAATATATGATAATACATGCTTGCCTTCAGAATTTAAACCAAAAGATTTTGGAACCCAATTAATTCCCTTTGCTCTAACATAACATAATAACTCGTGTATCGTACTTGTAGCTGATGTAGCCTCTTTATATATCATGTTATTATTTAAGATAGGGGAATTCATATTACCACCGGATAAAAATGTATTTGATTTATCATGCATAAAATATCACCTTTTTTGAAAATGGTGTTTTGTTACTTTTTTATTTTAATGCTTTTGTAGGGTATTTCATCGTCACGGTAGGATTTCCGGTTGACCCATCACCCCCGCACACATCCCATCATGCGGAACTACCGTACTGGGCTCTTCAAGAATACTCACTTTCGTTATTAGACAAAATCGAATTGTAACCGCATATCTATCTCTTGTGTTATTTTAGGTCGGCATATATTATACCACCCTATAATTTCTTTAAATTTATTGCGGTTCATGCTTTTTCTCTGGCTTCTTCTATTTAAGCATTTATATAATATATCAAGTGATTTATTGAAAATTACCTCTAGACTTTTATAATTATTCATAACACCATAATAATTGTAATAGCCCCTCAGTTTAGGATTTAACTCTCAAAGATTGTTTTGAAGCGTTTATTCCTCATCTTTTTACACCATTGTGTAATATTGCTAATGGATTTTCTTAGTTTCTTTCTGGAAGTCCTCTTGTTTATTATATCTTTTCCTTTTCCGGATTTCTCCCATCTGAATTCAAATCCTAGAAATTCAAAACTACCGCTTTGATTTTTCTTGTATCTTGAAAACAGCATTATGTTTGTTTTCTCCATTAAACAGTTTATCAGACAAATCCAAAAGTGGTTGAGAGCTGGTGTACTAGAAGAAGATGGCACAATAACTGAATGTGCTTCAGGAGTTAACGGGACTCCCTCTAGTCTAAAGAGTTCTTTGTGTACACTTCACCTAATTGTTACTAATTTCGGTGCAACACTCAATATGAGTGGTTGGTTAGAGCTTGCTCAGCAAAGACTTTGTTCGGCTTGTCCATTATCTCACTATAAACCATTTTAACGATTATACTTTCCAATGGATAGGGGTGTATAATGACCATCTATCCGGCATTTTAGCTTTATTAGGCCACCTTACCATTGGTTATTTGCGTTGATTCCCTTGCTTTGGGATAATTCATCTTGTTTATTTCACTTTACCAGAAGTATTAAATTTAAGTTGGCGTTCTAACGTATCCGTATTGCCGAAGTCCATCAAACCTTAGATAGCTCCTATCTTGGTTTGATGGATTTGGGTGCAGTGACGAAGGAACGAAACCGGAAATATTTTGTTAAACGACGTTTTGCTCTTCTTTATGGCTAGTGATAATTGAAAATATTCTTCACATACTCATTACGAATGTTTCTATAAATATAAAAATCAGAGTCAATTGATATTATTTCTTTAATATTTTCTAATTCAGAAACTATAATTAAGCTTGCATCCGCAAAATCCATAGGAACATCTGAATACTTCTCAGAAAGATCAATAATTCTTGAAATATCATCTATAGTAATTTGTTTTACATCTAATGCCCCTCTTTTAATCCATTTCAAAAAATCTATTTGTGTATCGATACTAAAATCTAACATGTGTAAAACTTCAGTAATTACTGGCCATGTCGTATATAAACGTCCCTCATATCTTTTCAAAAATTCTCTAATAAATTCATGAAATTTATCATCTTTGTCAAATAAAGCAATAAGAGGACCGGCATCAATGAGACATCTTTTCATTTATTTTTCCTCTCACTTTCTTCTTATATGATTCAGACAAATTACCTTTACCACTACCATGTTTGCCAAATAATTTTTCTCCTAATTCATATGGGTTACGTTTCTTTTCATGGTCAGTAATATATTTATTTAAAGCCTCTTTTATAATGTCTGACTTAGTTAAATTTTCCTGTTTAGAAAGTAATTCAATTTTATCTTCCAATTCTTTTGATAATCTAACACTAATCATAATTAACACCTCCGTAATACATATTGTATTACATTATATGCTTATTGTCAATATATGTTTTTTTCACTTTCATAAATGTACAGTCTAGCAAAATGTCGTTGTCACGGTAGGATTAGCAGTTACCCTCTCACCCCCGCACAGAATCCCGGCGTGCA
>JADQBV010000374.1 GCA_016278415.1 Halanaerobiales bacterium
TTCTATGTTTCTTAATATTATATTGTCTTTTTTTATTTCTATCATTTCTTTTTCGACCATCTTATTAATCAGCCTAGTTACAGTCTCTCTGGAGGTACCTATGTGATTAGCTATCTCATGATGTGTGATTTTCTCTAATATTTTACCAGTTGAGTCCTCCATATCAATTGCCATACGTTCAAAAAAGTCCCTCAATCTACTTTCTACATCAAAAAAAGCGAGTAATTCAATGTCCTTATTAGCCCTTCGTAATCGCTTTCCTAACTCAACAATTATTTTTAAGGCTATTAAAGGATTTTCTCGAATTAACCTCAAAAAATTCTCTCGCTCAATTAACAATAACTTAAGAGGGGTAATGGCTATCCCACTTGCAGAACGGGGTTTATCTTCAATTACTCCTATTTCACCGAGAAAATCGTCCTTATTCATAATTTCTAAGATTTTTTCTTTGCCATCGATTGAAGACTTGATTATCTTCATCTTACCTTCAAGGATAATATAAAACACATCAGATATACTTCCTTCAACAAAAACAATATCATCTGTTTTATATTTCCTTAAATTTATGAGCTCGGAGAGTTTCCCTAGCTGACTTTTATTCAAGTCAGCAAACAATGAGATTGATGCTAATTCTATTTGCACAGTTAGCCCCTCCTTCTTTTATTATGACTAATCCTATTTATCAGCCTAATAATTATTATCTTAATGGGGAGGTAGTTTTTCTTCTTCATTATCTTCATTATCTTCAGACGGATTACTGTTTTCTGGATCGTCTGGTTTTTCCCCTTGTTCATCAGATGAGTCGTTATCTTCTGGATTGTCAGGCTTTTCCCCCTGGTCATCGGATGAGTCGTTATCTTCTGGATTGTCAGGCTTTTCCCCCTGGTCATCGGATGAATCGTTATCTTCTGGATTGTCAGGCTTTCCCCCCTGGTCATCGGATGAATCATTATCTTCTGGATTGTCAGGCTTTCCCCCCTGGTCATCGGATGAATCATTACCTGGATTGTCAGGTTTTCCTCCCGGATTAGCATGATCAGGTGGTCCAGTATTATCTTTATCTTCCTTTTTATTTTTCATTCCTTTTTCGGCTTTTTCCAGCCACTCTTCTATATTTTTATTCTTCCATCTATTATTTTCTTCTTCTCTTATCTGCTTTTCTAAAGTAACTACACCTTTTGCCGCTATACCCATCTGTTCTTGGGTCACTAATTCCTTATTTTGTCCATCTATGCTACTTAGATCAACTGCACCTTCTTTAACTGAAAGAGTAGTTTCCTCGCCATTAGTATAGACAGAAAACAAAGTACCCCTTACCCCAGCTACAGCAGTTGGAGTTATAACTTCAAAATTAGTTAACTCCTGATATATTTTTTTCACTTTTGCCCAAACCCTACCACTATTCAAAATAATAGAACTAGTTCTCTCCTGATCAATTATTTCATTTTCACCAATAACAATCTGGCTATTATTATCAACTTCTACATAAATATTATCATTAAAAACAAGCTCTAAGACACCATCATCATCTGTCCGTATTATATCACCTTTGTTTAAATCTTGGTCTTCTTTTAGTTCTTTCCAACTACGAACAGAAATTAAGCCAAATAGCTTACTTTCACTCTTTATTTCAACATTACCATCTAGTCCACTTATTGTAACAAACCTAGGGCTAGCAATTATTAGAATCGTCGAAAAGATTAAAATTAATATAAAACTACTTATAATAACTTTCATCTTCATTTTAAAACCCCCTCAAAGTAAATTCAATAACGATATATCTCAATTTTACTGCTACTACCTTTTATATCGACAAATTCTTTATTCCACTTAATTTTATTCTTTAAAGCCGAATAAGTATCCAATCCAATAATAATTTCATCTGGTCTAGCAATATCAACAAACCTTGCCGCTTTATTTACCACATCACCAATAATAGTATATTCTAAGCGATTACTTGAACCTACATTTCCAGCAATAGCATGTCCACTATTTATCCCAATTCCTAGTTTGAATGGCAACTCTAATTCCAGTATCTCTAAAGCAGCTTTGACTGCTCTTCTTTCATGGTCTCTTATCTCTAAAGGTGCACCAAAAAAGGCCATAAATCCATCGCCCAGAAACTTGTCCAATGTACCCTCATTTTCAAATATTATCGAGGTGATTTTCCCAAAGGCATTATTAAGAACCTCTACCACTTCTTTAGGTGATTTGTTTTCTGCGTATAAAGTAAATCCCCGAATATCTACAAAAATAACAGTAAGGTAGGTTTCCTCTCCACCAAGTGATACCCCTGCTGGATTTTCCAGTAATTTTTTCATTACACCCGGTGAGAGGTAATGCTCAAAAGCCCCTATTATTTCGAGCTTTTCACTGTTAACAGAAAAATACCAAGTAACTATACTTATAATATAAACACCTAATACTAGAAAAAACTGTGCGACATAAGTAACTATAATATTATTTCCAAATAAAACTAAGTACATGATTGTATATAATATGTAATAAGAGACAAAAATGATAGTCGCTTTAAGTGGATTGTAACGGAAAAACAAATAAATTGATAACGTCGCTACGATTAAATAAATCAACAAATCTAATGTACTAGAAACTCTATTCTTTAAATTCCCTTTCAAGATACTCGAAATAATCTGAACATGGATTTGTGAACCTGTCATATAGCCATATCTTGAAAAGGGAGTCATATATCTGTCCCCCATGCCAACTGAATTAACTCCAACAACAACAATCTTGCCTTTTAAAAACTCAGGGTCATAGTTTCCTACTATAATATCAAGAAAGGACAGTGTAGGTATAATATTTGATGGGCCAGAAAAAGTAATCAAAGCCTCTTCATTTACCTTTGATAAATCTACCTGGGGTATATTAATTCCAGCCTGTTCCACCAATTCTATAGAAAAAGACTTATACCTATGTTCTTTATCTCCTAATACAGGAATCAAATTTCGTATAATACCATCACGATCTGGAGATAAATTTATATGGCCTAAGGCAGAATTAGCTGCAAAAATCTTATATGGTTTTTCGAATGTAATGCTATGTAGAAAAAGTTTATCGTCTATATTTCTTTCTTGTTTTCGAAAATCAGAAACTACTGGCAGCACTACATTATTAAAACTCTTTAAAACATCAGTAAGTTCTTGATCACTTTTTATATCTGAAGATACCGAAAATATAATATCTAATCCAATAGCAGAAACACCTGCACGCTCTAGTTCCTTGATAACCTTTGCATAATATCCCCTATCAATAGGCCAGGGACCCAGCTCCTTAATTGTAATGTCATCAATTGATACCAGCACTACACCTTCAATGCTAGGTTCAAGCCATAAATGTCTCATAAAAAGAGTGAAATCATATATTTTATCTTCCAATGGGGTAAAAAAACCGAAGAGATTGAGGAATAGAAATAATACTGCCAACATTGTAAGTAAGAAAAACTTTATTTTATACTTCTTGAAATTTAATGATTTCATAGAGAACACCCACTTTAAGTATATCATTTTTCTGCGTTATTTGACAACTATATTTATCATTAATATATATTGTTGCTGGTTTTACAATTAATTTTTTATGAATATGATATAATGAATAATAAATAATAATTAAAGGATGATTAATATGGAGGTTTCTATATTTATTGCATTTAGTGCAGGGTTATTATCATTTCTATCACCATGTGTCTTACCTTTAATACCTTCTTATATTTCACTTCTAATGGGAGACTATGCTGAAGATACAAAAAAAGCCAAAAAAATAACTAATAAAAAAACTATCTTAATACCTGCCTTGATTTTTGTTTTAGGATTCACATCTGTTTTTATTTTATTAGGCTTATCCGCCTCATTTTTAGGACAGTTTTTATTAAAAAACCTAAATATATTGCAAAAGATAAGTGGTATTGCAGTAATTATACTTGGGTTGCACTTAAGTGGTTTAATAAAATTTGATTTCTTATATCGTGAAAAAAACCTAAATATAAAGAAAAGTAGCAACAAATTTTTAAGGCCCTTAATCATGGGTTTTGCTCTAGCCCTGGCTTGGACACCCTGTATTGGTCCCATACTATCGTCAATACTTATCTACGCAGGAACAAGTCAAACAATATTACAGGGTGGGATTCTACTAACTTTTTATTCGATAGGTTTCGCTCTACCATTTATATTGACTGCATTATTTTTGGATTGGATTTTACCACGATTTAAAAAATTAAATCCATATTTATCTTTAATTCAGAAAATAGCTGGAGTACTATTAATTATTTTGGGATTATTAATATTTACAAATTATTTTCAAGTACTAAGTTTTTATTAACCGTAATAATAAGAGAAAGGGGAGTTAATGATGAAAAAGTCATATTTAATACCCATAGTTATTATTTTAGTAATACTAATTGGGAGCACAATAGCATATCAGGCAGGTTTATTTACTAATGAGGAATCTGCTAATGTTGGAACAAATATAGGTGATCAAGCACCAGATTTTGTCTTAAGCAAAATGAATGGTGATGAAATAGCACTCAGTAGTTTAAGAGGACAAAAAGTATTCCTTAATTTCTGGGCAAGTTGGTGTCCACCCTGTCAAGCTGAGATGCCTGACATACAAAAACTCTATAAAGAAGATAACAATATTGCAATACTGGCAGTTAATATAAAGGAACAAAACAAAACAGTTATAAACTACATGTTCAGTAATAACTATACATTCCCAGTCGCGATGGATAAAACTGGCCAGGTTGCTAATAATTATTTAGTGCGGGGAATCCCTACAACTTATATACTTGATGAAGATGGCATAATTATGAATAAAGCCAGTGGTGCCTTAAGCTATGAACAGATGCTAGATATGCTGGAGATTAATTAAAATGATAAAGTAGTTCAACTTTTGAAGATAAAATATACGCGCATAGTCCGGTTAGCCATAACTTCATTCACTGAAAAAAACTAATTCCCCATTCCTCTTCCAAGCTATAAATGACAAAATAAACTCACTTCGTTTTGCTATGTTCAAACAGGATTTTGTTACCCATTTATAGCCTTCCATGCGGGATGGTGGACTTTTTATAATGTTCATTCAGAAAATGGCTAACCTGGAACTTCGAAAGTTGTAATTATTACTAGCTAAATTTTTAAAAATCTAAAGAAGAGTTACTCCTCAGCCAAGGGATAACTCTTCTTCTTATATGTGAGAACGCCTATTAAAAATAATGTGCAAAAATAATAAAGCAGTTATACTGACTCTTTTGAAAATGTTTACTTGTCAGATTTTAATTAATCATCACATTTAGGACAACAACCATATTGCTTGCCCTTCCCCGTTCTCTTTTTGATAAATTTATCTTTCTGATAGTCCTTGCCACATCTAGGGCAGTGAATATCTTCAGAAAGCCTATAATCCCCTCCCTGAAACCGAATTGCCTTACCCTTTATTAAAGACTCTGCAATTTTTTTCCGGGCTTCAACGAGAATTCTTTGAAAAGTAGGACGGGAAACATTCATTTTTTCAGCAGCCTCTTCTTGATTCAAGCACTCCAAGTCCTTAAGTCTGATAGCCTCTATTTCCTCCATCGTTAAACACTCTTCTTCAATTTCATTCATTGGTATACCGGCTGGCTTAAAAAACTTGATCTCCGGTATAAATTCAATTCGTCTTTCTTTTGTAGGTCTAACCATAAAAGTCGCTCCTAACTTAATTAACCCATCCAAAATCCCTTACGATGTGATACACCTAATACCTTCTTACATTTAGGGCAAAAGTAAATATATCTTTTACCAAGAGAACCCTTTAACTCTTTTGTCCATATTGTATCTAACTCTGCCTCACAGAACGGGCATATAGGATTAATACCCTCTTTCGTTTCTACTTTCATTATCAACACTCCCCTTAATTTTATAAGAAAACTAGAATTTTATCAATAGTTTTTTCTTAATATGTCTTCTCATGCCTTCCAGTCAAGCAGTCTTTTCTCGCCTTCAATTTTCTTTATATCACTTATATCCTGACCAACTTCCAAGGTACCCTGGTAGTTTCCGTTGTTATCCCTTAATGCAAAATATTGAATCAAAATATACTTGCCTCTCATCTTAATCCAAAAGCTAGCTTTATCTTTTTCCCCTTCTTTAAATGCCTTAAGTATCTCTTCTACAATATGTACACTTTCAGGCGGGTGACAATTTTGCACACTACGTCCGATTATTGCAGGTGACCTGGGGAATATGCGGTCAGCTGGATTTGAGTAATATTTTACTTTATCATTTTCATCTACATATGTTACATCAACAGGTAAAGAATTTAAAATTAGGATAAGTTGATCAACATTTAATACACCTGTACCCAATCCAATTAATACCTGCCCTGATGAAAGATCTTCATTTATAAGGCTAAGATCTTCAACACCTTTAAAGTCCTCCCCGTTCATTCCTTTTTTACCCTCTCCAGCAGTATCATTCTGCTTTGTACTATTATGCCTATTGCCAGAGTTATTAGTTTCACTAGAAGTGTATTTAGAATCATAAATTCCCTCATTTTGAGGTTCGATAAATGCATAAGATATTTCTATTGATTGTCTTGATATTTCGATCCACTCTTCTTCATTAAGGGAATCCACGGCCACTGGGTATAGTATCTTTTCTTCTTTATAAATCATTTTAAACATAAGCATAAATAAAACACCGAAATGTTTTCTTATCTGCTCATTAAATTGATGATTTTTCCCTAGTAAATTTTCTAGAGCCTTCCATTCAGACCTAATATCATCATGTAATGACCACATTACGCGTAATGGGCTCTGGAAATCCCACTTCTGTTCTAGATAGGGAAAGAGTATATTCTCCTTCCGCAAGTAATGCCTATTAAAAGACTTTAACTCTAAAAGATACTCCTTAAGTTTCTCCATCTCCTCAGTAATATCAACAGATGAACCTTCTTTTTTACTTTCGAGTTCTATCCTTTTGATCGGTTCTTTCATTTGTTTAAGGAGTTTCTCTAGCTCTCTGTTCTCTTCCATTAAATAATATATTGGATGACTCTTCTCAGGTTTATCCCAATGATATTTCTCTAAATGAGGATTAATAACATTTAATATTTTTTCAATATGTGCTTTAATATTAGCTGGTTTTACACCCTTTTTAACCTGACGGTCTTCCATCTCCAGAATATCACAAGGGGTTGCATTTTTAATAGCATCTTCATATTTATCTATTAACTCTTTTCCCTTTTTCCCCTCCATCATTCCCATGGAAAACTGCATAAGCTCCTCTATTCGCTTCTCCTTATTATTCAAATACTCAGACATTTAATATCACTCCTTCTTCTATAGAATCTAGGATCTTTAAGCTAAAATATTAATATCATCTAATAAATAATCTCTATTCAAACAGGTATAATCTATTATTTTTCCAGTTGTGAATCGTATTCTAGAATGTCCCCTGGTTGACAGTCTAATACTTCACAAATAGATTCAAGTGTATTAAAACGTACCCCTTTAACTTTGCCATTTTTTAATAATGACAGATTAACCATAGAGAGTCCTACCTCTTCTGAAAGTTGCGTCAGGGACATTTTGCGGTCAGCCATAACACGGTCTAATCTTATAACAATCGGCACTTCAAACACCTCTCATTTCCATAGTGCTGATATTGTAGATTTCCTTATAGCTTTAATAGTATAAGTATAGTATAAATATAGTTAAGTAAAGTTTAGTTGTAATATTTTAATAGTATTTCAAACTCTATGTGAATTATAAATTAAACAGGTAAAATGCTTTTTAGGATTTACAATATCTCATCATTATCCTTTTGAAGTTCATAACCGTATTGGAATATTTCAGATAAGATTAAAATTAAAACACCCACTACAATAGCCCATAAAGGAAGAGATGCCTTGCTTGATAATTGGATATGTTCAATATCTGCAAATCTATCCCTGACTTTATCACTAATTGAAAACATTAAATAAAACTCTAAAACCACTGTTGTAAATGCATAAATAAAAATAGAGTAGGCTATTTTCTTCATTTTTAAAAAATTTTCTTTAATAAAAGGTGTCCCTTCTGCCATAATGTTATCCAATATGTCTTTTACCTGTTTAAAGTTATATACTAATAAAATCATAACAATTAAGGCGGCCAGTAAAATACTATTAATAAGTACGTTGTTAGCTAATATAGCATCAAATTCTGCCTTCATTCCAAACCCCTCTAAACTAATACTAAAAGCAGAAGCATCAAGCACTCCACTTAATATAAGGGTTATTCCTAGTAACACTACAACACTAAGCACAATAACTATATACCAAAATAGATTGATAAATTTACTATAGCTTTTCAGTCTTGTTAAACTACTTTCTTCTATCTTCATAATCTTTTATCCCTCCTTAACATTATATTCTTATATTAGCAGATTAATTTATATAAGTCAATAATTATTTTAAATAAAACATTAAACTTTTAATCTTTTATATAAAGCATTGATTAGATATATATACCGGGCAAGCTCCTCAGCAATTGATTTACCAATGATTCTCAATTATATCTCCTGAAAAGTATAAGTTATAGAAAAAGTGAAATTATATATAAAAAACCGAGGCTATAGTATAACCTCGGCAGAAATATAATATCTTTTATTTTAACTTTCTAAATTATACTGTTTTATCTACTTCTTTAAATTAATAGGCTTGATATCAGGATCAAAGTCTTTCTTTTTAGTAATTATATTATCAGCTATCTCCAAATAACTCTGAGCAATCGGGTTTTCAGGATCTGAGAATAATAAAGGATCACCTTGATCACTTGACTCCCGAAGTTTAGGCAAAAGGGGTAATTCAGCCAATAAGTCTAATCCTAATTTATCGGCTAATTCTCTTCCTCCACCCTTTCCAAATATGTATTCTTTACTACCACAATCTGAACACTGAAAATAAGACATATTTTCAATTATACCAAGTACATCAATATCCAGTTGCTCTGCCAGCTTCCCAACACGTCCAGCAACACTAGTTGCCGTAAGCTGTGGTGTAGTAACCAGTAACATAGAAAGATGGGGGAGGTTCTGCATAATATTTAAGGGCATATCACCTGTACCAGGAGGTAGATCAAGCAATAAGTAATCAAGATCACCCCAGTGAACATCTTCCATAAACTGCTGTAAAGCACCTAAAAGAAGTGGAGCTCTCCAGATAACCGCTTTATCTTCCTCCACAAACGAACCCATAGACATAACTTTAATACCCTCTTTTTCTGGTGGAATAATATCCTTTTCACTCTTTGCTCTAGGCTGTTCTGTTAAGCCAAGAATCCTGGGAACACTAAACCCATGAATGTCAGCATCTATAATCCCAACTCTTTTTCCTCTTTTTAATAAAGCTGTTGCTATATTAACAGTAACTGTAGATTTACCAACCCCACCCTTACCACTAGCAATAGCAATTAAACCTTCACTAATTGTACCGTGATTTAATTTAAGTTTCTTATCTTTAACCTCATACATAAACTATCTCTCTCCTTTGAAATAATATATTTGTAAACCCTTAAAAATTCTTCAAAAAGTATAAATCTATGCTAGAAAAATTTCTACTCTTACTCATAGCACCCTTAAGCTTAAGCAAACAAAAAATGTTGTAACAGATCTAAGCATATATTTTTAATATTTCTATATAAGAATATCAGTATTACTAGCATATGTCAATAACTTCTTGGTATCATCTGTTATATAATTAGAAGACGAACACCTCACAAATCGGAAAAATATATTTCAATAAACCCTATATAAAATTTGATAAAACCATTCCTGTAAGTTGAATTAATAAGAATGTCCCTAGTTGACGCTCCTCGGGGCAAGCCCACGAGGATTCCTTATTCATAGAACCTCGCCTTTTTACAGTTAATCTCAAAGATTAATTGTAAACTAGTCTTACAAGTTCTGAGCAAACACACAGAAGTGATTCACTCAAAAGCAGAGCTTTTGGTTCTCTACTTTTCCAAAGGCTTAAATTCCTGTCCGCCCGACAGTATAGAAACTATCTACTATCCAATTGTAGTTGTAAACCCTGTTGTAAAATATTCTTACTAGCATTAATATCTCTGTCGTGAATTGAATGACACTCAGGACATTCCCATTCACGAATACTTAAATCTTTTACTTCTTTATTTTGATATCCACATTCACTACAAAGCTGACTTGATGGGAAGAATGTATCAATTTTAATTAGTTCTCTACCATACCATTCAGCTTTATAGCTTAAATAGTCAACAAATTTAGACCAGGATACATCAGAGATACTTTTGGACAGTCTAGAGTTTTTTAGCATATTTTTAACTTTTAAACTTTCAACTACTATTGTTTGGTTTTCACAAATTAATTTTGTCGAAAGTTTATGTAAAAAATCTTTTCTAATATTAGCTACTTTCTCGTGTACTCTAGCTAACTTATGCTTTGCTTTGTACCAGTTATTTGAGCCTTCTTCTTTTTTAGCAAGTCTTTTATTCAATCTAGCAATCTTATTTTCATATTTAGATAGATTTCTAGGATTAGAAACTACTTCACCATTAGAAGTAATTAAAAAGTTTTTTAAGCCTAAATCAATACCAATAGCTTTATCAGTTTGAGGTAGTTCTTCCACTTCTTCTTGAACACATACAGATATATAGTATTTTCCCGCCTTTGACTTTCTAATAGTTACATTTTGAATTTTACCTGTAACTTCTCTAGATTTTTTAAACTTTAACCAACCAAGTTTGGGTAGTTTGATTTTATCATCTTTAATCTCAATGCTTTCAGTTCCATTAGAACGCTTGAAATATTGGGTTCTATAAGATT
>JADQBV010000428.1 GCA_016278415.1 Halanaerobiales bacterium
TGGTGTAGCTGCCAATATTGGTATTAAGGCTGCCTTTGAAGAAGAAATCAATCATCAAGTTGTTGTTCCAGAAAATTATGATGTTATGGGTGCTATTGGCATCTCTATGTTGGCAAAAGAAGAAATAGAAAAGACAGGTGCTGTAAGTAAATTTAGAGGATTTAACTTAACAAAGGACAATTTTGTTACCACTAGCTTTAATTGTGAGGGTTGTGCTAACCAATGTGAAGTAATAAAAGTACAGGCTAATTCAGAAACAATAGCCATGACAGGCGATCGCTGTGGCAAGTGGTCTGAGAGTATAATCAACAAGAGTTTAAGGCAAGAAACATTAGCTTAGCTAGAGTTAATTCATACATAGTACGGTGAAATTAATTTGCTATTATAACTTCTTTCTTATGGATTATTCCTGAAAGAAGTTTTTCTTTTATAATTATAATTTTCATAAATTGATATATATTACCTCACTATTATTACAAGGAGATTACCATAAAATGTCACAAAATAAAGATTGGATTGTTATATATAGTATAAGCATCATACAGTCTAGAAAAAGAGATTTTTGCTCTTGTTATATCAAAGGCTAGATTATAATGATGAGTGAGATGCTATTTTTTTCAGAAACGATATATTAATAAAGTAACATAAGTAATATAAATAGTCATTATATTTATATAATTTGGTATTTTATAATTATATAATAATAATGAGTAATTGTAACTTAATTGTATTTTACTTAATGTTCTAACATGTTATAGTTAAATTGACCAAGATTAATTAAAGGAAAAGATCGAATTACTATTTAGGAACTTAAGACAATAAAACATTTGGAAGGTGATCAGGATGCAAAAAATTGTTGAGAAAATCAAAGAAAATGTAAGCAAGGTTATTGTTGGTAAAGGTGAAGTTATTGAACTACTGATTACTGCTTTATTAGCAGAAGGGCATGTTTTGATAGATGATGTACCTGGTACTGGTAAGACAAAACTAGCAAATAGTATAGCCCTTTCCATGAATGTAGAGTTCAAACGAATACAGTTTACCCCTGACTTACAACCCTCTGATATTACTGGAATATATTATTATAATCAAAAATTAGGCGACTTTACTTTTCGTTCTGGACCTATTTTAAGTAATGTGGTCCTAGCTGATGAGATTAACAGAGCAGTTCCCAGGACACAGTCTAGTTTGCTAGAAGCCATGGAGGAAAGACAGGTTACTATAGAGGGAGAAGCCTTTAAATTGGAAGAGCCTTTTATTGTCATTGCTACTCAGAATCCTGTTGAATTGGAAGGGACTTTTCCTTTGCCAGAAGCACAATTAGATAGATTCCTATTTAAGCTGGATATTGGATATCCTACACGTTCTCAAGAAGTTGAAATCATGAAACGGTTTCAGAAAATAGATCCTTTAATTAATTTAGACTCAGTGATTAATGCAGAAGATATCATAAATTTACGACACAAAGCCAAAAACATAGCTATTACAGATGAGTTATTATTATATATAAGTGATCTTTGTAATTCCACTCGGGATGACGAAAGGATAAAACTCGGTGTTAGCCCTAGGGGAGCACTAGCATTAATGAAAGCCAGTCAATCTTACGCCTTGGTAAAAGGAAGGGAGTTTGTTCTACCGGACGATATAAAATATCTTTTTCCTTATGTGGCAAGTCACAGGCTAATTCTTGCTTATGATACAGAATACAGTGGGGTGAAAAGAGAGTCAATTATCAAGAGTATTTTGCAGAAAGTAGATGTTCCAGTGGAAGGTGCTTTAAGTGAGTAACTACCTAAATTTCTTTTTGATTATGATGTTGATTTTAGGTACTATAAGTGTTCTTACTGGAAATTTAATAATATTTTTTATATCAGTGCTTATTTCGTTAACAGTATTCTTCTTAAGGAGTTGGAACAAACATATCTTTGATAAACTAACCGTTAGTCGGTATTTTGAACAGGAGAAAGTACAAGCAGGACAGGAAGTTGAATACTTTGTTGAAATAGAAAACCGTAAAATTTTACCTATAATTGCCATGAGGTTAGTAAGTACATTATCTACAGATTTAAAATTTCTTGATAAGAAAACAGACTATGTTGATTATAAACTAAATAAAAGGTTTAGGGATGCTTTCAGCTTGAAATGGTATGAAAAAATAAAAAGGAAGTACATATTAACAGCAAAGAAAAGAGGACTTAATGGTATCTTTTCAGCAAACTTAGAGTATTATGACCCCTTTGGTTTTTTTGAGAATCATCAAGAGGATGGAGAAAGGGTAAAGTTATATGTATATCCTAGAATATTGCCAGTTCTAGTAGCTAAGACAGAATATAGTATGCTTTTTGGTACTCGCATGAGTAAAGGATGGATATTCCAGGATAAATTAAATAAAGTAGGTGTACGTCCATATCGCTCTACTGACAGCTTTAAAGATATCAATTGGAAGTCTTCAGCCCGTTCCATGCAGTTACAATCCGATATATATAAACCGTCATTAGATAGAGAAGTACATATTTTTCATGGTTTAAATACAGAAGAGAAATGGTGGTTGGAAGATAATGCTAACATACTAGAATTATCCCTTGTTTGTGCAGCCTCTCTGTGTGACAAGTATTTTAGGGATAATTTCGCAGTAGGTTTTTATTCAACCCTAAACAGTATTAGTGAGTCTAGAGGGGACTATACCTCAATAGAGGTAAGTGCTAATAATGAACAGAGGGAATTGATTTATACAGTTATGTCCCTTCTAAATAGTAATAGCATTATTAATTTAGCTAAGGTTTTAGAGATAGAGAGGCAAAAAATTAATCCTGGGGCAACTATTATCATAATTGCTGATAGTCTTGAGGATAAGTTAAGAATGATAATAAATCATCTGAAGAACAAATACCAAATAAATCTGGTCACTATAGATGATTTAAATAATGAAAATCAACGATTGCATATGCCGGGTATTAGACAGTTTTTCTTAAAGGAGGGAAACTGGGATGAAATTGAAAAAATTGAACTATACAATTGAAATAATTTCAATAACGATATTTGCCTTAGGCTTAATATTACTGATAAATCCATGGCTAGATTATTTATTAAGTGATGGGGTTAAGAATTTACAATACGCCTGGATATTTATCTTTATTATTACTTTGAATTTTCTTTATAATTATATTAACCGTAATGAAGGGGTTATAAGACGTATTATACCTGCTCTATTCTTTATTGTTTTAAACTTTTATTTTATCAGAATTACTAACTGGCCTATTATTATTTTTTGCCCTTTACTGATATTTTTGTTTATATTAGTATATAGATTTTGGGGTTATAAAGATAATAGAAGAAAATTATTTGTGGATATTGTTATAGGTTTTATATTTATGATTATCCATATATATCTTAAAGATATCCTTGGCTTTGAGATAACAGTCTTTTCAATTATAGGGTTTTTCATCTTTTGTTTTTCCTTAGTGGTATTATTTAATAGTCATTATAGCAATAACATAAATTATATTTTTTCCTATAATCTTTTATTTCCCGTAATAATAACTTTTTTAATATTAGTAGTCCTCATTTCATTAATGATCGGTTTTGGTCTGACTGATAGTCTATATGATATTATTTCCCATGGGATTATTAAAATTTATGATATATTTACCACTGTCCTACTTTATATAATGTATCCAGTATTTTGGTTATCTATGAATATACAGAAGTTGCTTTATGATAATTTGCCAGAAATCAATATGCCACAAGTTAAAGAGGGTCCTAATCCAGGCATGCATCAATTAATAGATTCCTCTGGTAATCGAGTCCCAACTTATGCTGTTAATACATTACAGGTATTGATAGTTTTATTTATTGTTTACTATATTACAAAAAGATTAATCAGGAAGAAATCTGAAGTTAAGGTTACTAATGCAGATGAGAGAGAATCTGTATTTTCAAAAGCAGAAATTATCGATGATTTAAAGCAAATTTGGGGTTCATTTAAGAATAATTTCTCAAGAAAAAAGAATAGAAACTATGATAGAAATAGTACTCTAGAGCTTATTAGGGAGTCATATTATAAATTTGTTGTCCTGTATAATAATAAGGTTAGATATAATGCTTTTTATACCCCTACAGATTATCAAAAAGAAATAAAAGTAGATGGTAAGATAAATGATAAATCTCTAGAGCAAATAAAGCAGTTGACTAATTTATACAATCAGGCTCGTTATGGGTATATACATGATCAAGAAAAAGCTGATAAAGCTGTTGACCTGATTAAAAGATTAGAAGAAAGTTACAATAAAGGTAATAAAGATTAGTAAAATATTTGCTTCTTCGTTATTTCGGTGGTAGTAAAAGTTCAACAATTTTGCTATGACTTCATTAACATCAAAAGATCTAGGCATATTACCTACGGAGAATATTAGGAAAGAAATTAATACTATTTACTTAACTAGTATAGATATATGTCTATAAGGAAGTGTTGAGGTTTAAGATATTTACATTTATATAAAATAGGAGAGTGGGGAATAAAAATGAAAAAGATTATATGTCTTTTGGTTTTGTCAATAAGTCTAGCTGTGGTTTTTCTAGTCAATGGACTAAGTATTGCTTCAGATATACCTATTTATAAGAACGCTGAGTTTTCCATTGAAGAAAGGGTAAATGACTTATTGTCACGTATGACATTACAAGAAAAGATTGGTCAAATGACACAGGCAGACAAAGCTAGAATAAGTCCACAATATGTTAAACAGTTCAATATAGGTTCTGTTTTAAGTGGGGGTGGCTCTGTTCCCAGTCCTAATACAGCCAAAAGTTGGGCTAGAATGTATGACCAATACCAAAAGGCTGCATTAGAAACTAGGCTTGGCATTCCTATTATTTATGGTATTGATTCGGTTCATGGTCATAATAATTTAAAAGGGGCAACGATATTTCCCCACAATATAGGACTTGGAGCAACACAAGACCCAGGTTTGGTTGAAAGGGTTGCAGAGATTACAGCATTAGAAACAGCAGCTACTGGTCTTGACTGGAATTTTAGTCCATGTGTAGCTGTTGTTCAGGATATAAGATGGGGAAGAACATATGAGAGTTTCGGTGAAAACCCTGAATTACAGAGACTATTAACAGCAGCTTATATAAGAGGGACACAGGGGCCGAATAATGAAATGAGCGGCAAATATATAGTTAGTACAGCTAAACATTATGTTGGTGATGGTGCAACAATTTGGGGAACAGGTGAAGGAAACTTTATGATTGACCAGGGGGATGTAAGGATATCTGAAGAAGAATTAAGGGAAATCCATTTACCCGCTTACAAAGACGCTATAGAAGCTGGTGTAGGTAGTATTATGGTTTCATTCAGTAGTTTTAAGGGTATAAAGATGCATGCACACAAGTATTTAATTACAGATGTACTAAAAGAGGAGTTAGGTTTTAATGGGTTAGTGGTATCAGATTGGCAGGGTATACAAAGAATAAATGCCCCTACTTATTATCATCAAATTGTCAAGTCTGTAAATGCGGGTATAGATATGTTTATGGCTGCTTATACATGGCCTGCATTTATCAGAAATCTAGAAAAAGCTGTCAGAATGGGAGATATAAGTGAAGATAGAATCAACGATGCAGTAAGCAGGGTTTTAACATTAAAGTTTAAAGTAGGTCTTTTTGAAGAGCCGTATGCAGATAAAGAATTACTCTCATCTAACCTTATAGGTTCACCTGAGCACCGTCAGGTAGCTCGGGAGGCAGTCCGGAAATCCTTGGTTTTACTAAAAAATAAAAATAAGCTACTTCCTTTGGATAAAAATAGCCATATTTATGTTTCGGGCTCTAATGCTGACAATATAGGTAATCAAGCCGGGGGCTGGACAATTACCTGGCAGGGTCAAAGTGGAAATATTACTAAAGGCACCACCATAATGGAAGGAATAAAAATGGCACTAAATACTAAGGGCAAAATAGTTAGTGATATTGACAAGGCAGATATAGCAATAGTTGTGGTTGGAGAGAAACCTTATGCAGAAGGTAATGGTGATGATGGCGATTTGAAACTCTCAGCTGCTGATATTAATGAACTAGTCAAAGTAAAGGAATCTGGGATACCAACACTAGTTATTATGGTATCTGGTAGACCTATGATCATTAGTGATTTTATTGGTGACTGGGATGCCTTTATAGCAGCATGGTTACCTGGAACAGAGGGTCAGGGTATAGCAGATGTTATTTTTGGTGATTATAACTTTAGTGGAAAATTACCTGTTACCTGGCCGGCAAATATTATGCAATTACCGATTAATTATAGTGATACTGATTATGCTCCATTGTTTGACTATGGTTTTGGTTTATCTATGGAGCTGTAAACTAATACAAGATTTTTATAATATTTGATGATTCTACTGAAAAAAGATTTATCTTGCATTTTCAGGCTTGAGATTACTATATGACAGCATTCTTAATGTTGTTATTTAAGTAAAATTAAGTTTATACTGTAGAATCATCAAATAATAAATCACAAATTTATTGGATTTTTTTATAATTCCTGTTATACTTTATGATAAACAAGGTGAAAAGACTAAGTAGGTGAAAAGATGCGTATCAGGAATTCCTTAAGCTCTAAAATAATAATATTAATTTTAATTGTAATTATTCCATTACTTACATTCCTTTATCTAGATAATTATTATGGGATGTCACTTTTACGGAAACAAGTAGCCCAAGCTAATAATAATTTGCTGTCAGTATATATGTCACAATTAGATGACAAGTTAGTTGATATCACAAATTATCTTAAATCTATAAGTAAACAGGAATTTAATATTCTTAACTATAGAAATAAGCAGGAAGCTTTGGCTAGTAAATCCCAGGCAGAAATGAGAATAATAAATAGACTTAGTAGTCAGACAAATTATAATACTATTGTAGATCTTTTTTTTCTTTACTCGGAAAAAGATGATAGTTTATTGTTAGCACCAAATAATATAGATACTTATGATATAAATCTATTAAAAGATAAGATTGAAGGTGTAATATTTGTCTTAGAAACAATAGGAAATAAGAATTGGCAGCTTTTTAATTATTATGGTGATTATAAATTAATAAAGGTAGTAGAAACTGGTATGGGTACTTATTTAGGGGCCTGGATTAGTCTTGAGAGTTTAATTGAACCGTTAAGGGGAATAAATCTTGGTGAAAATGGTGGAATTCATATAATTACCGAGAATGGGTTTCCTTTAATATCTACTTTTTCTACAACAGATACCAGGGAAATATTTAATAGAGACCTAAATATTAGTAATAATAGTTATCGTACCGTAAAAGATATTGATAGTAATGAGAGATTTTTGATGATGACTGATACCCTGGCAAGTCTCCCTATTGATTTTATTGCTATGTTACCAGAAAAGGAGATATTTAAAAACCTCTTAGTCTTTAGAAGAATGATATATTATATTCCCTTATTAGGTATTTTTATTTTACTTATTTATCTTATATTAATACGACGTGTATTATTTAATCCCATGAAGAAACTTATTTCGGCAATGGTAAAAGTATCCCAGGGTGATCTTGATATAAGATTGACCGAAGACTCTTCTTATGAATTTAATTTTCTTTATAGTTCTTTTAACAATATGATTGAAAGGGTACAGACTCTAAAAATGAATATTTATGAAGAGGAAATTCAAGTTCAAAAAGCAGAATTAAAACACTTACAATCACAGATAAAGCCACATTTCTTCTTGAATTCCTTAAATATTGTATATAACCTGGCAGTATTAAAGGATTTTGATTCCATAAAACAAATGATATTATATCTAGGAAATTATCTTCGCTTTACTTTAAAGAATGAAGATAAATTAGTTCCTTTGGAAGAAGAACTTAATCACATAGAAAACTATCTCAAGATACAAAAGTTAAGATTCGTTGATAGGTTTTCTTATAATATAAAAACAGAAGAAGAGTATAGCTTATTTCTGATTCCACCTTTAACCATTCAACCATTTGTGGAGAATTCAATAATACATGGTTATAATAGAAAAGTAGATATGTTTAAAGTTGAAATAACTATTAATATTAAAAAGGATAATATAGTAATAAGTATAGCAGATAACGGCAAGGGGTTTTCTCCTGTTAAATTACTAGAATTACAGGGAAAGAATTTTAATAATAATGATGGTGAACATATAGGTATTTGGAATGTATATAGGCGTCTTAATATAAATTATGGGCAAGGTGTTGACCTTAAATTTCACAATAGGGATTCTGGTGGTAGTGTAGTAACGATTATAATACCAAAAACCCATATTAAAGAAGGGAGCCTGGATAATGTATAATTTATTAATTGTTGACGATGAGGTCTTTGCTGTACGCGGTATTAAACAGGGTATTGACTGGGATGGATTAGGTTTTCAAGATGTATATGAAGCCTATGATGCCGAAGAAGCTATGGAAATTATAAAAAATTATAATATAGATTTAGTGATTTGTGATATAGAAATGCCTGGCTTAAACGGTTTACAATTATTGGAAAAAATAAATCAAGAAGCACCTGATACCTTAACTATACTATTAACAGGTCATGCTAAGTTTGATTATGCCCAGTTGGCTTTAAAACGTGGTTGCTTTGATTATCTATTAAAACCTATTGATCATAAAAAGATAGAAGATACTGTAGTTAAGGCATTGGAGGGGATTGAAGAAAAGCGGGAGCACAATGAGTTTTTGCAGACCTATAACAAGTTCTCTGAGCAATGGAAAAAGCAAAATCCTATATTAGTGGAACGGTTCTGGCAAGATATTTTTAGTCAACGTATATTAAATTATAACCAGCTATCTTCAGTAATGGAATTGTATAATTTGCCACTAACTATAGATAATAAAGTTATTCCAGTACTATTTAGTATAGAACTATGGCAGGCCCTTTTAAGTGAAAAAGATGAGGAAATATTAAAATATGGATTAAGGAATATGGCCACGGAGAAACTACAAGAAACCACCTCAGGTGTTGTTTTTCAAAATCATGATGGTAATGTAATTATGATAATATATCCTGATGATAAGAATAATAATTTTATTTTAAGCAAAAAAATTCAGCAATTATGTGAAGAAATTATACAAATTGCAGATAGGTATTTACACTGTACATTGTCTTGTTATATTAGTGACCCTACTCTAATTAGTGAGCTTGAAAAAAGTTATTTAAGCTTATTGGATTTAGAAAGAATGAACCTTAAAGAAACTAATACTGTTATTCATCAGTCTCAATATAAGGTGCCAGAAGATAAATACCTGAAAATGCCCGTCTTTGATAATTGGCAGTTATTATTTGAATTAGGTCGTGAGGATGAGTTGTTAAGTGAAATAGAAGGCTTTTTCAGCTCAAATAATGAGGATATGATTAATACAGAGGTTCTAGAAGGATTTTATTTTGGGTTTTTAAATATGATCTATTCTGCTATGCATAAAAAGGATATATCAGTGCAAACGGTATATAATATTAATGATTTACATGATTTATCATCAATAAGGTCTTATTCACTTCTTCAGAAAAAAGTAAAAAAAATTATTAATATTGGAATTGAATATTTTAATGAGAATTCAGAAAATAACCCAGTTATTATTAGAAAAATACAGGATTATATTAAGGGTAATTTCAAAGATAAGGTTTCTCGTAAAGATATAGCTTCACATGTATATCTAAACCCTGCATATTTGTCACGGCTTTTCAAAAAAGAGACAGGTATGACACTGACTGAATATGTAACTGAGCTGAGAGTTGCAGAGGCGAAAAGGCTTTTAGTTGAAACGGATAACACAATTACTGCAATTGCTGAGGATATTGGATACTATAATTATTCCTACTTCTCTAAAATTTTTCGAGAAATTGTAGGAGTGACAGCAGGGGAGTATCGGAAGAATTATCAAAAAGTAAGATGATGATTTATCTTAACATGAGTAATCTAATAGGATTACTTGACAAGATAAAAATACTATGGTACAATAATAAAAATTAAAAATTGTATATTTTTACCCTTATCAAGAGAGGCGGAGGGACTGGCCCTATGAAACCCGGCAACCAGCTCGCGATATTTAGAGTTTTTATAACCCTAAATAAAAGCATGGTGCTACATCCAGCAGGAAGAATCCTGATAGATAAGAGTTATATTTAATTCTAATCTCTTTCTACACAGGAAGGGATTTTCTGTTTATTAGTAGAGACAATAGTGGGTAGAAGTATTAAAAAAATAGGGGGTTAATTGAAATGGAAGAAAAAAAGTTAGGGTTTGACACATTATCAATTCACGCAGGACAGGAACCAGATCCACATACAGGGGCTAGGGCTGTTCCTATTTATCAGACAACATCATATGTTTTTAATGATACTGATCATGCAGCTAGATTGTTTGGCTTGGAAGAAGCGGGGAATATATATACAAGAATTATGAATCCCACTACTGATGTTCTAGAAAAAAGATTGGCTGCACTAGAAGGTGGTATTGGGGCATTGGCTGTATCATCAGGGCAAGCTGCGGAAACGCTGGCTTTATTGAACATAGCTGGTCAGGGTGATGAAATAGTAAGTGGTAGCTCTATCTACGGTGGCACATATACATTATTCAAATATACTTTTGCTAATCTAGGTATTGAGGTTAAGTTTGCTGATTCAACTGACCCGGAGAGTTTTGAAGAAAAGATAACCGAGAAAACAAAGGCATTATATGTTGAAACAATAGGAAACCCAGAATTAGTAGTACCAGATTTCAAAA
>JADQBV010000392.1 GCA_016278415.1 Halanaerobiales bacterium
TGTTTTAAGTCGTATTACTGGTTTGTTTAGTCGAAGAAATTTTAATATAAATAGTCTAAATGTAGGAGAGACTGAAAACCCTGAATACTCAAGAATGACTATCGAGTTGAATGCTGATGACCGCACTCTGGATCAGGTAAAAAAACAACTTAATAAATTGATTGAAGTTATTAAAATTGACGAACTTGATAGAAGTAACATTGTAGACCGTGATTTAGCCTTGATACGTGTTGAGTGTACTAGAGAACACCGGTCAGAGATTATTCAGATTGTTGATACTTTCAGGGGCAAAGTAGTCGATCTTTCAACAGACAGTATTATGGTAGAAGCAACAGGTACAGAAAATAAAATTGAAGCATTAATAGAAATATTAAGAGACTTTGGTATAAAAGATGTAGTTAGAACTGGTATAATTGCCCTTAATCGCGGTCAAATTGTGGATTAAAAGGTTGTTTTCTTTTTCTACAAATTAGGTATTGAATAGTATTATTCAAGAAACTAGGTTTTAATAATCTAGGATATATTATTTGTTTTTTAGTTACACTGTGTTTTCAAATTGTTTAAAGGACTATTGTCTGGTTAAACTAATAATTGATTAAAAAAGAATTCAAGGAGTGAGTTAAATGGTAGAGATGTATTATGATCAAGATGCTAATTTGGATTTATTGGCAGATAAAACTATAGCTGTTATCGGTTATGGTAGTCAGGGGCACGCTCAAGCACAAAACCTAAAAGATAGCGGTTTGAATGTTATTATAGGACTTAGAGAAAGTAGTGAAAGTGTTACAGTAGCCAAAGCTGATGGTTTTGAGGTTTATTCTACAGCTGAAGCAGCGGCAAAAGCAGATGTCATTCAAATATTGATTCCTGATGAAATTCAAGGTAAGGTATATTATAAGGATATAAAGCCTAATTTAGAAGAAGGAAATGCACTAGTGTTTTCACATGGTTTTAATATACATTTTGGGCAGATTGTACCGCCAGAGAATGTTGATGTTTTTATGGTTGCCCCTAAAAGCCCTGGTCATCTGGTTAGACGTACATATGCAGAGGGTAAGGGTGTACCAGGTTTATTAGCTGTTGAACAGGACTTTAGTGGTCGTGCCCAGGCAGTTGGTTTAGCATATGCTAAGGGAATAGGCTGTACTAGAGCAGGTGTTATTAAAACTACTTTTAAAGAGGAAACTGAGACTGACCTATTCGGTGAACAGGTTGTACTTTGTGGTGGAACAACTGCACTTATAAAAGGTGGTTTTGAGACACTAGTTAATGCTGGTTATCAACCTGAAGTAGCTTATTTTGAATGTCTTCATGAATTAAAGCTTATTGTTGATCTTCTATATGAAGGTGGATTAAGCAATATGAGGTATTCCATAAGTGGGACTGCTCAATATGGGGATATCACAGTTGGACCTAGAATTATTACTGAGGATGTTAAAAAAGAGATGGAAGCTGTACTAGGAGATATTCAGTCTGGTAAATTTGCTCGCGATTGGATCTTAGAGAATCAAGCTAATAGACCACACTTTAATGCCTTAACCAAACAAGACGAAGATTCCTTATTAGAAAAAGTAGGAAGTAAATTAAGGAATATGATGTCCTGGATTAAGTCCTAAGGAAGGGTGTGCATTGATGGATCGAATTAAAATATTTGATACTACTTTGCGTGATGGGGAACAGTCTCCAGGTGTTAGTTTAATTACAGAAGAAAAGTTGACTATCGCCAGGCAGTTAGGTCGTTTGAAGGTAGATGTCATTGAAGCTGGTTTTCCTATTGCTTCAGTTGGTGACTTTCAATCAGTAAAATCGATTGCTGATAATGTGAGAGACGTTGAGGTTACAGGTTTAGCTAGGTCAAATTTTAAAGATATTGATCGTGCCTGGGAAGCCTTAAAAGGTGGAGAAAACCCTAGGATACATGTTTTTATAGCGACGTCTCCTATTCATATGAAATATAAGTTAAGAATGACAGAAGAACAGGTTTTAGAGAGGGCTATTGAAGCGGTAAAATATGCTGCTAAATATACAAGTAATATTGAGTTTTCTGCTGAGGATGCTTCTCGTAGTGAAGTAGAGTTTTTAGCTCGTTTATTTGAGAAAGTTATAGATGCAGGTGCTAAAGTTTTGAATATACCCGATACCGTAGGTTATGCTGTTCCTGCAGAGTTTGGCAAGATGATTGCTGGGGTTAGAAATAGTGTACCCAATATTGATAAAGCTGAGATAAGTGTACATTGTCATAATGATCTTGGTCTCGCTGTAGCAAATAGTTTAGCTGCTATTGAAAATGGTGCTAGACAGATTGAAGTAGCTGTTAATGGTATTGGCGAAAGGGCGGGAAATACTGCCCTTGAAGAATTGATAATGACTCTGAGAACAAGGAAAGATTTTTATAACCTTGACATAAGTCAGGATACTACTCAAATAATGAGACTTAGCAAAATGGTTTCAAGTTTCACTGGAATGGAAATTCAACCTAATAAAGCGATTGTCGGTAAAAATGCCTTTGCTCATGAATCAGGTATTCATCAAGATGGCGTGATAAAGGAGCGCACTACCTATGAAATTATGGATGCGCAAAGTATTGGCCTTGAGGAAAATTCTCTAGTACTTGGAAAACACTCTGGACGTCATGCCTTTCGTGAATTTGTAAGTGATTTGGGTTATGAACTTGATGAAGATACTTTTGAAGATGTATTCAGGAAGTTTAAAAATTTGGCAGACAAGAAAAAGAAACTTAGTGCTGTAGATATTGAGGCTTTAATTAATAACGAAATATATTCAGCTGAAAGTGTCTATGAATTAGAATATGTATCTGTAAATACTGGTAATACTATTCTTCCTAATGCTACTTTGAAGCTGAAAAGAGAAGACGAAGTCTTAGAGACAGCTGCTTGTAGTGGTGATGGTCCTGTAGATGCTATCTTTAAAGGTATTAATGATATTGTTAAGATAGATAATCTCAAACTCATTTCATATAAGATTGATGCTGTTACTGAGGGAACAGATGCCCTTGGAGAAGTAATTATCAAGCTTGGTATTGATGGGAAGACATATATTGGACATTCAGCACAGACAGATATAACCTATGCCAGCGCACTGGCATATCTAGACGCTATAAATAAGTATATGACAGTATTAAAGTGATTACTTAGTTTCAGTGGTATTTGTTATACTGAAACTTAGAGGAACAAATCCTGGGACTTACTGCTACTTACAATCGTAAGGGAAAGAGTCTAGTAGCAGTTAGTCATGAGGGTAATATAAGTAAAATAAGGGAGGAATTCATATGGGAATGACGATGGTAGAGAAAATAATCGCAGCTCATACTGAGTATGATACCGTTAAACCAGGTCAGATAGTTAATGCCCGGGTTGATATGGTACTTGGCAATGATGTTACAACCCCTGTAGCAATTAAAGAATTTAATAAAATTGGTGTTGATAAGGTATTTGATAAGGATAAAGTGGCTATCGTGCCTGATCACTTTACTCCAAATAAAGACATCAAGTCGGCAGAGCATGCAAAGATGATTAGGGAATTTGCTCGTAAATATGAAATTACTAATTATTTTGAAATAGGTCAGATGGGTATTGAGCACTGTTTATTACCAGAAAAGGGTTTGGCATTACCAGGTCAGATTATAGTAGGAGCAGACTCTCATACCTGTACTTATGGTGCATTAAATGCATTGGCTACAGGTGTTGGAAGTACAGATATTGCTGCAGCTATGGCAACAGGGTATCTATGGTTTAGGGTTCCTGAAACTATTAAATTTGTATATTCAGGGGAGTTAAATCCTTGGGTAAGTGGTAAAGATTTAATTCTATATACAATAGGTGATATAGGTGTAGATGGGGCATTGTATCAAGCTATGGAGTTTACCGGTGAAGTGATTGAAAATCTTTCTATTGATGGAAGAATGACTATGTCCAATATGGCTATCGAGGCTGGAGGTAAATGTGGTCTTATTGCTTGTGATAATACAACTGAGGATTACTTGAAAGATAGGGCAACTCGTGAATATAAATCATATAGTGGTGATTCAGATGCTAAGTATGCTAAGGTTATTGAATATGATGTCAGTAAAATAGAACCACAGGTTGCTTTCCCTCACCTTCCAGAAAATACACATCCAGTAAGTGAGGCTGGGGATATTAAGATAGACCAATCTATTATTGGTTCATGTACTAATGGTCGTATTGAAGATTTAAGAATAGCTGCAGAAGTACTAAAAGGCAACAAAGTACATCAGGATGTAAGATGTATTATATTCCCTGGAACTCAAGAGATATATAAACAGGCAGTAAAGGAAGGGCTTGTTGAAATATTTATAGATGCTGGTGTGGCCTTTAGTACACCAACATGTGGACCATGTCTGGGTGGACATATGGGTATCTTGGCTAAGGGTGAAAAGGCCATTGCAACTACTAATCGTAACTTTGTTGGAAGAATGGGTCATCCTGAGAGTGAAGTATACCTATCCAATCCTGCTGTAGCAGCAGCTTCAGCTATCAAGGGTTATATCGCTCATCCTGAGGAGGTTATTTAATGAAGTTATCAGGGAAAGTTTTTAAATACGGAGATAACGTAGATACAGATGTTATTATACCAGCTCGATATCTTAATAGTTCAGATCCTAAAGAGTTGGCAAAACACTGTATGGAAGACATAGATGAAAATTTTGCTAAAGAAGTAGAAGATGGAGACATTATTATCGGTGGCAGGAACTTTGGTTCTGGTAGTTCTCGTGAACACGCACCGATAGCTATTAAAGCTGCAGGGGTTTCTTGTGTAATCGCTGAGAGTTTTGCTAGAATATTTTATCGTAATTCCATTAATATTGGTCTTCCTATTCTTGTTTCTGTAGAGGCGGCTAAGAATATTGAACCTACTGCCAAAATAGAAGTTGATTTAGATACAGGTAAGATTACAGACATTGATAGTAATAAAACATACCAGGCAGAACCATTTCCTGAGTATATGCAGGAATTAATCAAAGCTGGTGGCCTGATTGAAAAGGTCAAAAAGGAGGTTGGGTAGATGCCGAAGATAGCATTAATACCTGGTGATGGTATAGGTAAAGAGGTAGTTAGAGAGGGCATGAAGGTTTTAGAGTACTTTAATGCTAAAAATAACTTGAATATTTCCTTTGAAGAATTTGACCTAGGTGCAGCTCGTTATTTGAAAACAGGCGAACTGGTTTCTCAAGATACATTGGATAAATTAGAAAGCTTTGATGCTATTTATTTGGGAGCAGTTGGTGACCCAGCTGTACAGCCAGGAGTATTGGAAAAGGGTATATTATTAAAATTACGCTTCTATTTTGATCAATACGTTAACCTAAGACCTGTTAAATTATATAATGAAAAATTTACTCCCTTAAAAAATAAGGGTGTTGATGATATTAACTTTATGGTTGTACGAGAAAATACTGAGGGTATATATGCCGGTATTGGTGGTAACTTGAAGAAAGATACCCCTGATGAGATTGCTACTCAGGAGATGATTTCAACTCGTAAAGGTGTTGATCGTATTATTAAATATGCCTTTGAATATGCACAGGAGACTGGTGGGAAGTTAACTCTTTGTGATAAGAGTAATGTTCTTACTTATGCCCATGGTCTCTGGCAGAGGGCATTTAAGGAAATGGCTAAAAACTATACAGATGTTAAATCTGATCATTATTTAGTAGATGCCATTACTATGAAGATGGTAAGAAATCCTGAGATATTCGATGTTATTGTAACTTGTAATATCTTTGGGGATATAATAACTGACCTTGGCGCAGAATTACAAGGTGGTATGGGTCTAGCAGCTTCAGGAAATATTAATCCTGATACAGTTTCTATGTTTGAACCTGTTCATGGTTCTGCCCCAGATATAGCAGGACAAAATATTGCTAATCCACTAGCTGCAATTATGTCAGCTGGTATGATTCTTGAGTATCTTGGCCATGCTGATTTAAATAGTAAAGTTGATGCTGTTGTTAGAAAAGCACTCAACGAGAATGTACTTACTAAAGATATGGGTGGAGAACTAAGTACATCTGAACTCGGTGACGAAATCGTTAAGATGCTTAAGAGTATCTAGTAGAGCAACTATGCTTTATAATTTAATAAGCAAAGAATCTTAAGAAACTAAAGATAGTTCGTAGTTCAAAGTTCAATTTGTATTTTATGATAAAACTATAACTAAATATATATAAATCTAAGAAAGGGATTAAGCCACCCTTGAGATGAATTTTGAAAGGTTACGCTTATTGTAACTTATTAGGAATATCCGGTTAATACCGTTATTCATAAAAATATTTCTTTAGTGAAATATATATGGGAGACTATTATACTTTTCTTATTCAATAATAGTAAAGCTTGGTGGTACCGTGTTGATGATGACACCCTTGCAATTTGCAAGGGTGTTTTGTGTATATATGTACTAATATTTTAAATAGATAATCTCAAGAAAATTTCATTAAAATCATTACTATGTTTTGAGTGGTGATGTTTACCATTGGTTTATAGAATACACTGTACAAAGGGGTTGTTTTATAATGAAAAATTTATTTTCTGATCGTATTATGGATGTCCCAAAATCCTTTATTCGGGAAATATTAAAGGTTGCTATAAATCCAGAGATTATTTCTTTTGCAGGTGGATTACCTAATAAGGATCTTTTCCCAGTAAATGGAATACAGCAGGCTGCAAATTTCCAGTTTGATAATTTTGGTAAGGATATTTTACAATATAGCAGTACAGAAGGGTATTTACCGTTGAGGGAATATATTGCAGATAGATATAAAGAGAACAAAAATCTTGATATTTCAGCGGATAATATTCTGATTACTAGTGGTTCACAGCAAGCCCTGGATCTGTTAGCCAAGGTATTTTTAAATGAAGGAGACGAGATAGTTATAGAAGAACCAGGTTATTTGGGTGCAATCCAGGCATTTTCTGTTTATCAACCATCATTTAAAACGGTACCTTTAAGAGAAAATGGAATGGATATTAACTGCTTAGAAAAAGTATTAAAAAACTCAGAGCCTAAATTAATTTATTTAGTTCCTAATTTTCAAAATCCATCAGGAGTTTCCTCATCTGAGATTAATCGGGAACAGACATCTAATCTAATTAAGAACAAGGACATATATTTAGTTGAAGATGATCCTTACGGTGACTTAAGATATGTGGGGGATGATATCAAATCGTTTAAAGAGTTCTTACCTGAAAAGACAATTTTACTTGGTTCATTTTCAAAGGTAGTAGCACCAGCTTTCAGAATTGGTTGGGTTGTAGCTAGTGATGATGTTATGGATAAATTAATAACTGCAAAACAGGCTTCTGATTTACATACAAATTATTTAGGACAGCGCATTATGTATCAACATCTAATTTCTAATAGTATAGATGAACATATCAAAAAGATTAAAAATAAATATAATAAACAAAGGGAGAAGATGTTATCTGCAATTAATATGTATTTACCAGAAAGTGTTTCATCAACAAAACCAGAAGGTGGTATGTTTCTTTGGCTAACTCTCCCTGAAGAATTACAGGCAAAGGACTTGTTTGAGGTGGCTTTGAAGAAAAAAGTTGCCTTTGTCCCAGGAGACCCTTTTTATGTTGGCAAAAAGGGAGTAAATACACTAAGATTGAATTTTTCATGTACAAATGAAGATATGATAGAGGAAGGTATTAAAAGACTGGGTGTTGCTATTGAGGAGCTATTGAATTAGGACTAATTTAATTAAACCACTATTTCTTAGAATTGGATTATAGATATGATAGGCTTAGAATAATAGATTGATAAAATGATAGTTTTTAAGTATAGAGGAGGGAAGAGAAAAATATGTTGAAGAATAAATTAGCTAGTAGAGTTAGTCAGATGGGTAATGGTGAATTAGCAGGTTTGATGAGTTTAATCGCTAGAGACGATATTATTTCTTTTGCTGGAGGTATTCCTGATGAATATGTCTTTCCACATCAGGAATTATGTGAGATAACTAAGAGTCTCTTTGATAGTATAGGTTGTAATGTCTTTCAATACAGTAGTACTGATGGTAATTTAGAATTAAAAGAATATCTTGTAGAATTTTTAAATAATAGGGGGTTGAAAACTAGTCCTGAGCAACTAATCATTACTACAGGCTCCCAACAGGGGATTGATTTAGTTAGTAAAATATTTGTTGATCCAGGTGATGTAATTTTTGTAGAAAAGCCGGGCTATGTGGGTGGCATAGGGGCCATTAAAAGTTATGAAGCAGAGGTAATTGGTCTAGATATGCTGGAAGATGGGATAGATGTTGAATTGTTAGAAAGAGAACTTAAAAGATGCCAAGAAGAAGATAAGAAGGTGAAGTTTATTTATCTTGTTCCAGATTATTCGAACCCTTCTGGAATACAATTATCCCTTGACAAACGAAAAAGGGTACTAGAATTGGCAGAGGAATATGATTTTTATATTTTGGAAGATACCCCTTACAGTGAACTAAGGTATTACGGACAGCGTTTGCCATATATAAAGGAATTGGATAAAAACAAAAGAGTTATATTAATGGGTACATTCTCAAAGTTTTTTATCCCTGGTATGAGAGTAGCATGGATCTGTGCTGAAGAAGGCCTAATTGATATTTTGTGTCGAGCAAAACAAAATGCTGATCTGGCTTCTAATAACTATGGACAGATACTATTAACTGAAGCTGGTAAATCTGGTCTGATAGAAAAGCAGGCAGATAGAGTACTGCCTTATTATCGGAAGAGACTTGAGGCTATGGGTAATGCATTAAGTAATTATATGCCTGATAAGGTTTCCTGGACAGATGCAAAAGGCGGTTTTTTCTACTGGCTCGAGCTACCAGAAGAAATTAAAGGACGAGAATTATTCCGACGAGCTATTGAAGAAAAAGTAGCATTTGTTACAGGCAACTCCTTCTTCCCAATAGATAGTGATGGGGATAACTATATCAGAATATCATTTTCAAAAACTCCAGTTGAAGATATAGACAAAGGAATAAAGATTTTAGCTGATTTGATAAGGGAATATTAGTAAAAAAAGGTCCTTCTCCTTTTCTGTTGGTGAAAAATGTCTAGGAATATTACCGACGGTTAAGGAGATTATCTATAAGTAAGCAAGTTATCAGCTGATAATTATTTTGTCCTGCTTGAGCTTTGCTTTTTTTGATATGCTAATAATTATATAGCGAATTGTAATTGTTAACATTACAATAATTCCGCCTACTATAGACCAAGGTCCAGGAACTTCATTTAGTAATAATAATACCCAGATAGGATTTAGGATAGGCTCAATAACTGTTATTAGTACTGTTTCTAGGGCAGCTAACTCCTTAATAGCCTTTGAATATAGTATATATGGTATGCTTAATTGTACAGTTCCTAAGAGGCACAAAAACAGCCATCCGGAAGCCCCAGGGGATGAACTGAATATAAACGGTAACCCAATAATTGCTGTAATTATATTACCTAATAATACTGATTCCAAAGGAGAACCATCTTTTTGCATGCGCATGAAGATTGTAAAAAAAGCAAAACTTATCCCACTTAAGGCAGCAAGAATATTTCCCCAGAAACCAGTTATGTCTAGTTTATCTACAAAGAAAAGAGTCATGCCTCCAAAGACAATTATAACAGAGATCCAATCCACTACTCTGGTTTTTTCTTTTAGGAAAATAGCAGCAAAGATGGCAACATAGATAGGTGCTGTGAACTGTAGCAAGATAGTATTGGCTGCCGTTGTCATTTTATTAGCTGACACAAATAGTATTACTGTAGCTGCATAAGTAAGTGCTGCCCCGATTTGACTTTTTGACCAGGTGAAATTAGGTTTTTTTAGGTAGAGATAGAGTACTATAGCTGAAATTCCACTTCGCATACCAGCAATAGCTAAAGGATTCCAATTTACAGATTTAATTAGTAATCCACCTGTACTCCAAAGTGTTGCTGTTATCACGAGAAGTAAGATTGCCTTTGATTTTTTACTCAAATTTACCATTTAATATCCCCCAAATCTATTTTCAATTAAATTATGTATCAACAAATTATATATCTATCTTTCATGTTATTGTCTATCTCTTATAGCTATTTATATTAAACTATCTTTAGAATATCTTATTTTTATATTTAATTCAATCACAAAAACATGGAATTGTATCGAGACAGTTGTTTTCTGTGGTTTTATATACATAACTTTGCTATGAAAATGATAATAGCACAAAGAAAAATCTAAAGAAATCATTAAACCTTAGAAGGAAATATGTAAAAAATAGTTAATTATTATATAATAGGTATGAACAAAAGACTTCGCCTAACTAATTAGGATTGTATCTGAAGTTTGCAAAAAATAGTAAACTGGGCAATGTATAAATCCGAAAAATTAAAGTGTACATTGAAAAGCAGAGTAGTTTCTACCTACCATGACTGTTGACTGCAAATAATCACAAGTGGAGGATTAATTATGAAATTAAGTATAAAGGAGTTTATTTTTATAATTATAATAAGTGTTTTTTTATTACTGAATTATAGTGATGTAGTAGAGGCAAATAATTTAACATGGAATAGTTTTTCTAATCATTTTTATATTATTAACTCAAACTTCGCACATAAATAATTTCTGTGCACCTTGAAATATCAATATTTAGC
>JADQBV010000025.1 GCA_016278415.1 Halanaerobiales bacterium
GCTCAATTGAGAAGGGGTCAGGTAACTGCACAGGAGAGATTTGGTAAGAATGTAGCAGTCTTTGTTGGTGATTATCTATTATCAAAGGCTTATACCTTATTTACCGAACAGCTTTCCAGGCATAGCCTTATCAAATTAAATAAAATAGTAAGATTAGTTTGTATTGGAGAGATAGATCAGTTTGAAGAGAAATATGACATCAATCTTACTATATATGACTATCTAAAAAGGATTCGTAGAAAAACTGCCCTTCTATTTGCGGTAAGCACTTATATAGGGGCTTATGAATCAGGCTTAAGGGGTAAACCTTTATACAATTTATACAACTTTGCTCTAGAAATGGGAATGACCTTTCAAATACAGGATGACTTATTAGACTTTGCTGGACAAGAGAAAAAAACAGGAAAAAGGCTTGGACAGGATATGTTATCAGGTATATATACACTACCACTTATATGCTTATTAGAAAAAAAGAAATATAATAAGCAATTAAGAGAAATACTAAATAAAAAAATGATGACAGAAGATGATTTAACAATAATAACAGGCATGGTTTATGAGAGTAATGCCTTTGATGAAAGTGTAGAACTAGGTCAAAAGTTTTTAGATAAAGCCATTAATAATTTAAATAAATTACCAGACATTAAAGCAAGAGCTGATATGAAGTATATTTTAGATTGGCAATTAAAAAGACAGTTTTAATATAAATCCTACCAGATAAATGGTGGGATTTTTTTAATTCACTTAATTTAATCGATAAAAAAAGGAATTATTATCTTTATAAAGAATAAATATAAGGTGAGTAAAAATATGGGAAATTAATAAATTTCGTTATTATAGTGTTACGAAAGGTGTACTAATGGGAGTAAACCAAACAAATGTGTAGTAAAAAAAGGGAGTGGATGTAATTTGAATGCCAATGTTTTAATTGTTGATGATTCAAAGTTTATGCATATTATGTTAGAAAAGATATTAGATAAAATGGGTTATAATACGATCAGTGCTTATAATGGAAAAGAGGCAATAAATAGTTTTATTGAAAACAAACCTGATCTAATTACTTTAGACATTAATCTACCTGATATAGACGGGTTAGAGGTTATAAAGAGTATTAAAGAATTGAATAAAAACTGTAAAGTAGTAATGTGTACAGCCCTTGCCCATGAAAAGTTTTATGATGACTCCCTAGAGTTAGGAGCAAATGGTTATATTACTAAGCCTTTTACAGAAGATAAATTTATGGATATAGTAACAGCTGCAATTAAGTAGTTAAAATAGTCTTATCTGTTATATTATAAGAATAAAAATTTATCAGGGATATCAGAATGATATATATATAGTTCAAAAAAATTATTTTACTGTTATTTTTGCTTGACAAAGAGCCCTAATACCTATATAATTTAAAATTGTCAGAAGGTTAATCTACAGTTATTTAAGTGTTAATTTGTGGTACAATAACGTAGGTAAATACTGACAACAAATTAATATATTTGGGGCTATAGCTCAGCAGGATAGAGCGGCAGATTCCTAATCTGTAGGCCGAAGGTTCGAATCCTTCTAGTCCCACCACTTAACCTTGTTGATATATCAACGAATAAGCAGACCAGCCAGAGTTTTGGCCGGTCATTTTTTGTTTATGTGCGCTATTTTTGCCCCATAATAGTTTTTACTATCAAGATATAATCGTATTAGGTAATTTAAATGAAAAATTAATCTACAGTGATTGTATATGTGCCTGTAACAGCAGCCTCTATTTTAGTACTTTTAGGTATAGTAGCCCCTTCTCCTTGCATTAAAAGCATTGGTGCACATAAGAATAGCCCACCACCAACTGCTTCAGTTGATTTGTCTTCACCTGAAACACTCTTAATACCACTTAAAGATATTATTGTACCATCAACGGCTCTTATACTATCTACAGTAACTATAAGCTTGGCTGGCTTGCCTAAAGCATCATTAGCTTGAGGCTTAATTACTGTTCCATTAACAGGAGTTCCGCTAGTTATGACTATTTTTCCATCTTCTTCAATATCCCCTATTACTGTGCATGGTTATATCTAACTAGAATAAATAATTTTGTACACAAAGGATAATAATAAAACCAAAGACAAATTAATAAATAAAATGTATCTAGAACACTTTTAGAAAAGGGCGATAATCATAATGAAGATTAAAGATACTATTACATTAGGAGCAATAGCAGGTCTAATAGGTACAATCCCTCAGTTATTATTTCATTTTATTTTTTGGCAGATTGGATATGTAAAATACTTTTCTTTTCAGCTAACAGGATCAGTATTTTTAACAAGAGAGCTTACTAAGACCCCATTGGGGCAATTTATTGGTGGATTTGTATGGTTGTCATTAGCTAGTTTTATGGGCGTTATAATTGCGTACTTATTTGTTTTTACTGGTAAAGATAATTGGTGGTTAAAGGGATTAATGGCAAATGTGATTATAATGTTTATTAGTACATATGGTTTCATTTATAATCTAGGTGGAGCAAAAATTGTCCCCTATGATATCAAGACAAACCTTATTGTTTTATTAAGTAGCCTGATTTATGGAGTAGTAACACCATATATAATAGTAAAATGGGGAGAATAAAAATAGGTTTGTATAAAATATAACTAACAGATACCGATAAATAGAGCTTTACACTTTTTACTTTTCCATCTATTGTATATGGTATAGTATATTATTAATTAAATAGCAATATAGAATGAGGAGTCTCCATAGCTGGAGACTTTTTTATTCGAAATATGCAGGAAGACATATATTATTATAGAAAATTAATAATAATAGGAGCTTTTACTAATAAGTTCCTATATAACTGATCTTAGGATTTAACGTAAAAAATGATATATATCATAGATTTATATATATGATAGGGATACAATGAATACAAATCACGATATAAGGAGGAATTAATTATGAAAAAAAAATTAAAGATTATTATAATATCAGGTAGCCTTATTGTAACTGCCTGGGCAACAAAAATACTAAATTTAAATCCATTATTCTTTAATATTGGTATGATCATTGCTGCAATAGTAGCTGGGTATCAGGTTGCAAAAAACGCCTATAATACCCTTAAGATGAAGGTTATAAGTATCAATCTGTTGGTTACAATTGCTGCTGTTGGTGCGATTGTTATTGGTGAATACTGGGAGGCGGCTGCTGTAACCTTTCTTTTTGCCTTTGGTTCCTATTTGGAAAGTAGGACTACAGGAAAGACTAGGGATGCTATCAGAAAGTTGATGGATTTAGCACCAAATGAAGCGACTGTTGTAAGAAACGGTAGTGAAGAAACCATCCCAGCTGAAGAGGTTAATGTTGGCGAAAAAATAATTGTTAGGCCTGGTGAGAAGATACCAGTTGATGGCAAGATTATAAAGGGAAGCAGTGAGGTTAATCAATCTACAATTACAGGTGAATCTGTTCCTGTAAAAAAAGCATTAGGTGATAAGGTATTTAGTGGTACTATTAACAAGAATGGTTACATAGAAATTGAAACAGAAGATGTAGGTGATGACACTACATTTGGGAAAATTATTGAACTGGTGGAAAAGGCTCAGGAACAAAAAGCACCAACTCAGAAATTAATGGAACGTTTTTCAAAGTATTATACGCCAGGAATAATAATTCTCTCCTTAGGGTCTTATCTTATAACTGGAAATATTAAACTATCACTAACTTTATTAGTGATAGGATGTCCTGGGGCTTTGGTAATATCGACTCCTATTTCTATCGTAGCAGGAATTGGGAATGCTGCACGTAATGGGGTTTTAATAAAAGGTGGTGAGCATCTGGAGAAATCAGGGAAAATAGACCTTGTTGCTTTTGATAAAACAGGTACGCTAACTAAAGGAGAACCTGTAGTAACAGACTTAGTGTCCTATCATAAGTCAGAGGAGGAGTTATTGAAACTGGCGGCTTCTGCTGAATTAAACTCTGAACACCATCTAGCGCAAGCAATTAAAGATAAGGCTAAGCAAGATTTAAAAGAGGATACTATTATAAGTCCAGATAATTTTTCTACAGAAACTGGTCTTGGAGTAACTGCAAAGATTGGAAATAGTGAAGTAGTTGTTGGAAATATGCGGCTAATTGAAAAAGAGGATATTGAAGTCAGCCAGGAGATAATTGAGAGAAAAAATAAACTTGAAGATGAGGGTAAAACAGTTGTAGTTATATCTGAGAACAAGCAAGTTATTGGTCTAATAGCTATAGCAGATGTCCCTCGTGAAAAAGCTGCAGCTATTATAAATAAATTAAAAAATATTGGTATAAAGAAAATAGTTATGTTGACTGGTGATAATAAGAGAATAGCTAAGTCTATAGCAGACAAGTTGGGTTTAGATGATTACCAGGCAGAACTCCTTCCTGAAGATAAAGTTGATGCAATAGAATCTTATCGTAAAGATGGTTATACTGTAGCTATGTTAGGTGATGGGATAAATGATGCTCCGTCATTAGCAACAGCAGATGTAGGTATTGCCATGGGGGTTGCGGGTACTGATGCAGCAATTGATACAGCAGACATTACTTTAATGGCTGATAATTTAGAAAAACTGCCTTTTGCAATTGGTCTTAGCAAAGCCACGACTAGAAATATTAAACAGAATATAATCTTTGCCGTATTAGTAGTTTTCACTTTGTTGTTAGGTGTTTTAGGTCAAAAAGTATTTTTGGCATCAGGAATGTTGGTACATGAAGCAAGTGTCCTACTTGTTATTCTTAATGCCATGCGCTTATTAAAATATTAAATAATATACTTACTTCTATGTTTTTATCAATGTATAAAAAAATAAATGGGGGTTAAAAAAATGCAAAATGTTAGACTATATCTTGAAGAATTAAGTTGTCCAGATTGTGCGAACAAAATTGAAATGGTTTTAAATAAGACAGAAGGTGTTAATGAAGCGAATGTACATTATACAACAAGCAAAGCTGACGTTGAGTATGATCCAGACGAAATAACATTAGATGACCTAAAGAAAGCTGTTGGTAAAACAGGTTATCAAGTAGAGAAAACTAAGTAACTGAGGTGAGAGTATGGGCTCTTGTACGCATCAAGACTATTGTGTAAGTAAAGTTCCCCTATTTTCAGAGTTGAGCTCTGAGAAACTGAAGGAAATAAATAGTTTAATACGAAAACAGGAATATAACAGTGGAGAAATAATCCAGATGGAGGGTCAGATCGGAGATGATATTTACATCATTGAATCAGGACTAATTAAATTATATAAAACTAGTAAGGACGGCAAGCAACAAATAATACGGTTAGTGAATGATGGACAGTTCTTTGGTGAATTCGTATTATTTAAAGAAGAAGTTCTAACCAGCAGTGCAGAGGCTGTGATAGACTCTAATGTATGTGTGATTGCTAAAAGGGATCTTGAACAGTTAATTAAAACAAATGCCGACCTTTCTAATAAACTCCTGGGTGTTCTTACTAGCCGCTTAAATATGCTAGAAAATAAGGTTACATCATTGGCTTTAGAAGATGCCCGTGAAAAAACTATGAGATTATTGTTGGATTTAGCTCAGGAAAATGGTAGAAAAAAAGAAAATGGTATTTTGGTAGATTTACCCCTTAGTAGAAATGGTCTAGCAAATTTAATGGGTATGTCACAAGAAACCTTAAGTAGAAAGTTATCAGAGCTACAGGAGGATGGTATCATCTCAATTAAGGGACAAAAGCAAGTGTTTATAGTTAATCAATAAATGGCTTCTGTTATATTTTATATATAAGGTAATGCCTTCTTTTCACAATAGAAGGCATTACCTTTTTATTTATCATTTAATGTTATTAATTAATAATAATTTTAAAAATAATCCATTTTAATTAAAAATTTAAAGGAATTTAATTACTAATTGTAGAAGTATAAACCATAGTTAATGGAAATTTAGGCAAGAAAGAATATGTTGATGAAGGTAATAATGATTAATTAAATAAATTGGCACTAATTAAAGTATTGCTAACAATAAAGATAGTTGTTTTGGGAGGGCTTACATATGGTATTAAATGAAACAGAAATTAATGATGTGTTTTTAAAGCAACAGGAGTTCTTTAGGTCTAATGTTACTAAAAGTTTAGATTTTAGGATAAGACAACTTAAAAATTTGAAAGAAGCAATTACTAATAATGAAAAAGAGATTGAAAAGGCTTTGAAAAAGGATTTAAACAAACCTGAGTTTGAGGTTTTTGTTAATGAAACAGGGCTTATAATCAAGGAAATTAATTTTGCTATTAAAAACCTAAAGAAGTGGTCTAAAACTAAGAAGGTTAAGACACCTATGCTTCATTTTCCGTCTAAAAGTTATATATACACTGAACCTTATGGTGTGAGTTTGATTATATCACCCTGGAATTATCCTTTGCGCTTGACAATTCCGCCACTAATTGGTTCTATTTCAGCAGGAAATTGTACTATTATCAAACCTTCCGAGCATTCTGCTTATAGTTCGAAGCTTATGGCAGATATTTTAAATAATATTTTTGATGAAAAATTTGTCAAGGTAATAGAAGGTAAGAAAGATGTTAGTCAGATCTTGTTGAGGTTAAAATTCGATTACATCTTTTACACTGGTAGTTCAGAGGTTGCTAAGATTGTTATGAAAAATGCTGCAGAAAATTTAACACCTGTCACCCTTGAATTAGGTGGTAAATCACCCTGTATTGTAGATGATGGTGTTGATTTAAAGTATACTGCTAAGCGAATTGTATGGGGAAAGTTTATGAACGAAGGACAAACCTGCGTAGCACCGGATTACTTATTAGTAAAAAAGAGTGTTAAAGAAGAACTTATTAAAGAAATCATGTTAACAATAGAAGAGTTCTATGGTAAAGACCCACAACAAAGTCCCGATTATTCTCGAATAATCAATGAAAAACAATTTGATAGATTGGCTCAAATGAAGGATTCTAGTCATGGTGAAATTATATATGGTGGTATCTTTGATAGAGATGATAAATATATTTCGCCGACTATTTTTGATAATATATCCTGGGACGACGCTTTGATGGAAGAAGAAATATTTGGACCTTTATTTCCTGTAATTGAGTATGGTGACATAGATAATATCATCTCCACTCTCCAAAAGAAGCCTAAACCACTTGCACTATATATATTCACAAATAATAAGGAATTAGAAAAGAAAATTTTACAGGGTGTTTCATTTGGTGGTGGATGTATTAATGATACAGTAATGCACTTAGGATCTCAACATTTACCCTTTGGTGGAGTTGGTCAAAGTGGTATGGGGTCTTATGGAGGGAAGGCTAGTTTTGATACTTTTAGCCATAAAAAAAGTATTCTAAGGAATTCTGATTCTATAGATATTCAAGTATATCCACCATATAAAGAAATTTCTAAGGGGTTATTACGCTGGATTAAAAGATTAGTAACTGTTTCATGGATATAGGAATATTAAAAGTAATTTGCTTGATTAATATTTCCCTTTGCTTACATTAATAAAGTGGAAAAATGGCTAGTTAAAGTAAATCATTTAGGTCTTTATTACAAAATACTGTGATAAAGACCTTTTATTATAAAAATATAAATTTGAATAGGTGGTATAAATAGATGGTTTTTATTAATATGTATAAATAGAGAAACCTATAATTGATAGGGCATCAGTTGGATAATATTTTTTAGTTGGGTTCTTATGCTTATATATGTAAAAGGGGGGAGAGTTCTGGAGAATTTAATCAATACCTCTATTATAAACTTATATAAATCTGGGTATTTACATAAAATTGTAGCTATAATTACCATAATATCGATTACTAGTATTATTATAAAACACCTAAAGAGGGCAAGTATTAAACTATTAAAGGAGATAAATCTAAAGGGTATCAATGTTAATATAGTCAGCGGGATAGTTGAATATGGCTTGTGGATTATATCTATTGTCTTAGTTCTAAGGGTAATTGGTTTAACAGACTTTTCATTCATTTTAGGTACTGCCTTTACTGCAGTAGCCAGTCTCATTGCTATAAAATTAATATATGGTATAGTTGACAATATAATAGCTGGAATCTTGTTGGTTTCTATGGACAAAGTCAAGGTTGGTCAATATATTAGAGTAAAGGAGATTAAAGGAGAAGTTATAAATATTGGTGTTCGCAAAACAAAGTTAAAAGATAAACAAAATATTATCTACCTAATACCTAATAAGATTTTGGATGAAGAGGTGTTAATGATCTCTAAAAGATAAATATCGCTATATTTTGTAAATGGTTTCTATTTTATTTAAATTATGATAAAATATCTATAGACAAGCTTATTTCGTAATCCAAAATGGGGGGATAGGTATGCCTTTGTTTAATTTGACTAATTTATATAAAAAATTATCCGAGGAGGAAAAAAAAGAGCTTTCTGTACTTAGACACTTGAGGAATTATCGTATTTGTAAGAAAATATCTTTTGTATTATTAGGTCTCATTTGTCTTTTGTTTGTAATTGATTTTACTATGTATCGTAATTTACTAATAAAAAGTATTGGATTCAAACGCCTATTGTTATTACATGTATTTTATTTTATTAGTCTTTTTGTTTATTATGCCATGTTATATCTTAATGAGCATTTTAAAATAAAAAACTTTCTAATTATTAGTTATTTTTACTTTATTACTTCAACATTATTGTGGTGTTTATTAATGTCGATAAATGCACAGTTTATTCATAGTCAGATTTCAGCTTATATAATTGCTATTCTAGCTATAGCTTCATTTGTTATCTTCACACCTTTAGAGAACTTAATTCTGTTTATTTCTAGTTTTGCAATTTTTATCATAGGTATCTTTGTTTTAAATGATGATCCAGTTCAAATTACTACTTATATAGTAAATGGATTTATTTCTGTTGTTCTTGCCTTTTTCATTGCAAGAACTAATTATACTATATTTATTGAAGAATTTATAAACAAAAAGGAAGTAGTAAAAAAGAATTGTAGATTGGAAAAACATGACAGAATGAAATCTATGCTTATGGCGAATATATCTCATGAATTAAAGACTCCATTAAATTTGATATATTCAGCTGAACAGATGCTTAATATATATCTAGATAAAGAGCTTGGAGATATATCATTAAAAACTAAGTCAAGTAGATATTTAAAAATAATTAGACAAAATTCCTATCGTCTTATGCGTTTAATTAATAATATTGTAGATAGTACAAAGATGGATATGGGAGAATATAAGATTGATATAGGAAACTATGATATAATAGCAATCATTAATAATATAGTTGATTCACTATCGACTTATATAGAAACAGTAGGTATTAATATATCTATTAATTCCAGTATGAATAAGAAAATTATTGCCTGTGATCCCGATTCTATAGAACGAATATTGTTAAATCTAATATCAAATGCAGTAAAATATACACCTAAAGATGGGAATATTGATGTTGATATTTCAATTAAGGGAAGTGATTTAGTAATTTCTGTAGCTGATACCGGTGCAGGTATTCCATTAGAAGTACAGGATTCTATTTTTAATAGATATGTACAGGCTGATGATCAAGTAACTAAAAGGGGCGGAGGAAGTGGTATTGGACTGTCATTAGTTAGTTATTTAGTAAAAATGCACAGCGGTACTATTGACTTGATAAGTAGTCCTGGTGAAGGTAGTGAATTTATTGTGAAGATACCGGATAGGTTAGTAGATGCCCAACTAAAAGAAAGTGAAGAAAAAAGGATAGATAATGATCAGGTTATTGAAAAGATAGAGCTAGAATTTTCTGATTTATATTCTGGGTTTACTAATTGATCTTACTAGGTGTCAAACAAGACTACATAATATTTACATATTTATAATTTTAATATCATAGTACTTTTCAATTATATAGGCAACAATAACACCCCAGAGAGTATAAAGGATAAAAACGTGCCATAGCCCTGCATAACTAGGAATAACCTTTTCTGGTCTTATAAATAATCGAGCAAAGAATAAGAATTGGATCATTGCATTTATAAAGCCTATAAAGGCTCCCTTAAGTATAGCAAAATCTTTACCAGTGATTTTAAGTAGAAGTACAACAAATCCTGCGAAGAATATTCCTGCAGCAAAACTTGTAAAAAAACCTAAGAGTAACTCATATATATTATAATCAAATTTATTTGTAATTAACCTAGCATGAAAAATAGCTGGGGTTTGTTCTGTTATATTTAAAAGAAAAAGAAACCAACTGATTATTGTTTGTATTATCGTCGCTATTCCGCCGGCAATAAGGGTGATTATTGCAGTATCTTTAATCTTAGTCATAGGAATCTCCTTTTTATAATATTTTATATACTTAATGGCTTAGCTAAAAGTAAATTTCTTGGTTGTTACAGAGTAGTAATATTATACCGTAATCATAGTTAAATTATTATGATAATTAATTGTTTTTAGGTAATAAAAAATGGAAGCAGTTTTTTGTTTTCTGCCTCCATCTAATTAAATAAGCGAATTTCATAAAAATCATCCTTGATATACAAGGATTTTTGAGGGT
>JADQBV010000019.1 GCA_016278415.1 Halanaerobiales bacterium
GCAATCAGTCCGTGACTGGAGACTTTTTAAATTCCTTCAGTTAAATAGCAAAATATCTAGGCTTTATTCACAATGTTTATAGAGATAAGCTGAAGTAATCAAGATAAAAAATGCAGAAAAACAAACAATAGAGGAGAGATGAAAATGTCAGAACTAAGATGGGACCCAATTAATAGGGAATGGGTCATTACAGCTACACATAGACAAAATCGTACATTCAAACCACCTAAGGATTATTGCCCACTTTGTCCGACTGAAGAGGGGGGATTTCCAACAGAAGTTCCAAAAGATTATGACCTTGTAGTTTTTGAAAATAAATTCCCTTCTCTACGACCAGATGCACCGGAACCAGATGTAGCAGGTAGTGAATTATATCCAGTTGGAAAAGCAGAGGGAATCTGTGAGGTTGTATTATTTACTTCAGAACATGGTGGAGTAATGTCAAAAGAACCACTTAGTCGTTTTATAAAACTAATTAAAGTCTGGAAAGATAGATATCAAGATCTAGCTGCCAAAGATTTTATTGACTATGTTTACATTTTTGAGAACAAGGGTGAGGAAGTAGGGGTAACCCTTGAACATCCCCATGGACAGATTTATGCATATCCATTTATTCCGCCAAAGATAAAAAAAGAGTTGGAATCCAGTAAAGAACACTTTGAAAACGAAGGGGAGTGTCTCTTCTGTAGTGTTATTAAAGAGGAGCGGGAAGATGGTAGTAGAGTGGTTATAAGTAATGATTCTTTTACTGCAATAGTTCCTTTTTTTGCTCGTTATACTTATGAAGTCCACATCTATGCTAATAATCACTTACCTTCATTTAATGAGTTTGGAAAGAAAGAAGTAGAAGATTTGGCTACTATTTTAAGGACAGTTATTCAGAAATATGATAATTTATTTGGTTTTGTTTTCCCATATATAATGTGTATACATCAAAAACCTACTGATGGAAGTGGAGATAATTACTCTCATTTTCATATAGAGTTTTACCCACCCTACCGAACTAAAGATAAATTAAAGTATTTGGCTGGTAGTGAGGCTGGTGCGGGCGCTTATATTAATGGTTCACTTGCTGAAGATAAGGCCAAAGAATTAAGGGAAACAGAACCTACTGTTGGTTAAAATCATGATTCTTAGAATGTGGGATATACCTGGAGAAACAGAAATGAGTGTGTAAAAATAGTTGTAGTAACAATGTACTGTACTTTTAAAAATCTTAAAGCCTGAGATAAAAAAGCAGAATAAGGGTTAGTGAATCTTGATGAAGTGAATGGATTTAAAAAGAATAAAAAAGGAAGTGAGTATATGCGGGATATTAAAGAATTGTGGCAATTGTTTAATAAACATTTTTCTGATACAGGTATGAAAAAAGGCGCCTTTGCAGCACCTGGACGAGTAAATCTCATTGGCGAACATACAGATTATAATGATGGTTTTGTTTTCCCGATGGCTATAGATAAAGAAATTGTTATGCTAGCTCAATTGAGGGATGATAAGGAAATACGTGCATATTCTTTGGATTATGATAGTGAAGTAGTTTTTTCATTAGTTGATTTAGAGTTTGATAAAGATAATATGTGGGAAAATTACCTAAAAGGTGTTATGGATGAGATTCAAAAATTGGACTACTATTTACCAGGTATGAATATACTATTTACTGGTAATATCCCTAGAGGGTCTGGTTTAAGTTCTTCAGCCGCTTTAGAAGTAGTAACAGCTTATGCCATTGCATCATTAAACCAATTAAATATTCAGCCTGTCGAAATGGCATTACTCTGTCAAAGGGCAGAAAACGATTTTGTTGGTGTTAATTGTGGTATTATGGATCAATATATTTCACGCTTAGGTAAAAAAGACAATGCCCTGATGATAGATTGTCGCAGCAATGAGTATCAATTAGTTCCATTAGCAAGTGAAGATTATCGAGTTGTAATCTGTAATTCAAATGTTGAGAGGGGTCTAGTTGATTCAGAGTATAATAAGCGGCGGGAAGAATGTGAAAAAGCCTCTGAGTTTTTCGCTAGTAAATTGAGTCACAGAGTTGAGGCTTTGAGGGATGTAACAGCTGAAGAATTAGAAGAGTATTCTGAGGAAATAGAAGAGGTGACTTTAAAACGTGCTCGACATGTAATTACTGAAAATAATAGGGTGCTTATCGCTGTTTCTGCACTCAGGAATAATGACCTCAAAACCTTTGGAAAACTTATGACTGAATCACATCTTAGCTTAAGGGATGATTATGAAGTGAGTTGCGAAGAATTAGATATCTTAGTTGAACTAGCACTTGCACAGCAAGGTGTCTTAGGTGCCAGGATGACTGGGGCAGGTTTTGGTGGTAGTACGGTAAATCTAGTTCATAAAAATTCTGTCGATAATTTTGTTAAGAAAGTGAAAGCAGACTACAATAATAAAACAGGTAGAAAAACGGATATCTACATTAGTGTTCCTGCTGATGGTACTAGAGAATTGGAAGGAAAGAGTCAATGATGGAGTTAATTACTCTCTGATCTTAGTGCTATTATTAATATATTATTTTTTAGAATTTTTGATAGGGGGATTGATTATGAAAAGAAATACAAGTGAGCAAGTAGAAATCACCATAAATAAATTTGCTAATACGCACGATGGACAGGAAGTATTGCAGTATACCTTAAAAAATGAGAATGGTTTAGCGCTTAGTGTACTTAATTTCGGGGGAATAATAACTAACTTATATGTCCCAGACCGTAAGGGGAATTTTAACGATATTGTACTTGGCTATAATAGGCTTGAAGATTATATTAACAATTCGCCCTTCTTTGGGGCTTTGATAGGTAGGTACGGTAATAGGATAGCTAATGGTAAATTTGATTTAGATGGCAAAGAATACCAACTGGCATTAAATGATAAACCTGGGGATATACCCTGTCATTTGCATGGAGGTAATAAAGGATTTGATAAGCTTATTTGGAATATCGAACCAATTATGAAGGGTGATACTGTAAGTTTAAAACTATCATATAGAAGTAAAGATGGTGAAGAAGGCTATCCTGGAAATTTAGATACAACAGTGTATTATCACTTAAGAAATGATAATATTTTACGAATCGAATATTATGCAGAGACTGATAAGCCCACACCTGTTAATCTGACTCAACACAGTTATTTTAACCTTAAAGGTGAAGGTAATGGTGATGTTCTTGATCATAAGGTATATATAAATGCAGATAAATTCACACCAGTAAATAAAGGCCTTATTCCTACAGGAGCTATTAAATCAGTTAAAGATACACCTTTTGACTTCAGTATATCTAAAATGATTAAGAGTGATATTAATGCAGATAATTTACAATTGAATTATGGTGGTGGCTATGACCATAATTATGTTTTAAATGATCATAATAGAGATATAAACCATGCTGCTACAGTGATTGAACCGGAAAGTAAAAGAAAGTTAGAGGTCTGGACTACTGAACCGGGTATGCAGTTTTATAGTGGTAATAATTTGGATGAAAGTTATGTAGGTAAAAGCGGTAACCCCTATAAAAAATACGCTGGGCTTTGTCTGGAAACACAACATTACCCAGATTCGCCAAACCAAGATAACTTTCCATCAACTATATTAAGACCAGGAGAGAAATATCAATCAGCTACAGAGTTTAGAGTTAGTATTGAAGAAGACTAAGAACACACTATATTGGAAAGAGGGTAATTAACTATGGCTAAATATCAAGCAATTAGTAATAAGTTTCCTCATTTTATTCATGGCGGAGACTATAATCCAGATCAATGGTTAGATAGACCGGATATTTTAGAGGAAGACATTAGGTTGATGAAAGAAGCAAATTGCAATACTATGAGTGTGGGGATTTTTGCTTGGGCATCATTAGAACCAGAAGAGGGCAAATATGATTTTGACTGGCTTGATCAGGTTTTCGAGAGACTGCATAATAATGATATTAAAGTGATACTAGCAACACCTAGTGGTGCTCGTCCAGATTGGATGGCTGATAAATATCCAGAGGTGTTGCGTGTTAATGCTGACCGAAAGCGGATTCTCTTTGGTGGTAGGCATAATCATTGTTATACTTCACCAGTATATAGGGAAAAGACACAAGAAATGAATCGGAAGCTGGCTGAAAGGTATGGAGATCATCCGGCGTTAATACTTTGGCATATATCTAATGAGTATGGTGGTGAGTGCCACTGTGATAAATGCCAAGAGGCTTTTAGGGATTGGTTGCAAAAAAAATACGGAACATTAGAAAACATGAATAAGGCTTGGTGGTCTTCTTTCTGGAGTCATACATATACAGATTGGTCTCGGGTAGAATCCCCTGCTCCTAATGGAATGCAATCTATTCATGGCTTAAAATTGGACTGGAAGAGATTTGTAACAGCTCAGACTATTGACTTTTATAAAAATGAAATAAAACCTTTAAGAGAACTGACAAAGGATATTCCGATTACTACTAATTTTATGGGCTTGTATGATGGTTTAGATTATTGGAAGTTTGCTCCTGAAGTTGATATTATATCCTGGGATAATTATCCTACATGGCATGGAGAACAAGAAGACTGGAAACTTGCTTCTGATATTGCCTTTGTCCATGATATAAATCGTTCTTTTAAAGGTGGAAAACCCTTTATGCTAATGGAAAGTACCCCTAGTAAGACTAACTGGCAGAAGGTTGGTAAATTGAAGCGCCCTAATATGCATAAAATTTCTTCTCTTCAGGCTGTAGCTCATGGCTCTGATACTGTACAATATTTTCAATGGAGAAAAGGACGAGGAGGATTTGAGAAATTTCACGGTGCAGTAGTTGATCATGCTGGTCATGAGAATACCCGTGTTTTTCAAGATGTTGCTGAGCTTGGTGATGTTCTACAGGGACTTGATTCTATTGTCGGCAGTTCAGTAAAACCTGAAGTAGCGGTTATTTTTGACTGGGAGAATCGCTGGGCTATTAATGATGCAGCTGGTCCTAGACAGGAGAAAAAAGACTATGAAGAAACCTGTCAACGACACTATCAACAGTTCTGGCAGCAGGGAATACCTGTAGATGTAATTGATATGGACCAGGACTTTTCAGAATATAAATTACTGCTTGCACCGATGTTGTATATGCTGCGAGATGGTGTAGCAGAAAGAATAGAGAACTTTGTTAAAAATGGTGGTACATTTATAACTAGCTATTGGTCAGGTATTGTAGATCAAACAGATTTATGTTTTCTAGGTGGTTTTCCTGGACCTCTTAAAGATGTAGTGGGTATCTGGGCTGAAGAGATAGATGCCTTATATGATAATGATAGTAATAGTATCTTGATGGATGAAAGCAACCATCTAAATATGAAGGGTGAATACAAGGCTAGTATATTCTGTGATTTAATACATGCTAATACTGCTTCGGTATTGGCCACATATAAGAATGATTTTTATGCTGGTAGGCCGGCATTAACAGTGAATAACTTTGGCGAAGGAAAGGCTTATTATATTGCATCACGTAATGAAGATAGCTTTCTAAAAGACTTTTACTACTCTATCACAAAGGACCTAAATTTGAAAAAAGTATTGGATACTGAGTTGCCCTGTGGTGTTACTGCTCAGCTAAGGACAGATGGGGAAAGCGAATATATATTTGTTCAAAACTATACTGACATGATACAGGAAGTATCATTAGGCAATTCATATCAAAGTTTTATTTATGATAAAGGAGAAGTAACTCAACTCCAATTAGAACCATACGGAGTTCAAATAATTACTAGATAGCTAATACTGTGTTTAGTATTACTTACTATGGAGTTAGTAATTAGTGAATAATACAGCAGTAATTCAATGTATCTATGTGATATAGTATATTATATTATAATACTTCGTAATACCCCTTGTGGATAGTAAGACCTTTACCAAGGTGCTTTATCTAAAGGGGTATTTTTATAATTATCCTATTTAAGTTGATTTAATTAATATAATCACTTATAATTTAATCATCGATTAATAATGCTAATGAAATCAATATGTAATTGTATAATGATTTTTTATAACTATTGTACAAATTTAAAATACTTGCCTAGTATCTGTATTTATATTGATCAATGACTGAAAATTTAGATATGTAAGGATGTTTGCTATGTTAAATAAATTTAAACAGATCCATAGTAAATATAAATTGCGTTATAGAATGATTTTTGTAAATTTATTAATTACTATTATACCAATAATTATTATTGCCTTTCTTTTTTACAATATATCTCTAGAAACAGTTGAAGAACATGTATCGAATTCTGTTGACTTATATTTTAACCAGGTTGGACATAGGCTAGAGGAGTATATAGATAGTGTTAATATAGTGGCTGATTCTGTTTTTTTTGATAAAAAATTGCAGGAATTAATTATTAATAAAGAGGTATCATACTGGGATAAATACAATGAAATAGATGACTTTTTTCAGTCATACCTGAAATTCTATGAATCCCTTACAGATATATATTTAATGGATAATAATAAAGCTATCTACCATTCTAGGTCTGTAGTTTTCAGGGATGAATTTAAAAATTTTATTACTAATATAAACACAGAAAATATAAAGGATGGCAAACTTTATATTGATGGTCCTATTATAACAAAAAGTGGGGAGTCGTACTTTATTGCTTATCGCTTAATTAAGTCAATATTTTTTGAAAACTTCTTAGAAGAACTAGGGATAGGGGCAGTTATAATTGACGGGAAAAAGATTGATAATATAATTGAGGAAAGCAATTTGCCTGAAGGCTCATATGTTTTTATTAATAATAAAACGGGTACAATTGTAACTACTAAAAGTAATGAAGTAAGTGATAGATATTTAGAATATCAAAATGAACAGGTGGAAGAAAAGAAGTATGTTAATATTAATAATGATAGATATATGGTTAAGACCGGTGAATTAGCTAAAGTTAATTGGACTATAAATGCTTTGGTTAATAGAGATACACTGATAGAACAGGGTCAAATTGTTCAATATACAATCATAATTATTGCAATTGTAGTATTTATTGTTGTTGTATTAATTACACTTATTTTTAATTATCGTTTAACATATCCGCTGAAGAAGATGGCAGACGCCTTTGATAAAGTAGCCGTAGGTGATTTTGATTATAAGCTTAAATTTGAATACAAAAATGAGATTACCCATATTGAAGATAATTTCAATAATATGATTCAAGAGTTAGAAAATTTAACAAATAGGCTTTTGCAATCACAGCAAGAGACACACCAGATTGAGTTAGAAAAAAAACAATTTCAGTTAGATGGTTTGCAATCACAGATAAATGCTCATTTCTTGTACAATACTTTGAATACAATTAGGGTTATGGCACTAACTGATGCAAAAAAAGAAGTAGATGGTATGATTAGAAATCTTGTGGATTACATGCGCTATATAACAAAGATTAATGAATTTGTTACACTGGAGGATGAATTAAGACAATTAAATAAGTACACTAATATAGAAAAGTTTCGTTTTGGTAATAAATTTAAAGTAAAATATAAAATAGAGCCAGGGATAGAAAGACTGAAGATTTTAAAATTATCACTACAACCGATATTAGAGAACGCTATTTTCCACGGTCTAAGGAAGTCGCCAGGGAATGGAATTATTAAGATTTCCGCTTTTAAGAAAGATGAAAAAGTGATAATTCGTATATTGGATAATGGAAATGGTATGAGGGAAGAGGATTTGAAGAATATAAAGATAGCTATTGCTTCGGCAGAAGTTCTAAATAGTAGTAATGGAGATGGTATAGGTATTGGCTTAATAAATATTCATAAAAGAATACAATTATATTATGGTGAGGAATATGGTCTCAGTGTAAAAAGTTGGTTAAATATAGGAACAGTTGTTACTATCTCTTATCCGTTTATCCGAGAGCTAACTGCCGCTAAGACTCCCAGAGATGTTCTATAGGGCTTCTTTAAATGGGAGCTAAGCGGCACTAAGCTCCTGGATTCGTTTTGCTAAGTTTCAGTGGTGAAAAAATCCCCTCTGAAACTAAGATCGCACTTTATAAAGAAAGGGGATACAGAAAATGTATAAGGTTTTATTAATTGATGACGAACCCTGGATATTAAAAGATATGGACTTATTGATCGACTGGAAAAAGTTTGATTTTGAAGTAGTTGCTAAAATAACAGATAGTGAACAGGCTATCTATATGATAAAAGAAAAACGTCCAGACCTCATTATATGTGATATAAGAATGCCAGGTTTAAATGGTATTGAATTAATGAAAATGGTCAAAAAAAGATTCAATGATATATTTGTTGTTTTTGTTAGTGCATATAGTGAATTTAATTATGCTAAACAAGCGATTGAAATGGGGGCTTTTGATTATATTTTAAAGCCTACAGATGAAAACGAATTGTCTAATACTGTTCAGAGGATTCGCAGTAAATTGGATAAGAAAAAAGAAGCTGAGAATAATTTAAAAAGGTACCAAAAATCAGAATTGTTTTTAGAATTACTAGAGGATCGACTGGATTCCAAGAAAATAAATAAAAGGTTAAAAGATATAGGATATCAAATAATACATAATAATTTTTTTATAGCAATTATAGAGAAAGAGAAAACTATCAATAACAATACTCATATTACAAGTAGTGAAAATTCTAATGATAATGAGATTATTAAGATGGATGATATAAATAATTATAATAAAAATAATAATGCAGTAAAATGGCAGCAAGAACTAAAAGAGGAATATGCCTCTAATAATCTGCTTTTTATCAAACTTGGAGAGCATAAGTGGGTAGTTTTATTTAATTATAATCATACTACTTTAACAACTGAAAATATTAATTTGTTAGTTAATATAGCAAGTAAATATAAACTATGTATAGGTGTTAGTGACATTTTTAATGATTTAAGTAAGATTAAGTATTGTTACAAGCAGGCAGAGTTGATGTCTTATAATTATTTTATTTATAAAAGGAATTATTTATATCGCTATTCCCAATATAATAATAATTATAAAGATTTGTTACTTATTATCAAAAAAGTTACTTTAAAGGATTACTTGAAAAAAATAATAGAGGAGCTGCCTAAAGAGATTGTAGAGAAAAAATTGAATATAGAAGAAGTTGCCTACTTATATAATCAATTAAGGGAAAAGGCTAGTGTGTTGTTTAAACTTGATGGCGAAATAGAGTTAATGGACCATGAAGATATAGTTTATTCCTTTAATAATTTACAGGAACTTTTTGGGCAATTAAAGGATTTTTTAATTGAAAATGAGGGTAATCATTATTCGCCAAATTCTAATGACATAGTTGGTAATATTATTAAAGATATTAAAGAAAACTTTAATAAAGATTTAAAGTTGCAAGACCTGGCTGATAAATATCATGTTAATTATAATTATTTGGGGCAATTATTCAAAAAAGACACTGGACAGACTTTTACTAATTTTTTGGTAGAACTACGTATAGAGAAGGCTATAAGTTTATTTTCAGAAAATCTCCTTTTTTATGAAGTGGCGAAAAAAGTTGGTTATCATGACTATTATCATTTCTGTAAGATTTTTAAAAAGCATAAGGGTATGAGTCCAAGTGAATATAAAAATCGCTATTCTTAAATTTTTAAAAATCATCCATAAAACGGATGATTTTTTTTAAAGTAAATCAAGACAAAATCATTAAAACATTCTTCTTTCTTTGTACAGTACGGTTTTTAAAACAAGTTCTAAGAATACCACAAAAATAACTAAGAAAAATACATTCTAAGTGGAAAAGAAATCAACTATAATAGTATTAACAGAGATAAATATATTTGACTCAGAACAATAAATTAAATCTTCTTTCTTATTTTATGATTTATAATAATCCGTTTATTTAGATTTTAAAAAAGAGTATAAAAATTTATATACGGGTATTTTTATTGCCACATAATTACACATTGAAACAAATAACTGCAAATATTGTTATATTAATCGTTTATTTCTCTTTGTTTAAGTAATATTGGCATTAAAGTTGCTCCTTTTAACAAGACTTAATTACACGATGCAAATAATAGCGTAGATTCCATTAAAATATACCAGGCTATTTAATGGTGATAATTGTATATCTTGAATTTCTCACAATATCAAATAATTTGAGAGGGGTGGTAAATATTCAGTAAGTGATTGTGTATTTAAAAATTTTTTAAAAATTTGAAGGAGGAGTAAAATGAATAATAAGATTTTAAAAGGTTTTTTGGTGTTAGCATTACTTGTATCACTTAGTGTAGGGGTTCTTGCTGCTGATAAGGTTACTTTAAGATTTGCCTGGTGGGGTTC
>JADQBV010000229.1 GCA_016278415.1 Halanaerobiales bacterium
ATGAATGAAGTAATAGCAAAATTGTCGGACATTTCTCACCAACGAAAAAGGAGAAAAACCATAAATTTAAAATGACAAAATTAATATATTAGCCAGACATTTTATACCATTGTCTGGTTTTTTCGTGTTTTAAAGTAATTTTTGTATAAAGATTATCTCATTAAGCTAGATTATAATGAAGGAAATAAATGATATATCTTGAATAATACTTAATGTATTGTTTTATAATTAATACTTGTAAATTTGGTAGATATAGTATAAATTAGGACTAGTACTTTTTAATATAGGGGTGAAAATAACTTGATTAATAAAGAACGTTTACTTGATTTTTTTATGGAAATTGTTCAGATAGATAGTGTCTCAAAAGAAGAAAGAAAAATGGTAGATAGGTTAATTAAAGAGCTTGAAGAGATGAATCTAGAAGTTAAGGAAGATAAGACTGCCGAACTTATCGATGGTAATGCAGGAAATTTAATATTTGATATACCTGCTGACAATAATATGCCTAAGGTACTCTTATCAGCTCACCTGGATAGAGTTGAACCTGGACGTGGCATTGAACCTACTATTCAAGATGGCTATATTGTTAGTAAAGGTGATACTGTCTTAGCAGGTGATGACTTAATAGGTGTGGCTTGCATAATAGAGGCTATAAAGGTATTAAAAGAAAATAAGCTAAAACATAGACCTATTAGAGTTATATTTACTGTGGCTGAGGAAATTGGTTTATTAGGAGCGAAACATTTAAATCCTACAGAGTTAGATTCAATAGATTATGGATTAGTTTTTGATGTTGATGGTGGTATAGGTACTGTTGTTCATCGAGCACCTAGTCAGATTAAATTTAATGCAAAAATCACAGGTAAATCAGCTCATGCGGGAATAGAACCTGCTAAGGGGATAAACGCTATAAAGATAGCTAGTTTAGCAATTTCTAATATGAAACTAGGGCAAATAGATGATAAAACAACTGCAAATATTGGAGTAATTAAGGGAGGTAGGGCTAGTAATATAGTCCCAGATATGGTAGAGTTAGAGGGTGAGGTCAGGAGTCACTCAGAGCAAAGCCTAGAAAATCAAAAAAACCATATGAAAGATTTAATTGATCGTTCCTGTAAAAAATATAAGGGTATGGTCAAATATGATATTGAGAAAGTATATTCTAGTTTTGCAATTCCTAATGGAAGTGATATAATTAATTTTGTTGAAAATGTAATTAATGAACTGGGTATAGATTACTTTCTTACTTCAAGCGGTGGTGGTAGTGATGCGAACATATTTAACAATATCGGATTACCTACCTTAAATTTTGGTGTTGGAATGGAAAATGTACATTCTACTAAAGAACGGGTAAAGGTAGAGAATTTATATATATTAACAAATTTGCTTCTTAATTTACTTATAGATAAGGATGCATAATTGTGTATAATCTTTTATATGAACAAGGAGAAGTTGTAGAGATTATAAAGGAGCATAAAAAGATTACATTTTTTTGGATGAAAATACTTGGAAAAGAAAAGTGTAAGGCTGTAAACTACAATAATATTACAGGTCTTATTAAAATAGGTGACCAAGTTGTAGTAAATACAACTGCAGTTGAATTAGGACTCGGTACAGGCGGTTATCATTTTGTTGTTTTAAATCTAAGATATCTTGATAAGAGTAGAGATAAGCTTAAGTCAGAAAGCACTCAAAAAAAGAACAGTGATTCTATTGATAAGGACGAGAGAGATAAATCTAGTTTAATAAAAAATGATATAGTAGGTACAGATAAACTAAATAAAAACTATAATAAAAAGATTAACGATAATAGAATATATGAAGATAGTCATCAATCCAGAAATAGTGGACATATAATGAAGATGAGATATACACCTTTTCAAATTAAAACTCTTTGTGCTGAAGAACAGATGAGTCCTTATCATGATGTGATTAATGAATTTGAATCTTTAAATGAACTTCCTGTAATACTTATTCCTTTACATAGCTTGCTGGCTCCACTGTCAATTACCTATAAAACTCTATTTCCAGACAAAAAAATAGTATATATAATGAGCGAAGGGGGAAGTCTTGCTCTTGACTTTAGTAATCTTGTAAGAAAGCTAGTTTCTGAAGGGTATATAGATAATACTATAACTTTTGGCAATGCCTTTGGAGGGGACTATGAGAGTGTTAATATTTTTTCGGCATTGGCAGTGGCAAGTGAGCTTTTAAAAGCAGACTTAATTATTGTTGGTATGGGTCCTGGAATTGTTGGAACCTCTACAAAATATGGCTTTAGTGGTGTTGAGAATGCCTTTATAGAGAAAGCAGTAAGAATACTCAAAGGTAAATCTATTGTAGTGCCTAGGGTGAGTTTTGCTGATACAAGAAAGAGACATTTTGGTATTAGTCATCACAGTATTACACTCTTAAGTGAATTAATTACAGATTCTATTGAGATTGCATTACCCAAAAATGATTATTTAGAAAATCAAATAAATAAAGGAAATTTATTTTCTAGACATAATTTTGAGTTTTATTCCATAGATGAGGTAGAAAGGATTTTGGAAGAGTCTGGATTTAATTATAATAGCATGGGTCGCAATTTGAAAGATGATCCATTATTTTTTATTACAGCAGGTCTGGCAGTTTATAAGGTTTGAAGAGTCTGAAAGGGGATTGTTATGGATCAACAGGAGAAAACTATCAATTCTAAAAAAATATTTCAAGGTAAAATTCTAAATGTTAGAGTAGATCAAGTAAAAGTTCCCAATGGAAATAAAGCCGAACGAGAGATTGTAGAACATCCCGGTGGAGTATGTATTATAGCAACAACAAATACTAATAAAATTTTATTAGTAGAGCAATTTCGTAAACCAATAGAAGGAAATTTATTAGAATTACCTGCTGGTAAATTAGAGATAGATGAAGATCCACTAGAATGTGCCAAACGTGAACTTATTGAGGAGACTGGTTATAAGGCTGGTCTAATAGAACACCTATTTACATTTTATACTTCACCTGGTTATAGTGATGAATCCATACATCTATATGGGGCAAGTAATCTGGAGGAAGTTGGTCTAAACCCTGACGAAGATGAAATAATTATAAATCATATGATAGATAAGAAGGAAATTATAGAAATGATTAATACAGAGAAAATTAAAGATAGTAAGACTATTGTTGGATTATTGTATTATCTGGCAGGGGATTTTAATGTTTAAAGATTTTTTTGTAGATTTGCATATTCACATAGGTGCCGGTGAGAACGATCAACCGGTAAAAATTACTGCCTCAAAAAAATTAAATTTCGAAAATATACTAAAAGAGTCTCTTTACAATAAAGGCTTAAATATGGTTGGTATAATAGACTGTGCTTCACCAGTTGTGATAAAAGATATGGAGAAACTGATAAGAGATGGTGCTATGGAAGAGCTTAAGGATGGTGGTGTTAAATTTGGTGATCTAGTTATCATTCTAGGTTCTGAGGTTGAGAGTAGGGAACAGAATGGAGGCCAGGCCCATTATCTTGCATATTTTCCTTATTTAAGAAATATAAAAGAATATAGTACAACGATGAGGCAATATATCACAAATATAAATCTTAGCTCTCAATCTACAGGTATAGGTGCTAAGGAAATCCTTAAAATTGTAGAATATCATGGAGGTATATTAATACCTGCCCATGTATTTACTCCATATAAAAGTTTTTATGGCCGTTCCTTTGAATCCTACCATCAGGTATTTACAGATGATGAATGGGATAGAATTTTAGCAATAGAATTAGGTTTAAGTGCAGATAGTTATTTAGCTGATTACCTATCTGAGTTAAAAGGAAAAACCTTTATAAGTAATTCGGATGCACACTCTCTTATCAAGATTGCTCGAGAGTATAACTTAATGCGTATGAAAGATTTAAATTATAAAGAATTTATACTTGCTCTTAAGGGAGAAGCGGGTAGAAAAGTTGTAAGAAACTATGGTTTAGACCCGCGATTAGGAAAATATCATAGAACATTTTGTCCTGAATGTAATAAAAAATATTCCGTTAAGGAAGTTGTATTAAAATGTCCTCAATGTGGTGATACAAAAAACATAGTGGTAGGGGTTAAAGACCGAATTCTAGAAATCAGTAGTACGAGACGCTCTATTAGTCCTGAACATCGCGGAATATATATGCATCAGATACCTCTACGAGATATTCCTGGTATTGGTAAGAAGACGTATCAAACTTTAATAAAGACCTTTGGAACAGAAATGAATGTAATACATGGTACAAGAAAAGAAGACTTATTAAATGTGGTAAAAGATAAGATCGCAGACAGAATTATTACAGCACGTTTGGGAAAGATAGAAATTGAAGATGGCGGAGGAGGTCATTATGGTAAAGTTATGGGTTAAGACTCTAGGTACAACATATAATGCATCTGGTGCAGCGGCTGCAGCTAGACAGGGTAATATTGTAATGATTGTCGATGTTATTGATATGTCTACAACTGCTGAAGCTGCAATTGAGGCAGGGGCTATTAGTGTATTAGGTGCTAGTCCTGATCATCATTCTGTGCCTGTTTCAGTAAATCCTGAGAAAATTGGGTATTTTGGAGGAAAGAAGGCCCTTAAATGTAATACAGGTGTTATAATTGCAGCAGAGCCTAGGTTAATCGATAAGGATAATGATAGATTAAGTGAAATACATCAGGTTACAAAGGGTGTAGAAAGGGCTGGAGCAGTTATTGAACAGGTAGTACCTAATATAGGTAGGGAAGTTGTAAAAATAACAGATTTTAAAGACAAAGTATTAATCATTGTTAGCCCCTCTGGTGGTGCAGCTTATGATGCAGCCTATAATTATGGTGCTTCCGAAGTATTAACTGGAACAGTAGCACGTACAAATGAACGAAAAGGTAGCCTAACGGCTGATGCTGCTGCAAAACGGGCAATTGAAAGTGCTTTAAAACTTAAGCGAGGGATTACTGTAGTTGCTGCAAGCTCAAATTCCATGGAAGATGTACATGGGGCCCAGTATATTTGTCAATTAATAATGAACAATGGATTTTTAAATATAAAGTAATAGAAGTATATCTTGTCCTTCTGATGCATAGATATTAGAATATAAAAACAGAAATCAATCCGTGTATCAGGGGGTTTAAAATGAATAGATTCTTTAAGGATAGATTACCGATACTAACTTTTGTATTAGTGGTTTTTATTTTGGGAATAAGCTTTGGTGCAATTGCTGTAAAAACTGTGGATTATAGTGTAAAGGAAAATGTATTTGATTACTTTAATAATTTTATGAAGGGGTATAATCAGATAGAGTATAGTCAAGGTAGTTTAATTGCCGAGAGTATAAAATTTAATTTAATTAATATTTTTATAATCTGGGCATTTGGATTATCAATGGTTTTAATGCCTTTAATTTCCATACTTATATTTTTTAAGGGGTTTGTCCTTGGTTTCACTGTTGGATTTTTAGTAAGCGAATATAGTTTTAAAGGTATTTTGATTGCTGTAGCAGCTGTTTTCCCACAAAACATAATTATTATACCTATCTATATAATATCAAGTGTAATGTCCATTTATATAAGTATCAGAATATTTAAATACTATCGGGGTCAAACTAAGATTGCTTTTGAGGAATTAATGATATATTCATTAGAAATGACTGTTTTAGCAAGTATTTTATTAGTTGCATCTTTAGTAGAGACATATCTTAGTCCATTATTCTTGAAATTTTTAGTAAGATTTATTTAATTTTATGGTTTTTCTCCTTTTTCGTTGGTGAGAAATGTCCGAAATATCTGGGGTTTATTATAAACATTATGGTGATTAAACAATATATTAACTTGAAAATAATTTTCTATATGTTATACTAATAATAGTAATAAATACTAATAAAGGAGTGATTGTACTAATGAAATATAGAAATTTAGGGAAAAGTGGTTTAAAAGTTAGTGAAATTAGCCTTGGTAGTTGGCTTACATATGGTAATTCTGTTGAGAAAGAACGAGCTGTTAAGACTATCGATAAGGCATATGACCTAGGTATCAATTCTTTTGATACTGCTAATGTATATGCGACAGGTGCAGCAGAAAAAATTGTAGGTCCTGCATTAAATAATTACCCTCGTGAATCGTATGTATTAGCTACAAAGGCATATTGGCCGATGGGTGATGGACCAAATGATAAAGGTTTGTCTCGAAAACATGTATATGAACAAGTGCATAAAAGTTTAAAAAGGTTGAATCATGATTATGTAGATATTTTTTACTGTCATCGTTTTGACCAGAATACACCACTAGAAGAGACATTACGGACAATTGACGATTTAGTACGTCAGGGAAAGATATTATATGCTGGTGTTAGTGAATGGGCTGCTCATCAAATTGTAGAGGGTTTAAGAGTACAGGATAAGTACTTATTAGATCATATTGTAGTAAACCAGCCTATTTATAATATGTTTAATAGATACATTGAAGACAATGTTGTTCCTACTATACAGAATAATGGAATGGGATTAATAGTATTTTCTCCATTAGCTCAAGGCTTATTAACAGGTAAATATAGAAAAGATCAGGAAATTCCAGAAGACAGCCGAGCAGCAGACCCATCTTCAAATACCTGGATTAAAGATATGCTCAATGATACTAATCTTGAAAAGGTTGAAAAGCTTATAAATATTGCAGATAAATTAAACATCTCAATGCCTCAGTTGGCTTTGGCCTGGATATTACATCAACCAGGAATTACCAGTGCCCTGATAGGTGCCAGTAAACCAGAACAGGTTGAAGAAAATGTTAAGGCTGTGGATGTAGAATTATCTGATGATATCTTAGATAATATTGATGAGATTATGGCTTAGGGTTTAAATAGGAAAAGATTTCAGATGAAGTTTTTTCAATTGTATAGCCACATTTATTAAGAAACTTATAATCCCCCATATATTTTATGGGGGATTTAAATATACTTACTGATATTGCTAGAACGATAATTTAGAATATGTTATAATAGGAGATAAATAATTACATAATATTAGTGTTTTGTTAAAATAATTTTTAGGAGTGGTATAATGATAAATCCGTTATTAGAAAAATATGCTAAGGTATTAGTTAATTACTCTCTGAGTATAAAAAAGGGGGATTCCTTGGTAATACAGGGTAATATGGTTTCTGAACCATTATTTAAAGCTGTCTATAAAGAGGCTATTATTGCCGGAGCCCATCCTATTGTCATGGGTAACTTTCAGGGGCAGGATGATATTTTTTATAAGCATGCATCAGAAGAACAGTTAAATTATCAATCTCCATTTCAAAGGCATTTTATAGAAAATGTTGATGCTCGTATATACATTCTTGGTAATTATAATACAAAATCTTTGACCAATATTGATCCTCAAAAGATGAGCAAGAGGAGTTTAGCAAATAAAGATATAATGGAAATATCTATGAATAGAGCTGCAGCAGGTGATTTAAGGTGGAATATATGTCAATTTCCTACATTGGCAGATGCTCAGGAAGCTAGTATGTCCCTTGAAGACTACGAAAAATTTGTTTTTAAAGCCTGTCACCTTGATAAAGAAGATCCAGTTGCATACTGGAAGGAATTTGGTAATAGATTAGATGAAATAGCAAATTATTTAAATGATATCTCTGAAATACATTTTAAGTCTGAAGATACTGATATTAAATGTAAAGTAAAGGATCGTACCTGGGTTGCTGATAAAGGAAAAGAAAACTATCCTGGTGGTGAAGTTTTCACCGGACCTATAGAAGACTCAGTAGAAGGACATATACGTTTTTCCTTTCCAGGAATATATCAGGGTAAAGAAATAGAGGATATTAGATTTACTTTTGAAAAGGGGAAGGTAATAAAAGCTAGCGCGGCAAAAGGTGAAGATTTACTTCAAACTCTCTTGGAAACTGACCAGGGAGCTAGGTATGTAGGCGAGGTAGCTATTGGATGTAATACAGGGATTGATAAATTTTCTAGAAATATGTTGTTTGATGAGAAAATTGGCGGTACAATACATCTTGCAATAGGTAGGAGTTATCCGGAAACCGGTGGAGAAAATGTATCTTCAATACATTGGGATATGCTCTGTGATATGAAAAAAGGTGGAGAAATATTTGCTGATGGAAAGATGATTTATCAAAATGGTGAGTTTTTAATATAATCAGCAGTACTATTTTAACTTATCAAAAGTAGTTTTATAATTTTGTAAAATATATTTTAAATATAAAATCAGTAAAAAGTCAGAGAACCAGTTAAGGGATATAACTGGTTCTGGCTTTTTTTGTTTGGAACGCCGCCATAACCATTGGCAAAACACCAATTTTTTCGGATCTTTTTCTCAAACGGATAAGGAGAAGAACCACTAATTACTCTTCATATTCCTCAAATAGCTTAATAAACTTATTTTTATATCTATTCTCTAAGACTATATATAATCTATTTAGAGATAAACCTAATTCAATATATGGTATTGTATTCTCTGAAAACACTTTAATTGTTTTATTAATATTTGACATAATTTTATCGGGATCATTGAATCTAATTCTAACAAATGTAAGATTTTTTCTTAAATTATATTTTAGTGATTTTTTTTCAATTATCTTTGTTAATTCTTTCAAATATTCATTATTAATATATATAGTTAATTCTTCTGAAAAAATATTAATATGAATTATATCTATATCATTTTTTTTTATTTCACTTAAAAGCTTTGCCCCACTAATTTGAGAAAATCTCACAAGACAAATATTATCAGTTAAATTGTATGAATATATAATTATAACCCCTTCTTTCTATCATTATAATATATTTGTAAGAGTTCGTTGATATATAGTATGAAGGGGAAAGTATTTGTGTTAATTACCCTTTAACTGAACCTGCTAATAGTCTTTTAATAAATTATATAGCGAATATTACCTATAGTAAGTATAGTAAGTATAATTAAATAAGTAGTATATACTTGTTTGTATAAGTGTATTAATTTTTAAACTTTTTTGTAATTTTTTATAGTTTAATATGGCAAATCAACTGTAAATTATATGTTAATGAAGTTTGACTTTTAATAAGAGATTTAGTAAAATAGGATAGGAAGTTAGCGTCAATACTAATATTATAATTTTATTTTTATAAATACTACCAATAAATGTATAAAGATGAAATAAATTTATAATAAAAATTTGTTAAAAACATTGAAATTAGTAGAAAAAAAGGTTATTATAGTAAGGGATAACTTTTACATATTTATAAATCTTATATTTATAAATTTAAGATTGCCTAATTTCAGAATTTAATCTTAGTTAAAATTGTTATTACTATGACAGGAGGGTTCTAAGTGAGTAAAATTAAAAAAATAGGAGTATTAACAGGTGGTGGTGATTGCCCGGGTTTAAATGCAGTTATTAGGGCTATTACTAGAACAGCAATACTTAAATATGGTATTGAAGTAGAGGGTTTTGTGAATGGATATAAGGGACTATATAATGGTGATACTGTAAAATTAGATATGGATTCCACATCTGGTATTTTACATAAAGGTGGAACAATCATTTATACTTCTAATAAAACTAATCTATTCAGGATGCCTTTTAAAGAAGATGGTGAAATGGTTTATAAAGACCTCTCAGATGTTGGTGTAGAAAATATTAAAAAGGCAGGTATGGATGCTCTAATTATTATTGGTGGTGATGGTACATTAACTAGTGCCAGGGATTTCCATAGAAAAGGTGTTAATATAATAGCTGTGCCTAAGACAATAGATAATGATTTAGCTTGTACTGATATCACCTTTGGTTTTGATACAGCAGTTTCTGTTGCTACAGAGGCATTGGACAGGCTTCATACTACTGCAGCTTCGCATCATAGGATTATGTGTCTCGAGGTTATGGGTCGTTATGCAGGTTGGATAGCACTAGATGCTGGACTTGCAGGTGGAGCAGATGTAATCTTAATACCTGAGATTCCATATGATATTAACAAAGTAGCTGAAAAAATCAATCAAAGAAGAGAAGCCGGTAAAGATTTCAGTATTGTAGTTGTTGCTGAAGGTGCAAAATCTATTTCTGGTGAAATGGTTGTTAAGAACGTAGTTGAAGACAGTCCTGACCCTATTAGATTAGGCGGAATTGCTGATCAAGTTGCAAATCAGCTAGAGGAATTGGTTGGTTTAGAGTCTAGGGCCACAATTCTAGGTCATCTACAACGTGGAGGTTCACCAACTGCTTATGATAGAAATATTTCTACTAGATATGGAAAGGCTGCTG